>DATARB010000036.1:0-30334 GCA_036264375.1 Pseudolabrys sp.
GTGCAGGCTTTCGGTGAGATAGCCGACAGCATTGCGGCCAATCGTCATGTTCTCGATCAGCCGCAGGATGCGCATGCGGTCCACCGTGTCCACGCCGCTTTTGCCTTGCAGAAACTTGCGGATCAGCGGGCCGATCTCGTTGTTCTGGAGATCCTTCTCCGACGGCATGGTAACCACCAGACCGCCGGCGATGTCCTGCGCAAGCCGCGCGATCTCGAAGGGAAAGCGCGTCACATTGTGCTTGGCGACGTTGGAGAGCATTTCGTCGTTGAGATAGGCGCCGGAGGCCATCGGCTTCGATCGGTACGCGCCGGCCATGCAACTCGAATAGATGGTCTCGTTGAGATGCGTCATCTCCACGAGTTTGTCCTTGATATGGGACGCGGACTCGACGCCATTGTGCGAGGCCGCTTCCGCCGCCGCGCCGATGAGCACGTCGCCGAGCCCGGTTTTACACACGTAGGATGAGCGGTGATAGGTGGTGAAGCGCTCGACCAGCGTGGCCGCGTATTGCCATTCTCCGTCCATGAACACGTGCTCATAGGGAACGAACACGTTGTCGAACACGATCAGCGATTCCTGGCCGGCGAACTGCGCGTTGCCGGCGTCGAGCGTGCCACCGTCGACCGCGCGCGTATCGTTGGTCTGGCGGCCGACCACGTAAGTCAAGCCCGGCGCGTCGACGCGCACGGCGCCGACCACCGCCCAGTCGCGGTCGGCGTCGGTCATGCGCATGGTCGGCATGAAGATCAGCCAGTGCGAGTTCACCGCGCCGGTCTGATGCATCTTTGCGCCCGAGACATAGATGCCTTTGTCGTCGCGTTTGACCACGCGCAGGAACAGGTCGAGGTCGGCCTGCTGGTGCGGCGGCTTGGAGCGGTCGCCCTTGGGATCGGTCATGGCGCCGCCGATGACGATGTTGGCGGTCTGCGCGCGCTTGAGGAAAGCAAGAAAGCGCTGGTGATAATCGGTGCCGCGTTCGGCATCGATGTCGAAGGTCACCGCGTGGCATGAGCCGATGGCGTCGAGCCCCACGCAGCGCTGGAAGCAGGTACCGGTGCGCCGCCCAAGCTCGCGCTGCATCTCATGCTTGGTGACGAGCTCGTCGGGCTTGGTGGGCACGTGAAGAAAGCGATTAGTGTGTGTGCCGGCGATATCGCTCTTCACGCCGCCGAGCTCGGGCCGCTCGGTGGCGAGCCGGTAGGTTTCCGCCATGGCGTTGATCGAGGGGAAGATGACCGGATGCTCGACCGGTTCCGGCACGCGCTCGCCCATGAAGAAGACATTCATGCGACGGCCGCGGAGCGAGGCAATATAATCGTCCGCGGTGACGATCGGACGGGCGAAATCGGCCCACAACGTTTCGATGTCCTGCATCGCATGATCCTCCCGGGCTCGCTGCGGTGGCGGCAGCCGAGCCCGGGGGTCATTTAGGCGCGCGCCGCGCGGTGGCGCAACGTCAATGTTTGCGGCCCCTTGCGGAAGAATTCATGTCGCCTGCTGGGGGCGGCAGCCTCACGGCTGCCGGCCTCCGGACTCTCCTACAAACACCTCGATTGGAAGAGAGTGGTCGATCACGTAGACGCCGTAGTTCTTGTCGTGGCTGTCCGGTTGAACAAGACCGTTCGCGTCCTTGGCGCGGGCCAGCAGCGTGTACTGTCCCGGTTCTTTCGGCGTCAACCAATCGAACGTCCAGCGTCGCCATGCATGCCGTCGCACCGGGTATATGAATTTTGCATCGGCCCAGGTGCGGCCGCCGTCGGTGCTCACCGCGATCTCCGTGACGTCGGTCTCGCCGGACCATGCCGCGCCGGACACCGTGTAGATCACGTTCGGCGCGATAGTTTCGTAAATGCGTGGCCGCGCGATCTGGGACTTGAGTTTCATTTCTCCCAATGCGCGCCGCACCGGCTTCCCATCCATGGAATCCCAGTAGGCATAATCCGACGTCTGCCAGTAGCCGTGAAACGGCTCACGCACCGCTCGGATACTCGTCAGCCACTTGACGGACGCCATGCCATAGTGGCCCGGCACAATCGCGCGCAACGGAAAGCCGTGATCCGGCGACAGATCGCGGCCATTCATTTGGTAGGCGATCAGGACTTCCGGCTGAATGGCCTTGGCTCGGGGCACGCTCCAGACATAGGAGATCGGGTCGGGAGGGAGCGACCCTTCTTGCGGCGTCCCGCGATCGGCGCCTTCGAGCACGATCTCGCAGGCATCGGCTTGCAGTCCGGCACGCTCGAGCAATGCGCGCAGCGGCACGCCGGTCCATTCCGCGTTGCTGACCGCGCCGAGTTCCCACTGTGCGCCCTTCACCTGCGGGACGAGAAAGACCCGGCTGTTCCCGGCGCACTCCAAAGTCGCGGTCCGGGTCACGGACGGCATGCTGCGCAATTCGTCGTAGCTCAAAGTCAGCGGACGTCCGACTGCGCCATCAATGCGAAGTTGAAACGTGGCGCGGTCCAGGTCCGGCACCGGAAAATGGCTGCGGATATAGAAAAGCTCCGTCGGCGTGACGTAGGCGTCGATCGGATCGAAAGGCGACTCCAGGTTCTTTGGCTCCTTCTGCCGGGTGATGAGACCTGCCGAAGAGAACTGAGCGCCATTGTCGACGTGTTGGGATTTGAAACGTTGCATCATCGTCTTATCCTGTGGATGTCAGTCGGTAGTCAGGTGAAGGACCCGACGCGTCCGGTGGCTGCGCCAAGAAACAACGTCAGGTAGATCGCCATGGCTATGCCGAGCAACGCTAGCAACATGGCGACAATCACGGCTTCCTTGGAGAAGGAGCAGTGCACGAAATGACCGCGGTTTAGTGCTTTCACCAGGCGCATATAGCGCCGTGCGGAAAGGAGGTTCACGACGATGCCGATCACGACAAGCGCCACTCCAAACCAAAGTGACAGCTCGTGCGCCCGGGCGCCGGAGGTGTATTGCAAGACGGAGGGCTCGTCCGCGAAAAGCCCAAACCGCGCCGCCACGAAACCGAATCCCATCAAGCCGGTGCCGGTGCGAAGCCAGGCAAGAAACGTTCTCTCTCCAGCCAGATAGTCCCGCAGATCAGCCGCGGGCTTTGCTGGGATAAGGGTGTGCTTTTCGAACATGACATGCGGCTCCATTCCGGGCCGGAGCAGCGGCACGTGCCGCCGTTCGTCCGGCTTGCGGTAAACTGGAGACCGGGCTTCGATCTTTCCAATAGATGTTTTGTATCTATATGATCTGTTCATAAGAACGTTTGGCCGGGCGTTCGGGGGCGGCCGCCGTTCTCCGCGGTGAGAGCAGACCGATGACCCTCGAACAGCTTCGTATCTTCGTCGCCGTCGCCGAGCGCCAGCATGTCACCCAGGCGGCGCGCGCCTTGAACCTCGCGCAGTCCGCCGCGAGCCACGCCATCGCATCGCTGGAAGCGCAGCACGACACGAAACTCTTCAGCCGCGTCGGGCGGCGCATCGAGCTGACCGAGGCAGGGCAGGTGTTTTTGACCGAAGCGAAGGCGGTTCTGGCGCGGGCCGAGGCGGCCGAACTGGCGCTGAGCGAGTTCGGCGCCGTAAAACGCGGGACGCTGTCGGTGCAGGCGAGCCAAACCATTGCCGGCTATTGGCTGCCGCGCCATTTGGTCGCTTTCCGAAGCGCCTATCCGCAAATCCAGGTCCGTCTCACGATCGGCAACACCGAGCAGGCCGCCGCCGCTGTCCAGAGCGGGGCGGCCGAAGTCGGCTTCGTCGAAGGCACGGTGGAGAGCGAGAGCTTCGTGCTCACGCCGGTCGCGCGCGATCAACTCATTGTGGTGACGGCGCCGGATCATCCCTGGGCAGGGCGCGCGCGCCTGACCGCGGCCAATCTGCTCGAAGGCGATTGGGTTTTGCGCGAGCCGGGCTCCGGCACGCGCTCCGTTTTCGAAAACGCCGTGTCGGAGCTCGGTCTCGACCCAGGCGCGCTGCGCATCCAATTGGAGCTGCCGTCGAATGAAGCCGTGCGCGCGGCGGTCGAGGCGGGGCTCGGTGCGACGGCGATTTCCGCGTCGGTCGCGGCGCCCAGCATCGAAGCCGGCCTTCTGCAGCAGGTGAATTTCAGTTTGCCCGAGCGGCAGTTTTACGCGCTGCGCCATCGCGAACGGTATCTCAGCCGTGCCGCGGATGCTTTGCTCGCCATCGTGAAAACCGGCGGCCGTGCAAACGCGACATAGTCGCATCTGAGATCGTCTCGATCCGATCTCGTCACGCGATCGGAACGATCCAATCGATGTGTTGGACGGCCCGGCGGGCCTCGGGCAACTTTTTCGCCGGCACGACGGTTATTGATGAAATCGTTGCCGCGACGGAGGCCATCATGTCTTCAGGACTGGAAAACGATTCACATCGTCACGCGATGACGCGGCGGTATCTGCTCGGGGCGGCAGGCCTCGGCGGCCTTGCACTGTCGTTGAGAGGCGCCTGCGCCGAGACGGTCGATCTGCCGCTTCCGGGCGGTCCCGATGAGCGGGACATTACGACGGCCTTTCCGCAGAAAGGCGCGATGATCCTGCAGCGCACGCGCCCGCCGCTGTTGGAAACGCCCTGGAGCGTCTTCGACAAGGGTGTGTTCACGCCGAACGACCAGTTCTATGTGCGCTGGCATTGGGCGGTGATTCCGACCTCGGTCGACATCAACACCTTCAAGCTCAACGTGCATGGCCACGTGAACCAGACAGTGTCGCTGTCGCTGCAGGACGTCCTGGCCATGCCGCAGGTCGAGCTTGCGGCGGTGAACCAGTGCTCCGGCAATTCGCGCGGCTTTTTCGAGCCGCGCGTGGCGGGCGGTGAATGGGCCAATGGCGCCATGGGCAATGCGAAGTGGACCGGCGTGCGGCTGAAAGACGTGCTCGACCGCGCCGGGGTGAAGCCGGGTGCCGTGCAAGTGCGCTTCAATGGCTTGGACGAGCCGGTCGTGCCGGATGCCCCGGATTTCAAGAAATCGCTCGCCATCGATCATGCGCGCGATGGCGAAGTGATGCTCGCTTACGCGATGAACGGCGAGCAGTTGCCGGTGCTGAACGGCTTTCCGCTGCGGCTGGTGGTGCCCGGCTGGTACGCGACCTATTGGGTGAAGATGGTCAGCGACATCGAGGTGCTGGATCAGCCGGACGACAATTACTGGACGAAGACGGCCTACACCATTCCCGACACGCCGCGCGCCAATGTCACGCCGGGGCAGACCGGGGTGAAGATGATCCCGATCAACCGCATGGTGCCGCGCTCCTTCATCACCAATGTCAGCGCCGGTGCGACGCTCCCGGCGGCCAAACCGTCGCTGCTGCGCGGCATCGCCTTCGGCGGCGACAGCGGGGTTGCTTCGGTGGACGTCTCGACGGATGGCGGCAAGACCTGGACGCCGGCGCAACTCGGCAAGGACGAGGGCAAATACAGCTTCCGCCAGTGGCAGTCGCAGATCACGCTGCCGTCGGCGGGCAAGTACAGCCTTGCCGTCCGCTGCAAGAATGCCAGCGGCGAGGCTCAGCCGGACACGCCGAACTGGAACGGTTCCGGCTTTATGCGCAACGTCATCGAAACGACGAACGTCGTTGCGAGCTAGGGGAGGACACACCTATGTCTCGCACGATGTTTGTCGTCGCCTTTGTTTTCAGCGCCGCCTGCGCGCATCTGGCTGCAAACGCCGCGCCGTTCACGCTGAAATCCGAGAGCGTCAATTTTCCGGACAGCGACAAGACGTTCCCTGGCCCCGGTGCCGACGCGATCAACAACAACTGCCTGTCGTGTCACTCCGCCGGCATGGTGTTGACCCAGCCCGCCTTGTCGAAGGACGCCTGGACGGCGGAAGTGCACAAGATGATCGCCAACTACAAAGCCCCGATCGACCCGAACGATGTCGACGCGATCGTCGCCTATCTTGTCCGCACCAAGGGCAAGTAGGGCGCGTCACGCCGGCTTCGCCAGCGCCCAGCGCGGCAAGGTGACGTGGATGCCTTTGTTGCCGTCGACCACCTGGGTCACCACGAGGTCGGCGGCGATGCTGCACAGCGCATAAGCGTCGTCCGGCGAGAGGCCCGCCTTTTCGCCGATCAGATCGATCATCTCGCGCAGCGCGATTTTGGCCGCCTGATCGAGGTCGACATCGAAGGCCATGGTGATGACGTGCGTCGGCGTCTCCGCGCGCGGCAGCTTCAGGCCCGCGGCCTTCTCGATGCTGATGCGGAAGGTGCCGGTCAAAGCTGTCTCGATGGCGGTGAGATTGACTTCGCCATGGCCCTGCGCGGCGTGGCCGTCGCCGACCGAGAGCAAGCCGCCCGGATGGAACACCGGCAGATACAGCGTCGTGCCGGCAACCAACTCGCGATTGTCGATATTGCCGCCGAAGGCGCGCGGGATCACCGAGGTCTGCCGGCCCCAGGCGGCCGGCGGCGCGACGCCCATGCAGCCGAAGAACGGCGCGGTCGGCACCTCGAGGCCCCATGGCATGCGCGCCTTGCCGCGCGCGCCATCAAGAGCGATGTGAATCTGCCGTGCGTTGGGGAAATCGTCGGGCAGTGCGCCGAGCAACGGACGATTGAAGTTGAAGCCCCAGTTCTGCCGGAGCTGAATATCGAGGATCTCGATCTTCAAGGCGTCGCCCGGCTGCGCGCCGTCGACCGCGATCGGCCCGGTGAGGATGTGCGGCCCGGGGCCGCGTGCCGCTTTGGCGAGGATTTCGCGGTGTTCAGGCAGCACGATGAAGCCGGAGCCCTCCGGCGGCAGGCTTTCCGGTCCACCGGAGACGCTGTCCACAGTGACGGTGTCGCCGGACTTGATCGTCAGCACCGGGGTGACGGCAGCGTCATAGAAGCCCCACTGCACGGTGCCGGGTTGCGCCTTGAGTGTGTGATGCGTGCTCATGCTCGTCCTTGGGCTAACAACAGGGGGCCGTGTGGTAGTGCTGTTCGATGACGGGATCGAGCGCGCTCAGGGCCGTGGCGAACGTATCCTTCGCCATTCCGGCGCGCATTTGGTCTAGCACCGCGCGGCGCGCGCTCTCGTAATCGGCGCCTGCGATCTTGCCTGCCTTCACAACGGTGCGTCCGCCGACGATCAATTCGTCGATGTGATCGGCCGTCGCCCGTCCCAGAAGCAGTTCGATGGGATCGAGATCGGCGCGCAGTCTTTCGTGGTCGATGCGCGACCAGTCGAGCAGCAGCATGTCGGCCGGCGCGCCGGCGGCGAGGCTTCCGTCATGCGCCTTGTTCATCACGCTGAGGTGGCCGTTGCCGAAGGCCATTTGCAGGACGTCGCGCGGCGCGACCTTCACCTCGAAGCCGGTGCCGCCTTGCAGCAGCCGCACCACGCGCATCTCGCGCAACGCGTCGTCGTCTTCGTCGAGCGCCATGCCGTCGATTCCGAGCGCCACGCGCAGGCCCTTGCCGAGCATCGTGGCGACCGGCGCCACGCCGGAATGCAGATGCAGGTTGGAGCTATGGTTCGACGCGACGGTGACGCCACGCTCCGCCAGCAGCTCGATCTCGTCCGGCCGTGCCCGCACGCAATGCGCCAGCGTCAGGCGCGGGGAGAGGAAGCCGATGGAGTCGAGATATTTGAGCGCGCCGTCCGGATAGGCCTGGTCGAGCCACTGCCGCTGATAGCGGGTCTCCAACAGATGCATGTGGATGCGGCGCCCGGTGCGCCGCGAAGCCTCCGCGACGGCCTCGAGCAGCGCCGGCGTGCACCACTGCACGCCGTTCGGCCCATACTGTACTTCGAATTTATCGTTGCCGGCCGCGTCGGCCACGGCATCCGCCAGCGCGATGTATTCGGCGGGGCTCGGCGGCGTGCGGATGAACTTCTTCTCGATCTCGGCGCGGGCCGCCGGCGGGAGCGCCGCGAGGATCGGCTCCGAGGGCCCATAGACCAGCGGGTTGCGGTCCTTCATCGAGACGGCAAACCCGACGCGCACGCCGACATCGCGCGCCGCGCGCGCGACCTGCGCGATCTCCGTCGGCAGGTCGGTGAAGCCCTGAGCGCGGGTGTAATGCATCATCACCGTGCCGACGCCGCCGAGCGCGCTGTTCGACAACGAGACGACGGCGCCGAGATAGGGGTCGACCGACGGGAACAGCGCCAGATAGTTGAGCCAGGTCTCCAGCGGCTTGCCGCCGCCGCCGATGGAGCTCAGGCGCGCGGCGCGGCCATGATCGTGCGCATTGACCAGCGCCGGCATGGCCATGAGGCCGCTCGACGGCCTGGACGACGACTGCACCGACGCAATCGTCTCGCCGTCGATCGCGATCTCCTGAGACGCCAACACCGGAGCACGAGCTCCGGTGATGACAAACGCGCAGGACAGTGTCCGCATGCTCAGCGTGAACCTTTACTTGGCGTCCGGCGGCATCCGATCCGCCTGAGGCGGCAGGAAAGACCGGTTGAACACGTCGGCCGGCTTCGGCTTGTTCGTCAGGTCGTATGATTGTGCGATGATATCGATCGCCTTGGCCATCCGTCCATCGTCGACATCGCCGATGCCTTTGGCCCGCGCCTCCGGGGTATCGATCAGCGTCTTGTAGACATACAACAGCCGGCGCTTCTCGATGTCCTTGTTGATGAGCGGCTCCTGCGCGGCCAGCAGCGCAATGGCTGCATCGGGGTTGGCCATTACCTCCTTGAGGGAGCGGTTGATGGCGCGCACCAGCCCCTTCACCGCTTCGGGATGATCCTTCGTCAGTTTCTGCGAAACCATCACGCCGTTCGAGTAAAGATCGAGTCCGGAATCGGAGTAATAGATCCAACGATAATCCTTGTCCGGATCTTGCTTCATCGAGACGAGGTTCATGTAGCTCGTCGCGGTGAAGGCGGCGATGGCATCGATCTGGCCCTGCGACAGCATCTGCTCCTGGAGTGCGGGCGCGACCTGCATGACGTCGATGCTGGACATGGCGATGCCGTTGTTCTTCGCCAGCAGCGGCACCAGTTTGAGCGCGGCGCCGCCTGCCGGCGCGCCGAGCTTGTGGCCGGCGAGGTCCTTCACCGTCTTGATCGGGCCGGACGTCTTGGCAAGGATGGCAAACGGCGCCTGGCTGTAGAGCATGTAGACCATCACCGGCTGCTCGCCCGGCCTCTGCGATGCGGTTTGGATCACCGCGTTCTCGTCACCGAAGCCGGCGTCATAGGCGCCGGACATGATGCGCGTGATGGTCGCGGCCGAGCCTTCGCCCTGGTCGATGGTGACGTCGAGGTTTTCCTTGGCGAAATAGCCTTTGTCCTGCGCCCAGTAGTACCAGGCGTGCAGGCCCTGCATCTTCCAGTCGAGGGTGAAGCGGATCTTGGTCTTCTCCTGCGCGCCGGCGGAGCCGGTCAACAGCAGAACGCCCGCCAGTGCGGCGGCAACGACGGATTTCACGGACATGGCGACTCCTGCGACGGTTATGAGGTTCAGCCGACTGAGAACTCATCCTGCCGCCGGGTCCAGCCAGTCACCTTGGACTCGATGTATGCGAAGACGAGGTAGAGCGCGACGCCGAGCACCGCGAGGATCAACAACCCGGCAAACACGAGCGGCACATCGAAGCTCGAGCTTGCGATCATCATCAGGTTGCCGATGCCGCGGTTCGACGCGACCGTCTCTGCAATAACCGTGCCGACAAACGCCTGTGTAATGGCCACCTTGAGCGATGCGAAGAAGTAGGGCATCGCGCGCGGCAATCCGACATTGAACAGGATGTCGAGCTTGCTGGCCTTGAGCGCGCGCATCACGTCCTCGAGCTCGGGCTCGGTGGTGGCAAGCCCGGTCGCCACGTTCACGACGATGGGGAAGATGCACAGCAGCATGGCGGTGAGCACCGCCGGCACCGTGCCGGCGCCGAACCAGAGCACGAAGATCGGCACGACCGCGACCTTGGGCGTCGAGGAAAAGCCCACGAGCAGCGGATAGGCCACGTCATAGGCAAGACGCGACGAGCCGATCAGCACGCCGATGGAGACGCCGGCGAGAATGCCAAGGCCGAAGCCGACCATGGTCGTGTACAGCGTCTGCACCGTGTGCGGCCACATCGCTGGAAACCGCTCGATCAGCGTCGCAATGATCTGCGAGGGCCGCGGCAGCACCAGATCCTTGATGCCGAAGGCGATGCAGAGGAATTCCCACAGCAGGAAAAAGCCGATGATGACCGCGATGGACGCGATGCGGCGCTGGAATGGCGTATTCATGGGGTCACCGCCTTGGCCGGGCTTGCCGCGACGATCAGCGCACGCAGACGATGCGTGAGGTCGACGAAGGCCGGTTCGTACGTCATGTCGATGGTGCGCGGCCGCGCGAAGGGCACGCCATTGTCGTCGATGATGCGGCCGGGGCGCGCCTGCATCACGCAGATGCGATTCGCGAGATAGGCCGCCTCCTTGAGGTCATGCGTGACCAGCACGACCGTCGGCTTGCGCGTGAGCCAGAGGTCCTGCATCACCGCCCACAGTTCCTCGCGCGTGAACTGATCGAGCGCGCCGAAGGGCTCGTCGAGCATCAGGAGTTGCGGGTCGTGGATGAGCGCGCGGCAGAGCGAGGCGCGTTGCAGCATGCCGCCGGAGAGCTGCCAGGGATATTTGTTGCTGAAGCCCGCGAGGCCGACCTGCTCTAGAAGCGCCTCCACGCGGTCGCGGAACTCGCCCTTGCGCTTCTTGCGGTATTCTTGCCGGAACGGCGGCACGATCTTGAGCGGCAGCATCACGTTGTCACGCAGCGTGAGCCACGGCAGCATGGTCGGGTTCTGAAACGCCATGCCGACGCGCACCGGCTCGGCGCCCACCTCGCGGCCGGCGATGAACACGTAACCGCTCGATGCCTGAATGAGCCCGGCGACGAGCTTGAGGATCGTCGATTTGCCGCAGCCGGAAGGACCGACCAGCGCGACGAAATCACCCTTGTCGATTTTCAGGTTCGTTTCCGTGAGCGCCGTCACCTTGCGCGCATCCCGGCCGTAGCTGTGCGTGACGTTCTGCAACTGCACGAAGGCGTCGGCCGAACGCGTCTCGGCCGCGGTCTTGGCTGAAGACTTGTCTGCAGACTTGGCCGCAGGTGTTTCGTCGAAACGGGCGTGCATCATGCGGACTGTTTCCGTGCGTTGGGCCCGGCGGCGGTGACGGCTTGCAGTGTCTTGTCGGCATTGCGAACGGCAGGCTGCGGCATCTCCTGGATCGCGTGGACCGAGCGGCCCCAGCCGCGCGCGTCGTCCATCAATGCGCGGTCGCGCATCACGAACTTGCCGCGCACCAGCGTGTGCATCGGAAGGCCTTTCACGCCGCGGCCATGCCAGGGCGAAATCTTCGACTGCGATTGCAGCTTGGCGTCGTCGATGGTCCAGGCGGCCTTGAGATCGACCAGTGCGAGATCGGCGTCGGCGCCGGCCTGTATCACGCCCTTGCGCGGATAGAGTCCCCAGACCTTGGCCGGATTGGCGGCGCTCATGCGCACGTAGTCGGAGATGCTCATGCGCCCTTCGCTCACCGCGGTAAGCATCAGCGGCATCTGCAATTCGACGCCGGGAAACCCGCAGTCGACGGTCCAGATGTCGTTGCGCGTTTTCTCTTCGGGCGTATGCGGCGCGTGATCGGTGGCGATGATGTCGATGGTGCCGTCGAGGAGCGCCGACCAGATCGGCTCCTGATTGTATTTCTCGCGCACCGGTGGATTGACGCGGATGACGCCGGCGAACTGCGCGTAGTCGTCGCTGGAGAGCATCAGGTAATGCGGGCAGGTCTCGCCGGTGATGTCGACGCCGCGCGCCTTGGCCTCGCGCAACGGCCGCAGCTCTTCCGAAGACGAGATGTGCAGCACGTGAATGCGGGCGCCTGTCCACTCGGCGAGGATCGCGGCGCGGCTCACGGCTTCCACCGCAACGACCGCCGGACGCGCGGCCAAATGCGCCAAGGGATCGGTGCGGCCCGCCTCACGCAGCCGCGTCTCGCGGCGCTCCATGATCGAGTTCGTCTCGGCATGCAGCGAGATGCGCTTGCCGGTCTTGGCGACGACTTCGAAGCCTTCGAGCATCGCGCCGGTCGAAGGAGAGGGAATCTTACCGAAGGTATTGCCCATGTAGCACTTGAAGCCGATGACGCCGCCGGCGACGAGCGCGGGGACATTCTCGATCGTGTCCTCGCCGAGCAGACCATAGAGGCCGAAGTCGACATGGGCCTTGCTGGCGGCAATCGCGTGCTTGGCGGCGAGGATGTCGGCGGTCCCGGTCGGCGGAATCGTGTTCGGCATGTCGAACACGGTGGTGACGCCGCCGAAGGCCGCGGCCGCGGTGCCGCTGTCCCAGTCCTCCTTGTGCGGATAGCCGGGATCGCGGAAATGCACGTGCACGTCGATGGCGCCGGGCAGCACGTGCAGCCCTTGCGCGTCGATCGTCTCGGCGGCCGGCGGCATGGCTGCGTCATTGCCGACGGCTAGGATTTTCCCGTCGCGGATGGCGACGCTGGCTTCGAAGGCGGAGTCGGGCGTCACCACCGTGCCGCCGCGGATGACGAGATCGGCTGTCGTGCTCATGGCCGCACCCCTCACAACATGGCCCAGCCGCCGTCGACCGGCAGGTCGACGCCGGTGATCTGGCGCGAGACGTCGCTGGCGAGAAACAGGCAGGCATTGGCGACATCGTCGTCGACCGTGATCCGCCGCATCGCGTATTCGGCGCTGTGACGCTCCATCGCCTGTTCGGGCGTAATGCCCAGCTTCTTGGCCATGTCGGCGCACACCTTGTCGCGGAAGCGCGGGCCGTCGACCATGCCCGGCGCCACGCAGTTGACGTTGATGTTGTGCTGGCCGACTTCCAGCGCGAAGCTCTTGGTGATCCCGCGCAGGCCCCATTTCGACGCCGAATAGGCCACGCGGCCGGCGCGGCCGCGCATGCCGAACGTGCCGCCGACATTGACGATCTTGCCGTAGCGCTGGGCGATCATGGTCGGCAGCACGCTGCGCATGGTGTGGAAACAGCCGTTCATGTTCAGCGTGACGATGGCGTCGAACTCCTCCGGCGTGGTCTCGACGCCGGTCTTGCCGATGGGGCCCGAGCCGCCGGCGATATTGATCAGAAAATCGATGCGGTCGAAGGTCGCCTTGGTCTCCTGTGCCGCCCGGTCGCATTGCTTCGCGTCGGTCAGGTCGCAGCCGATCACGATGACCTCCGCGCCGGCGGCACGGGCGTCGGCAGCGACGGGTTCGATTGCATCCGTGTCGCGCCCAACCAATGCAAGACGCGTGCCTTCCGTGGCGAAGGCGCGGGTGATGGCGGCGCCCATCCCCTTGGCGGGGCCGGTGATGATACCGGCCCGTCCTTTCAGTTGCAGATGCATGGCGGATGCCCCGGTCTTGGCAATGAGGTGTGGTCAGAACAGCTTGTGCGGCAGGTCGGCCGCCGGCGGCAGGAACTCCGGCGTGAAGATTTCGCTCACCGCCGGCGTGCGCTGCAGCTTGTCGGCATCGACGAGGATGTCGATCGAGCGCTTCAGCCGGTCCATGTCGACGGCGCCGAGCCCGATCCTGGCGATCTCGGGATGGTTCATCTCGTCCTTGATCGTGGCGTCGAAGCGATCGCGCTCGACCTGCACCTTGATGAGCGGCTCGCGCTTGGCCACCGCCGCGACCGCGGCGTCCGGGTCCTTCAGAGCGTCCTTCAGCCCTTTGTTGATCGCGGCGATCAGGCCTTTCACCGCGGCCGGGTTCTCCTTCGCCAGCTTTTTCGAGACGACGATAGCGTTGGAATAGAGGTCCATCCCGTAATCGCCGTAATTGATGTAGCGGATCTTGGAGTCGTCGACGCCAAGCAGCTTGGCCGAGAAGCGGATGGTGTTGACGTAGCCGAACACGCCGTCCACCTGGCCCTGCATGAGCATCTGCTCGCGCAGGTTCGGCTGCATGTTGGTGATGTTGATCTTGGTGCAGTCGATCTTGGCGAGCTTGCAGAAGGCCGGGAACAGCTTGAGCGCGCCGTCATTGGCCGCGCCGCCGAGCGTCTTGCCCTCGAAGTCCTTCGGCGACTTGATCGGGCTGTCGGCCTTCACCGCGATGGTGAACGGCGGGCGGTTGTACATGACATAGACGGCGATCGGCGCGTCGTCCGGCTTCTTGGCCGCGAGTTCGATGAGCGCGTTGATGTCGCTGAAGGCGACGTCGTAGGTGCCGTTGGCGACCAGCGGCACGCCGGCGCCGGACCCGTTGCCCTGATCCATCACGACATCCAGGCCGGCGTCTTTGAAGTAGCCGCGATCCTGGGCGAGGAAGAACCAACCCTGCGGGCCCTGGTACTTCCAGTTCAGCACCATCCTGAGCTTGGTCTCCGCCTGGGCGGGCGGGGTGGCGAGACTGGAAAATCCGATGGCAGCGGCGAGCGCGAACAGGCCGGCACGGAACAGCGACGTCATCGAAAGGCTCCTGGAGTGTTGCGGATCCCCGGCATGGAGCCAAGGCTAGCGGGCGCGAGTGCTTCCTTCTGCCGCCGATTTCTTGCTAGGGTGATGCCGAAAAAGCCTCACTCACGCGGTAGCCCAGTCCGATGAAGAACTTGCGAATTTTTCGCTATGTGGACGAAGTCGCCCGCTGTGGATCGATCCGCAAAGCGGCCGAACAGCTCAACGTGACGTCCTCGGCGGTGAACCGCCGTATCATGGACTTGGAGGAGGAGCTCGGCGCGCAATTGTTCGAGCGCTGGCCGCGCGGGGTGCGGCTGACGGCGGCGGGCGAGGTCTTCGTCGGCTTCCTGCGCCAGCAGGACGGCGACGTCGAGCGCATGAAATCGCAGATCGAGGAGTTGAAGGGCCTGCGGCGCGGCACCGTGCGCATCGCCTGCAGCCAGGCCCTGGCGATCGACTTCCTGCCGCGGCAAATTGCCGAGTTCCGCAAGCGTTACTCCCTGGTCAATTTCGACGTGCAGGTGCTCGACCACGAGCACGCGATGGAGGCGCTCGCCTCCTATGCGGTCGACCTCGTCCTGGTGTTCCGGCCGCCGTTCCTGGCCAATTTCCAGCCGCTGATGGCCGTCGAGCAGCGTCTCGTCGCCGTCATGGGTGCGGCGCATCCGCTGGCGGAGAAACGGACGCTGCGCCTGAGTGATTGCACCCGCCATCCCGTCGCGATCGCGAGGCGCGGCTTCGGCGGCCGGCAACTGATCGACGACTTCTGCGCCCGTACCGGGCTGCGCTTCCAGATCGTGGCGGAATCGAATTCTTTCGAGCTCCTGCGCGCACTGGTAACTTATGCCGGCGTCATCTCCTTCCAGATCAGGATCGGTGCGCCGGCGAGCGGCAACAAGCTCGGCATTGTCACGCGCGACATCGACGACCGCGACCTCGCGCGTGACCGGCTAGTGCTCGGCCAGTTGCGCGGGCGCACGCTCCCCGTCCCGGCCGCGGTTTTCGCCGAGCGGCTCGCGCGCGCGCTGGAGGGCACCGCCGGGCCGCCCGCATCCTCCAAGGTTGCGTAAGGCGCATGGGCCGGCGCGTGCATTGCCAAACAAAAGCCACCGGCGCAGATTTCGCGCGCTCTCCTATTGAGTCGCATCCGGGCCCTGCCGCCGTGAATGTTCCCGTCCAGCGCGTATCTGTCCCAGCTCTCTTCTCGGTCTTCTTCCGCATCGGCCTGTTCAGCTTCGGCGGCGGACTATCCGGCTGGGTCTATCGCGAGGTGGTCGTTCAGCGCGGCTGGCTGACCGAGGACGAGTTCCTGTCAGGCATGGCGGTGAGCCAGATCCTGCCCGGCGCCAATATCGCCAATCTCGGTGTCTATGTCGGGCAGAAGCTGATCGGGCCTGTGGGCTCCGCCGCGGCGCTGCTCGGCCTGTTTTCGGGGCCCTTCTTCGCGGTCATCGGGCTCGCCAGCGTCTATCATGTCGTCAAGACGCTGCCTTTCGCCGACGCCGCGCTGGACGGCGTTGCCGCGTCGGCGATCGGTCTGCTCCTGATGGTGGTCGCCAAGGGCGCGCAACGTGCCGCGCGCCATCTGGCGACGCTCGCGGCGTTCGTCGCGACCTTCGTTGCCGTCGGTCTCCTGCACTGGCCGCTGCTGGCAGTCGTGGCCGTTGTCGGCGCGCTGTCGGTCGGGGCGGCCTGGATGAGGCACAGTGCCGATGCGTGACGATCTGCCCTTGGCGCTCGTGCTCGTCTTCGTTCCGTTCTCGCTGGCGTCGATTGGCGGCGGCACCAGCATCATCGCCGGCATCCAGCATCAAGCCGTCGACGTGCACCATTGGGTCACCGCGCGCGAATTCGTCGACTTCTTCGCCATATCGCGGGCGGCGCCCGGCCCGGGGTCGATGTTGACGACGCTGATCGGTTTTCACGTCTGGGGCTGGACCGGGGCGCTGATCGCGACCCTCGCGCTGTACCTGCCGTCATCCTTGCTCTGCTATGGCGTCGTGCGCGTCTGGAACCGGCATCGCGGCAAGCGCTGGCATACGGCGTTGGAAGAGGGCCTGGCGCCGGTCGGCGGCGGACTGATCCTGGCCGGCGTGGCGTCACTTCTGCGTATCGGCGGCGGCGGGCCTGCGTCCTGGGCCGTGGCCGTCGGCTCGGCTGGCATGTTGTGGTGGCTGCCGCGCCTGCATCCCCTGCTGATGTTCGCGCTCGGCGCGGCAGTCCTGATCGCGGTGCGCGCCGCCGGCCTGTGAGGCAGGGAAGCCCGGACGGGATGCGGCAAACTGGACCGCCAAAATTTACGCCCTGCTAATTACAATCAATTATCACGAAAAGGCCCGAGGTTATGCCTGCGGGCAGGCGGCGGCCGGTTGCTTGGCGCAGAAGCGCAATATCTACGTCGAATTTGAATCTTGAACATTCGCCGGCGCCTTAACTCACTGGTCAACGCCCTCTCCAGGGACCCGGAATGCGGACGACCCGGCTGACAGCAATTGCTTTTGCGAGTGGTGGCATCGCGGCCTGTTTGATGCTGCTGCTGTCATCGGGCACGTCCGTGTCGGGTGAGGCGCATGCCGACCGAGCCAAATGGCAGGCAGACTATCAGCGTCCCGTCGAAATTCCGTTCCCTGACGACAATCCCTATTCCGACGCGAAATCCCGCCTCGGCCGGATGCTGTTTTTCGATCCGGTCTTTTCCGATACCCAATCGCGCTCCTGTGCGACCTGCCACAATCCCGGTCTGTCCTGGGGCGACGGACTGCCGCGCGGGATCGGCGCGAAACATGAAGTGCTGCCGTTGCGCACGCCGACCTTGCTCAACGTCGCCTGGGTCCCGCGCCTTGGATGGGACGGCCATTTCCGCGATCTCGAAGCGGTCGCCTTTGGGCCGATCACGGCATCCAACAACATGAACGTGTCGGACAAGGTGCTCATCGAGCGCCTCTCCGCTATCCCCGGCTATGTGAGCGCTTTCGACACCGTGTTCGGCAAGGGCCCCATCACGCAACGGAAAATCGAATTGGCCCTGGCGACATTCGAGCGATCGATCGTGTCAGGCGAAGCGCCTTTCGATCGTTGGATCAAGGGTGACGAGGACGAGATCAGCGAGTCGGCCAAGCGCGGGTTCGATCTATTCAATGGGAAAGCGCACTGCGCATCCTGCCACAGCGGTTGGGCATTCACCGATTCTTCGTTTCACGATATCGGAACGGCGACAGGTGACGATCTCGGCCGCGGGCACATGTTTCCGACGTCCGTCAAATTGCGCTACGCGTTCAAGACGCCGACGCTGCGCGACGTGGCGCGCCGCGCGCCTTATATGCATGACGGATCGGTGCCGACACTCGCGGCCGTCGTCGATCTCTATAATCGCGGCGGCATCGACCGGCCGAGCCGTTCGGAACTGATCAAGCCGCTCGGTTTGACGGCGGCGGAGAAGGCGGATCTTGTCGCCTTCCTGCAGACTCTCACCGGCACGCCGCCATCCTGGGCGATGACCGCGCTGCCGCGCTGAGGTTTCTCCAAGAAATCGATTGCCGTCGCGGATGTGGTGTCACCGCGGACGTCACCCGCTGCTAGATAAGCACCGGCAGTCCCGAGCCGATCAGGGCGAGTCCGCCAATCAGCAGGACACCCGCGGCTGTCTCCATGGCCTTTGTATATGCAGGAAACCGCTCGGCTAGGCAGGCGGTGGTGCCTCCCAGAATGACACTGATGGTGCTGATCAGAGCGAGCATGGGCGGTAGTCCCTTGTGGGGTTTGGATTTTTTCGTCCGCCCGGCGTTTTAGCCGGCTGCCATTACCAATTCACTTCTGGGGCAGGTCGATCCCGGTCTGCCGCGGCAAAACATGCCTTCAGAGGTTAACCAAGTCCTAATTTTCTCGTTTTGATATACCCAGCCTCTTAAAAATTGTGGTAAAAGCTAGTTAAATTATAAGGCTGCATCCGGGGGCGAAACAGGTCTCTTAAGTAATTTTAGTGGGGTAAGGAGGCTGAAATGACCCGGCTGCGCCTGCCGCTGCGATTTGCAGCAGCGGCTTCGCTTGGCTTGATTGGTAGCGTGTTACTCGCTGGAAGTGCGAGTGCTCACGTCAAGTGGTTCTGCGCGTACGACATCGCAGGACAACCACGCGTCCTAGAAAATGTCCTCTGTCCGGATTTCGAATACCTTATAGGTATCTCGATACTTGCTCTGCTGTCCGGCGCCGTGTTCGAGGGCACAAATATCGGCGAAGCGTTGCTTCGCGCGATGGATCGCGTCACCCATATCCTGCGCAACAACACGGAATTGCTGTTCCGCGCGGGATGCGGCTTCTTCTTCGTCGCGATCTGGGGGTTCGGCGGTGTCCTGCTCACGCCGGAATTGAAAACGTCCTCGACCGCTGTCGGCGTACTTCAACTCGCGATCGCCGCGGGCATGCTGTCGCGGCGAACGATGCCGTTTTCGGCTGCGGGCATTGCGATCATCTTTGGCATCGGCATCTGGGGATACGGCATATTCCATCTTGCCGACTATCCGATCTTCCTCGGAATCGCCGCTTACATCGCGCTTACCGGCCTGCAGCGGGACTTCTTCGGCGTCAAGGCGCTCGACATCGTTCGCTGGAGCGCCGGTGTGACGCTGATGTGGGCTTCGATCGAGAAGTGGGCCTATCCGGAATGGACCTTCCCGCTTTTTATCGAGCACCCGGGCATGTCGTTCGGCTTCGATAACGAGTTCTATATGCGTGCGGCGGGCGCGGTGGAATTCGCACTGGCTTTCGCCTTGATGTGGACGCCGCTGGTGCGCCGCATCGGCGCGACGATGCTGGTGGGCATGTTCACCAGTGCGGTGATCCCCTTCGGCAAGGTGGACCTGATCGGTCACTCGCTGATCGTCGTGGTGCTCTTGTCGATCATCGGCGACAGCCGGCGGGAGGTCAGCCTCGTGCGCTATCCGTGGCTGCTGCCCGTTAGCTACGCCGCTGCAATCGTGCTCTTCCTCTCGCTATACTATGGCGGGCACGCGCTGCTGTACGGGACGACGCTTACCTAAGGGCTGCCGCCCGGCCGCGCTTTCGGCCGGGCGGCAACCTACTTGACGTGGACGGTCAATCGCATTTTCGGATGGATTGCGCACAGTACGTCGAAATCGCCGGGCAGGGCGAAGGTGATGTTGGTCTTGCTGCCCGGCTCCTGATCGCCGGAATCGAAGCTAAACTTGTCGGAGTCGATATAGGCGTGATGGCGCAGGTCGCCGTCGTCGTTGACGATCACCACCGTTTCGCCGCGGCTGATGCTCAGGTCGCCCGGCCGGAATTCGCGGCCTTTCTGCGACACGATGTATTGCGGGGCCGCGAAGCTTTCCCGCACTCCAGCCAAGACAGCGCCGGTCAATATCCCGAGCGCGGCGGCCGACGCGGCAATTTTCACATATCTGATTTGCATTTTCATGCCCCTGCCCAGGCGCGGGCTGCGCCGATCATAGCGGCAGCAGCGGCGATTCCGCGCCTGCGGACACGAGGGTGTGGGGGCGCGGTTAAGGCGCCGTTAACGAAGCGATCAGGATTGGACCCAACAATCAAACCAATTTAACCGGCCTCGTATACGCATGTTGGCTCAGTCACAAGGCGTATCATGCGTCCGACGAGGATTGAGTCATATCTGGCCGGGGGGAATTCGGCGTGGCGCCGCGGCGCGGCCACGGTGTTTTCCTATTCCCGCACGATCCGCGGGCGCATCCTCGTCGCCTTCATCGTCATGACCATGATCACCGGCACTTTGGCCGGTTACGCCATCATGGGCATTCAGGACGCCGGCGTTCTCGTTCGCAAGACCTACGACGAGTCGCTGATGTCGATCAATTATGCGCGCGCTGCGGCGGCCGACTTCGCCGCGATGCGCGCGGCCTTCGCGCGGCGCTGGATCGCCGACGATCCGTCCATGCGGGCGCGGCTGGATGAAGAGGTCGAAAATCTATCCAAGACGCTGACCGAGGATCTGACGATCGCCGTGCAGCGGTCGCAGTCGGTGCGCGCCAAGCACGCGGCCACCAGCGTTCAGCGCGCCGTCAACGCCTGGAAGAGCACCAGCGAACACCTGATCGACGCAACCAAGCTCGACTCGAGCTGGGATATGCTCGACGACTACGCCAAGAAGGTCGACGAGCAGATCGATCTGTTGGTCAACTACACCGCCGGCGACGGCTTCATCTACCGGCAGATCGCGCGCGCGACGGTCGCGCACGACATCCAGCTCAATGCCGTCGGGACGGTCATCGCCCTGCTGCTGTCGGGTGTGGTCGCGTGGGCGCTCACGCGGCGCATCATTCATCCGGTCGCCGCCGCCTCGAACGTCGCCGAATGCATCGCCACGGGCAAGCTCGACGTCGAGATCCCGCAAGGCAGCGCCGACGAGCTCGGCGCGCTGCTCGCGTCGATGCGCCTGATGCGCGACAACATCAAGACAATGATGGACCGCGAGGTGGCGCAGCGCCGCTCGGCACAGGCGCGGCTCGCCGATGCTTTGGAAAGCTCGCAGGAAGGCGTCGTCGTCGTCGACGCCGAGGACCGCATCGCGCTCGCCAATGCGCAGGCGGCGAATTTCCTCTCGGTGCCGACGTCGCTCCTGAAGTCCGGCACGCCGATCGCCGAATTGCGGCCGGCGTTGGAGACGTCGATGGTGGCCGGCTCCCTGCTGATGCGGCGCGACGGCGGCCATCCGGCGACCGGCGACTTCCAACTCACCGACGGGCGCTGGCTACGCATCAGCCAGAGCGCCACGCGCGACCAAGGCTTCATCGTCGTCTGCTCCGACGTCACGTTGTCGAAGCAGCAGGAAGCGTCCTTGCGCGAGACCAATTTGCGGCTCGACGCGGCGCTCGACAACATGTCGCAAGGCCTCTGCCTGTTCGACGCGCAGAACCGCCTCGAGGTGGTCAACCGCCGCTTCTTCGAGATCTTCGGCCTGTCGCGCGACAAGATCCAGCCCGGCATCACGTTCCGGAGCATCCTCGAATTGAGCGCCGCCAGGCACAATCAAGGCACGAAGACGGCAACGCAGTTGCTCGCCGAGCAGGCCGAGTTCGTCAACCGTCACGACAGCGGCACGCACTATTATGAGCTCAGTGACGGCCGCGTGATCGCCAGCGTCTATAGCCCGACCTCGAACGGCGGCTGGGTCGCGACCTTCGAGGACGTCACCGAGCGCCGCATGGCGGAAGCGCAGATCATGCACATGGCGCGCCACGACGCGCTGACCGATCTGCCGAACCGCGTCCTGTTCCGCGAGAAGATGGAGCAGGCGCTGAACCGCGGCGAAAATCTCGCCGTGCTCTTCGTCGACCTCGACCGTTTCAAGGCCGTCAACGACACGCTCGGCCATCCGGTCGGCGACGCGCTTCTCTGCGCCGTCACGCAGCGCCTGCAAATGGCCGTGCGCGGCGCGGACACGGTCGCGCGGCTGGGCGGCGACGAGTTCGCCATCGTCCAGGTCGGCACCAAGCCGGCCGACGCGAGCGAACTGGCCGGCCGCCTCATCGAGCAGCTCTCCGAGCCATTCGACATCCTCGGCCATCAGGTCGTGATCGGCGCCAGCATCGGCATCGCCATCGCCCCGACCGACGGCAAAGAGCCGGACCAACTCCTGCGCAATGCCGACATGGCGCTCTACCGCGCCAAGAGCAGCGGCCGCGGCTGCTATCACTTCTTCCAGCCGGAGATGGACGCGCAGATGCAGGCGCGTCACGCGCTGGAGACCGATCTGCGCAAGGCGGTGACGGCGGGCGAGTTCGAGATGTATTACCAGCCGATTGTCGAACTGGCGGGGGGCGTGATCACCGGCTTCGAGGCGCTGGTGCGCTGGAATCATCCGCAGCGCGGCGTCGTCACGCCCGGCAACTTCATTCCGGTGGCGGAGGAAATCGGCCTCATCGGCGCACTCGGCGACTGGGTGCTCAAGCAGGCCTGCCGCGACGCGGCGACATGGCCTGAGGGCCTGACCGTTGCGGTCAACTTGTCGGCCGTGCAGTTCCGCAATCCGAGCCTGGCGCTGTCGATCGTGTCCGCGTTGAGCGCGTCAGGGCTCGACGCAAGCCGGCTGGTGCTGGAGATCACCGAGACTGTTCTGCTTCAGGACGATCGCGCCATCCTCGACACGCTGCATCAAATCCGCGCGCTCGGCGCGCGCATTTCGATGGACGATTTCGGCACCGGCTATTCGTCGCTGAGCTATCTGCGCAGCTTCCCCTTCGACAAGATCAAGATCGACCGCTCTTTCATCCAGGAGCTCGGACGCAAGGACGACTGCATCGCCATCATCCGCGCGGTGACGCGGCTCGGCGAAAATCTCGGTATGGTCACGATTGCGGAAGGCGTGGAGACCCACGAGCAGCTCGACATCCTCCGCGCCGAAGGCTGCACGCAGGTGCAGGGCTATCTGTTCAGCCCGCCGCGGCCGGCGAGCGAAGTCCCCAAGCTCCTCGAGACGATCAATCCGCGCGTCCGCGCTGCCTGACTCGACAGCCTCCCGGTCGTCATGCCCGGCTTTATGCCGGGCATCCACGTCTTGCTTTCGCTTGCTAACGAAAGACGTGGATGGCCGGACAAGCCCGGCCATGACGCAACAGAGTCAATGCCGCCAAACTTAAAGCGAATCGGCGTAGTTTTCGTATTCGTCGCGCACCGTGACGATGTGCGCGTACATTGCCTGCGCCGCGACCGTGCGCTCGCCGCGCAGGATCGCCTGCACCACACGGTCATGCTCGACATGCGACTTGGCCAGCCGGCCGAGGTTGCGGAACTGCGCGCGCCGGAACGGCTGAACGCGCGCCCGCGTGGCGAGCGTGATCTCGGCGAGATAGTCGTTGTGCGCGCCGGCATAGACGCTGGCGTGGAAGGCTTCGTTCGCTTCGTGATAGCGCTGCGGGTCACCGCTCTGGATCAACACGCGCAGCCGCTCGTGGATGTCCTCGAAGGCGCGCCGCTCGGCACCGGTCATGCGCTCGGCCGCGTAGCCGGCGCAGAGCGCCTCCAGTTCCGCCATCACTTCGAACATGCCGACGAGCTGTTCTTCGGTCGGCTGCGCGACGACGGCGGCGCGATGCGCGCGCACCTCGACCAGTCCGCTCGCCGCGAGCAGGCGGATCGCTTCCCGGACCGGCGTGCGCGACACGTTGAAACGGCGCGCCAGCGTGGTTTCATCGAGCGCGGCGCCCGGCGCCAGCGCGCCGCGCACGATCTCGTCGGCAAGCTGCAGGCGCAATTCCTCGGCGCGCGTCTTTCGCGGCCAAGCAATCGCTTGCACGTCGGCGGCAGGCCCGATCAGGCTCATGCGTCCCTCGCCCGGCGCGGCATGACGCCTCGCGCCGGTGGATTCGGTATAGCGGCCGGCAGATCGCGGGGATAGGCCGCGCCGGCCGCGCGTCAGGGACGCACGGAAAGGGTGAATCTCATGCCGTTGCACGCGCCTTTTGCGGATGGCCGGCCCGGGGAGGGGAACCTTGTCCTTGGTCCCGTATGGAAATTCTGGTCTATCGACCCCAAATCGCTATGAATTCTCGCCCGCCAAGGACGGGTTCCGCCATTGAACCTTTCCACGGCTTAGGCATTGTAGGAAAACCCGTTTTGCCCCTCGGACACCTGCCCGCGATGTTGACCAGCGCCCTGGCCGCGTTATGCGCCATTGTGTGGATTTATCTCCTGTGCTGGCGCGGGCGTTATTGGATGAATCCGGTGGCCGATACCGCCGTCCCCGCGGCTCCGGCGGTATGGCCCTCCGTCGCGGTGGTGGTCCCGGCCCGGGACGAGGCCGCCGTGATCGGTGAGAGCGTCGGGTCGCTTATTTGTCAGGACTATCCGGGTCCGCTCGGCATCGTCGTCGTGGACGACGACAGCAGTGACGGGACCGCCGCCGTCGCCCAAGCGGCCGCAGCCCAGCGTCCGGACCGTAACGTGATGGTGATCGGGAGCGGTGGCCTTGCCCCCGGCTGGACCGGTAAACTGTGGGCCATGAAACAAGGCATCGCGGCGGCCGAAGAGACCTTCCGGCCCGATTATCTGCTGTTGACGGACGCCGACATAGCCCACGCCCCCGACACGGTGGCTTGGCTGGTGGCGCACGCGCGGGCCGGCGGCAACGTGCTGACCTCGCTGATGGCGAAGCTGCGCTGCGAGAGCCTGGCCGAGCGCACCCATGTCCCGGCCTTCATCTACTTCTTCCAGATGCTGTACCCCTTCCGCTGGGTGAGCAGCCCCAAGGCCGCCACCGCGGCGGCTGCCGGCGGCTGCATGCTGGTGCGCGCCGACGCTCTGCGCGCCGCCGGCGGGATCGAAACCATGCGCAATGCTTTGATCGACGACTGCACGCTGGGACGGAAAATGAAGGCTGTCGGCCCCATCTGGCTCGGCCTCACCGGGCGCTCGCTCAGCATTCGCCCTTACGAGGCCTTTGCCGACGTCCGGCGGATGATCTCGCGCTCGGCCTATGCGCAGCTTCAGTACTCGCCGCTGCTGCTGGCCGGCACGATCGCGGGCCTCGCGCTCACATTCCTGGCGCCGCCGCTGCTGGCGATCTTCGCCGAAGGCTGGCCCCGCTATCTTGGTTTTGCGGCGTATCTGGGCATGGCCGTGTCGATGGTGCCGACGCTGCGCTTCTACCGCCTGTCGCCATTGTGGGGCCTTGCGCTGCCAGTCATTGCTGCTGTTTATGGCGCCTACACACTCGATTCCGCCTATCAGCATGCCCGGCGGCGTGGGGGCCAATGGAAGGGGCGCGTTGATGTCAACGCGCCGAGCCTGCGATGACCGCCAGTGCAGAGTTGCGCTCCGGGAAAGGCTCGAGCGACGAGAACTTTCCCGTCGCCTCCTTTTTGATCCGGCCGCGGCACCGGCCCGCGATCCTGGCCTATTATGAATTCGTGCGCGTCGCCGACGACATCGCCGATCACGCCACGCTGACCCCCGCGGAAAAGATCACGCGCCTCGACCGGCTCGAGGCCAGCCTGCTCGGGCAGAACGATCAGGAGCCGCAAGGGGTGGCCTTGCGCGGTGTTCTGCGCGCGCATGGTCTTGCACCGATCCACGCCCAACACGTGCTGCGGGCCTTCCGCCAGGACGTGACCAAGCTGCGCTACGCCGATTGGGACGAGCTCATCGGCTATTGCCAGTACTCGGCCATGCCAGTCGGACGCTATGTGCTCGACGTCCACGGCGAATCTCAATCGACGTGGCCGGCGTCGGATGCGCTCTGCGCGGCCTTGCAGATCATCAACCACATCCAAGACTGCGCCAAAGATTATCGCGATCTCGATCGCGTCTACATTCCGCTCGACGCGCTGTCGGCGAATGGTCTCACGGCCGACATCCTCGATCAGGAGCGGGGCACGCCGGCTTTCAGGCGGTGCCTGCAAGGCCTGCTCGATGGCACGAGCGCGCTGCTGGTTCAGAGCCGCCCCTTGGCGGCCATGGTCAACGACACGCGCCTCGCCATGGAGATCGCGGCCATCCAGAAGCTCGCGGAACGCCTGGTCAGCGTGCTGCGGAAGCACGATCCGCTGAGCGAGAAGGTGCACTTGAGCAAAACCGGAATGCTCCTCACTGTGGCGTCGGCGGCGGCGGGGGCCTTGTCGCGCAAGCTTTGGATGCGCGCTGCGTCGCCCGTGACGGCTGTGAATTAGCGGGTCCCGGATGCTTGGTGTGTCGGAAAAAGCTCCCTCTGTTGCGGCCCGCGCCAGCGGCAGCTCGTTCTATTTCGCCATGCGCATCCTGCCGCAGGCGCAGCGCGAGGCGATGTTCGAGATTTATGCCTTCTGCCGCGCGGTGGACGACATCGCCGATGGCGGCGGCTCGCGTGAGCAGCGCATCGAAGGTCTTGCCGATTGGCGGCGCAGGATCGACGCGCTTTATTCCGGCCGGGTGCCGGAAGGCCTCGACGGTCTTTCCCGCGCCATCGACAAATTCGCGCTCCGCATGGACGACTTCCTCGCTGTGATCGACGGCATGGAAATGGATGCCGTCGAGGACATCCGCGCGCCGGATTTCGAGACGCTCGATCTGTACTGCGATCGCGTGGCGTCCGCGGTCGGCCGCCTTTCGGTTCGCGTCTTCGGCACCGGCGAAAATGAAGGGATCGAGCTTGCCTATCATCTCGGCCGCGCGCTGCAGCTCACCAACATCCTCCGCGATATCGACGAGGATGCAGAGATAGGCCGGCTCTATCTGCCGCGCGAAGCGCTGCACGCCGCCGGCATCGACACCAACGATCCAAGCGCGGTCGTCGCCGACCCGCGCATCGGCGTCGCCTGCAACGTCGTCGTCGAGCGGGCGCGTCACCATTTCGCAAAGGCCAATGAGGTCATGGCGCAGTGTCGGCGCCGGGCGGTGCGGGCGCCGAGGATCATGGGGCTGGCTTACGGCCAAGTTCTGGAGGACACGGTGGCGCGCGGCTGGGCTCTGCCGCGCAACCGCGTGTCGCTCAGCAAGTCACATCTGATAGGGATTGCGTTGCGTCATGCCTTCATCTGACGGCACTGTTCATATTATCGGCGCCGGGATCGCGGGCCTTGCCGCGGCCGTGCGCCTGACCGACGCCGGCCGCACGGTCGTGGTGCACGAAGCAACCGGGCAGGCCGGCGGCCGCTGCCGCTCGTATTACGATCACACCACCAGCATGGTGATCGATAACGGTACGCATCTCCTTCTGTCGGGCAATCACGCGGCCCTCAACTACCTCAAGACCATCGGCGCCGAGACGATGCTGGAAGGTCCGGCCGATGCGGAATTCCAGTTCATCGATCTCGAAGGCGGCGCGCGCTGGACGGTGCGCTTCAACAATGGCCTGTTTCCCTGGTGGATCTTCGACAAGAGCCGCCGCGTGCCGCAGACACGCCCGCGCGATTATCTGCCGCTGGCGCGGTTGTTGTGGGCGAGCGGCGATCAGCCGCTGGAAAAGCTGATGACCTGCTCGGGTCCGCTTTACGATCGGTTGCTCGAGCCGCTGTTCCTCGCGGCGCTCAACGTCGTGCCGCCGGAAGGGTCCGGCAAGCTTGCGGGACAGATCGTGCGTGAAACGCTCGTGCTCGGCGGCAAGGCGTGCCGGCCGCTGATCGCACCGGATGGCATCGGCACAGCGTTCATCGATCCCGCGGTCGCTTATCTCAATCAACGCGGCGTTGTCATCACTATGCACCGGCCCTTGCATGCTTTGGGCTTCGCGGGGACCCGCATCTCGCAACTGGATTTCGGCCAGGATGCGATCGCGCTCGGCGAGCGCGACCAGGTCATCCTCGCCGTTCCGTCTTACGCCGCCGCCGGCTTCATTCCCGGATTGCAGGTGCCGTCGTCGTTCCGCAGTATCGTCAATGCGCATTACCGCATCGATCCGCCGCCCGGTCAGCCGCGCATGATCGGCGTCGTCAACGGCACGGCGGAATGGGTCTTTGCACTGCCGGGCCGCGTCGCAGTCACCGTCAGCGATGCCGGCGATCTGCTCGAGATGCCGCGCACGGAATTGGCGCAGGTGATCTGGCGCGATGTGGCCGCCGTCATGGGCCTGCCGGAGACGTTGCCGCCATGGCAGATCGTGCGCGAGCGGCGCGCGACATTTGCCGCGACGCCCGAGGAAAACGCGAAGCGTCCGGGCGCGCGGACAAATTGGGGCAATCTCGTTCTGGCCGGCGATTGGACGGCGACGGGCCTGCCCGCGACCATTGAAGGCGCGGTGCGCTCGGGCAATCGCGCCGCCGATCTTGTCGGGGGCGGCAAAGTGAATAGGGCTGCGGCATGAGTTTCGATCTTGATGCCGATGTGCGTCCGACGGGCGCGCGCAATCTGGAGACTGATGTCGAGCAGGCGATGACCGCGGCGACGCATACGCTGGTCGCGCATCAGCAGCCCGACGGTCACTGGCTCTACGAGCTCGAAGCAGACGCGACCATTCCGGCCGAATACGTCCTGCTGCGCCACTATCGCGGCGAGCCGGTCAACGCACCGCTGGAGCAGAAGATCGCTGTCTATCTGCGCCGCATTCAGGGAGAGCACGGCGGCTGGCCGTTGTTCCACGCCGGCGAGTTCGACATGAGCGCCAGCATCAAAGCCTATTTCGCGCTGAAGATGATCGGCGACTCCCCCGATGCTCCGCACATGCGGCGTGCGCGCGAAGCGATCCTGTCGCGCGGCGGCGCGGTGAACTGCAACGTGTTCACGCGCATCCTGCTCGCGCTCTACGGCGTCCTGAACTGGAGCAGCGTACCGACCATGCCGGTCGAGGTGATGCTGCTGCCGCGCTGGTTCCCCTTCCATCTGTCGAAGGTGTCGTACTGGGCGCGCACGGTGATGGTGCCGCTGTTTGTGCTCGAAGCGCTGAAGCCGCGCGCGAAGAATCCGCGCGGCGTCACCATCGATGAATTGTTCGTCCAGAAGCCGAAGGACATCGGCCTGGCGTCCAAGGCGCCGCATCAGACATGGCGGTGGTTCTTGTTCTTCCGTGTGGTCGATACGGTGCTCCGGCCGGCGACGAGACTGTTTCCGAAAGCGCTCCGCCGCCGCGCGATCCAGCGCGCGGCCGACTTCGTGACCGAGCGGCTGAACGGCGAAGACGGGCTCGGCGCGATCTACCCGGCGATGGCGAACGCTGTGATGATGTTCGACGCACTGGGCGGTCCCGCCAATGAGGCAAAGGCGGCGATCGCGCGCGATTCGGTCGAGCGTCTGCTGGTGGTGAAGGACGACGAGGCTTACTGCCAGCCGTGTCTGTCGCCGATCTGGGATACGGCGCTCGCGGCGCAGGCGCTGCTTGAGGTCGGCACCGACGAGGCGGTGGCCAGCGCGCACAAGGGCCTCGAATGGATGCTGCCGAAGCAGGTGCTCGACGTGCGCGGCGATTGGATCGCGCGCCGGCCTGAGTTGCGGCCCGGTGGTTGGGCGTTCCAGTATGCCAATCCGCATTACCCCGATCTCGACGACACCGCCGTCATCGTCATGGCGATGGACCGTACGCGCCGCGGCGGCGGCGATGAATTCGATCAGGCGATCGAGCGCGCCGAGGAGTGGGTGAGGGGCATGCAAAGCCGCAATGGCGGCTGGGCGGCCTTCGACGTCGACAACGTCTATTACTATCTCAACAACATCCCATTCGCCGATCATGGCGCGTTGCTAGATCCGCCGACCGAGGATGTCGGCGCGCGCTGCGTGTCGATGCTGGCGCAGCTCGGCGATACGCGCGAGCAGAGCCCGGCGCTGACGCGCGGCGTCGACTATCTGCTCAAGCAGCAGATGCCGGATGGCAGCTGGTTCGGACGCTGGGGCCTCAATTACATCTACGGCACCTGGTCGGTGCTGTGCGCGCTCAACGCCGCCGCTGTGCCACACGAGGCGCCGGAAATCCGCAAGGCGGTGTCCTGGCTAATCTCGATCCAGAACGCCGACGGCGGCTGGGGCGAGGATGGCTCGAGCTACAAGCTCGATTATCGCGGTCACGAGCCGTGCCCGAGCACGGCCTCGCAGACAGCCTGGGCGCTCATGGGGCTGATGGCGGCTGGTGAAGTGAACCACCCGGCGGTCGAGCATGGCCTGCGCTATCTCGTTGAGACGCAGAAGAGCGACGGCTTCTGGGACGAGGAACGCTACACCGGCAGCGGATTCCCGCGCGTGTTCTATCTGCGCTATCACGGCTACCGGAAATACTTCCCGCTCTGGGCCCTGGCGCGTTACCGCACCTTGAAGTCGCGCAATGCGCACGGTGTGCAGTTCGGGATGTGAGGTTTTCGCGCCTTATAGTCTGCCTTTGTCCGGTCACCCTGAGGAGCGAGCCAACGAGTCCGCGCGAAGCGCGGCCCGTGCGCTACTTCCCGAGCGTGTCGAACCGGGCCTTCTGCTCGTTGGTGAGCCCGCCGTAGAAGGCGTTCAAAGCCACGTCCACATTCGTCGCCGCGTAGTTCATCGTCGTGAGGCGGTTGTCCGCCGCATCGAGCCGCGCCACCGGCTCCGCCGGCATCGGCTGG
>DATARB010000259.1:0-13671 GCA_036264375.1 Pseudolabrys sp.
ACCACGAAGTGCGAAAGCGAAAAATTCACCACGAAGCTCACGGCGATCGAGACGAGCTTCGCGCCCAGGAGCGGCATCACGTAAGACAAAGCGAACAGCGTCGCCGTGCTCGACACCATGCCGGCGATGCCGGAGGCGGCGAAGGTAAAATAATCGCGCCAGCGCAGCACGCGCCCCGATTCCGGGCCGAAGGTGGTGAACGAGTTCAACACATAGGAGAAACTCACCGCCACGATCCACGACAGCATGTTGGACGGCACCAGCGGCCACATGAAGACCTTGGCCGCGGTCCAGAAAATGCTGAAATCGATCGCCGTGTTGAGCACGCCGACGACAGCGAAGCTGATCGCCTTGAGCGCGACGGCACGCTCGTGCCAGGCGACGGTGATGCGGTCGACGATGGATCTCATGGGCGCCGGAATCATCGGTCCTTCATAACATTTTTGCCGGCGCACGCGCTTATTGGATAAGGCCGACCGGGGCGGGGCATGCGCTAGCACGTCATGCCGCCGCCCGATAGGGCGGACGCGACACGGCCGGTGCGGTGCGCTATAGAACCGGGGCGAAATCGGAGAGCGACAGGTTAAAATGACGGCGAAAACGACCCAATCAGGCACCCGCGCGGCGCAAGGCCGCAGCGCGACGGGGTTGTCGATCGTTGTTCCCGTGTTCAACGAGGCCAAGGGGCTGCCCGCCCTGCACGAGCGCATCGCCGACATGGCGCGCGATCTGCAAGCCCAGCGGGGCCTGACGGTCGAGGTCGTCTATGTGGACGACGGCAGCCGCGACGACACCTATGCGGTGGCAAAGTCGCTGCCCGCCCTCCCCCTGGACGTCCAGGTGGTCTCGCTGTCGCGCAATTTCGGCAAGGAGGCCGCCCTGCTCGCCGGCCTCGACCACGCCCGGCTCGGCGCGGTGATGTTCATGGACGGCGACGGCCAGCATCCGCCGTCGCTGATCGACACGCTTGTCTCGCGCTGGCTCGACGACGGTTACGACGTTGTTTTCACCGCCAAGGCCAATCGCGAGAGCGAGCCCTTCATGCGGCGGCTCGGCGTGCGCTGGTTCTACGCGCTGATCAACTGGGGCCAGCGCCAGCCGATTCCCGAGGACGCCGGCGACTTCCGCCTGCTCTCCCCCCGCGCCGCCGAGGCGTTGCGGCAGATGCCGGAGCGCAATCGCTTCTTCAAGGGCATGTCGAGCTGGATCGGATTCCGTCAGTCGCGCGTCGATTACGAGCCGGCGGTGCGCGAACACGGCAAGACGACCTGGAACGTCTGGACGCTCATCGGCCTGTCGATCGAAGGCCTCACCTCGTTCACGGTGGCGCCGCTGCGGCTCGCCAGCATCCTCGGCGCCCTGCTCGCGGCGACGGCTTTGTTCTTCGGCGTCTGGATCATGCTGCGCACGATGCTGTTCGGCCAGGACGTGCCGGGCTATCCCTCGCTGGTCGTCGGCATCATGGTGATCGGCGGCGTGCAGCTACTGATGATCGGCATCCTCGGCGAATACATCGGCAAGCTGCTGTCGGAGATCAAAGCGCGGCCGGTCTATTTTGTCGCCGAGCACAGCGTGAAGCAGGCCGACGAGACGGCGAAGGCCGAGCCGGCCGCTTCGCACGCCGCAGAGTGAACGCGTGGCCGCGCCGCGCCAGATCTGGCTCTGCGCCGACGACTACGGCATGGCGCCGGGCATCAACAATGCCATCCGCGAATTGATCCTGCGCGGGCGTCTCAATGCGACCTCGGTGATGACCGCGGCGCCGCATCTCACCGCCGATGAGGTCGACGCGCTGGAGAGGCTCAATTCCGGCGAGACACGTGCCGCGCTCGGGCTGCATGTGACGCTCACGGCGCCGTTCAAACCCTTGAGCGAAGGCTTCACGCCGCTGCGCGACGGCGCCTTCCTGCCGATCAACGAGATGATGCGGCTCGCCATGACACGGCGGCTCGAGATCGAGCCGCTGACGATCGAGATCGCCGCGCAGATGCAGGCCTTCCTCTCGGCCTTCGGTCACCTGCCCGACTTCGTCGACGGCCACCAGCACGTGCATTTGTTGCCGCAGGTGCGCAACGCGTTCTTGAAGGTGGTCAGCGAGATCGCGCCCAACGCCTGGGTGCGGCAATGTGGCCGCGCCGGGGCGAACCGGCGCCTGCACGACAGCAAATCGCTGGTGCTCGACGTCTTGAGCCTGGGCTTCAAGAGCCAGGCGGCGCGGCACGGGCTTGCCACCAACCCGGCTTTCGCGGGTGCCTACGCCTTTACCCCCGAGGCCCGCTTTGCGCGCATTTTTCCGCGGTTCCTGAAAGGCCTGCCGGAGGGCGGATTGATCATGTGTCATCCGGGCTTCGTCGATGCCGCGTTAGAAGGTCTCGATTCGCTCACCACGCTGCGCGAGCACGAATTTGCCTTTTTCAGTTCCGACGCTTTCCCCCGCGTGCTCGCCGAGCACGGCGCGGCGTTGGCGCAGCCATCTGGCGAAGCGGGCGGCGCTGCCTAGATATCGTCAGCAGGTTTTTCGTTTCAGGAGGACGCCATGACGCCGCAGGAACGCCAACTGATCGACGATCTGTTCGACCGTCTCACAAAGCTGGAGAGCGCGCCGCGCGACGCGGACGCGGAGCGAGCCATCGCCGATGGTCTGCAACGCGCACCGCACGCGATTTACGCCCTGGTACAAACGGTGCTGGTGCAGGACGAGGCGCTCAGACGCGCCGACGCCCGCATCCGCGAATTGAGCGGCGAGGACGAACAGCCGCGCCAGGCCGGCGGCAGCTTTCTCGACACGATGCGCAGTGCGCTGGGTGGCGGCCGCGGCGGCTCGGTGCCGAGCGTGCGCCCGCAGCCTCAGCAAGCTCAGTCAGGTCCCGATCCGCGCTGGAACGCCGGCGGCGCCATGCCCGGCGCCGCGCCGGGTCCCGGTCCCGGCTACGGTGCAGGCGCAGCACCCGGATATGGCGGAGCCCCCGGCTATGGCGCGGCCCCCGCGCCGTCGCCCTTTGGTGCAGCGCCCTCCGCTGGCGGCTCGTTCCTCGGCACCGCCGCCGCCTCCGCCGTCGGCGCGATCGGCGGCGCCATGCTGTTCAATTCCATCGGCGGCCTGTTCGGCAAGCACGAAGGCGGCAGCGCCTTCGGCTCGCAGCAGGCGTTCGGCGGCTCGCCGTGGGACAACAACGCGTCGGGGAGCGATCTCTCGCGCGAGGCTGGGTTCAATGACATCAATGGCGTCGGCGGCGTCAACGATCCGCAGTCCGCGGGCCTCTTTGGCAACAACGATGACGTAACCGAGGTCGACGAGACCGAGTACGTCGACAACAGCGACAACAGCAACGACGACTTCGGCAACGATGGTGGCGACTTCGGCGGCGGCACCGAGGACGTCTGACGTTCGCTACATCACCACGACCTTGGCGCCGACCTTCACGCGCTCATAGAGGTCGATGACGTCCGAGTTGCGCAAGCGGATGCAGCCGGACGAGACGTTGTGCCCGATGGTCCACGGCTCGTTCGAGCCGTGGATGCGATAGAGCGTCGAGCCGAGATACATGGCGCGCGCGCCGAGCGGATTGTTCGGGCCGCCTTCCATGTGACGCGGGAGATAGGGCTGCCGCTCGATCATTTCCTTCGGCGGCGTCCAGTCCGGCCATTCCTTCTTGGCCGATACCGTGTGCACGCCCGCCCAGGTGAAACCGGGCCGGCCGACGCCGATGCCATAGCGCAGCGCCTTTCCGTCACCCTCCACCAGATAGAGGAAGTGATTAGGCGTATCGATTACGACCGTGCCGGGCGTTTCCTTGGTCTCGTAGGCGACCTCCTGCTTCAGGAAGCGCGGATCCATGCGGATGTCGGGCCGCTGCTGCTCCAGCATCGGATCGACCGCCGGCGCGGGGCTTGCGTAGACCGGCTGCGCCCGCTGCGCGTCGGGATAGGCTTGCGGCGGCGCGATGTAGCGCGGCTGCGCCGCGGCGGCGTATTGCGGCGGCGACGCATACTGCGGAGGCGCCGCATATTGCGGCGGCGCGTATTGCGGCTGCGACGGATGATCGCCGAACAGATATTCGATGAAGCCGCCGCCGAGATCCGACCGCACCTGCGGCGGCTGCGCGACGATCACCATCTGCGGCGTGGCCGGCTGCTGTCCATAGGCCATCTGCTGCGCCGACGCGCTGCCGGCGAACAGGACCATGGTGGACGCGAGGAGGAACGAACGCGGCATCGGCTGGACTTTCGGAACGAATTTCGTCGCCAACGCCAACTACAAGATGAAACAGACACCGATTGGTAAATCCGAACCACGCGCGGCCTGTCTAAACCTCTCAGCAAAGCCGTTACGTTGCGTTAGCGTTTATTTTGCGTAAAGCGCGCGGCGGCATGGTAAACGCGGCGTTTCCCGCACCCGCAACCCGGCGTTAATGGCCGTTGAGGTAGAGATTTGCGTTCGCAGTGGGGACGCGTGGCGTGCAGCGTAAAACGTTTCGCATCGAGAAGATCTTCGTGGGCCCTCGCGCCACTTCCGCGCACGAGCGCCGCAACGTCACAGACGACTCCGCGCTCAAGCGCGAGCTCGCGCACATCCATGAATTGATTGCCGCGCAGAAGCGTGCCCTTGCGGCCCTGATCGGCGACGGCAGAGAGCGCCGCATGACGCGTGCGGCGGGTGAACTCGGCGCCGCGATCGAGGGCATGGAGCAGGCGACGCATACCATCCTGAAAGCGGCTGAAGGCATCGACGACAATACCAGGGCGCTTGCCGCCGCGCTGAAGAGCGAACATGAACTCGGACTGGCGTTAGACATCCAGGACCACGTCGTACACGTGTTCGAGGCCTGCAATTTCCAGGACCTCGCCGGCCAGCGCATCGGCAAGGTCATCACCATGCTCGGCGGCATCGAGCAGCAGCTCGCGGCGATGCTGGCGCAGTTCGGCAGCGTGGCCTCCACCGCGATCGCCCCGAAGCCCGCAGACGGCCTCATCAACGGGCCGAAGCTCGACGGCGACACCGGCCATGCGAGCCAGCACGACATCGACGCGATGTTCGACTGATCTTTTTCTGGCGCATGATCCGGTCCGAGAACCGGTGCCCACTTTTCTGGATCATGCGCTCGGCCTCTTGATTATCAAGAAACACACGAACGCACCGGCCGCGAACAAAGCCGCAACCGCGAGCGCCATCGCATCCGACGTGCGATCGACGACGAAGGCCATCACCAAAGGCGCGGCCGACTGCACCAGCAGAAACGGTCCAGCCAATCGGCCCATCAGGCGGCCGTAACCGGATGCGCCGAACAATGCCAATGGCACCGCGCCGCGCGTGATGGTGACGAGCCCATTGGCGCCGCCGAACATCAGCGCGAACGCTGCCGCCACCGGTGTCGAGATGCCGAAGATGGCGAGCATCACGAAGGCAGAGAGCAACGCCGCAAGCGCGCCGCGCACCACCCACAGCGGATGCACGTCGCGGCCGAAGGCGAATTCGATCAGCCGCGCGCCCACCTGCGCCGGGCCGAACAGCGCGCCGATCCACACCACCGTGCCGGCATCGATGCCGCTGCGCGCGAAGATCGCCAAGAGATGCGCCGACAGCCCCGATGGTACGAAGGCATAAGCGGCAAAGGCCGACGCCACGAGCGCGAATATCGGGCCGTGCGGCGGAAGGACTTTGGCCGGCGCATTGCTCGTGCCGTGCGCCGGTACATCCACCTCGGCACGGCTGCGCGGCAGCGCCAGCGCATGCAGCGGCGCGGAGATCACCGCGAGCAGCGCGGCATAGACCATATACGTCCCGCGCCAGCCGACGCTCTCTATCAGCGCATGCGTCGCCGGCCAGCTCACGGTCGAGGCGAAGCCGCCGGCCAGTGTCAGCGCCGTGATCGGCTTCCGCGCGGCGGCGCCAAAAATGCGGCCGAGGGTCCCGAAGGCGGCATCGTAGAGCGTCGCCGCCATTGCGGCGCCGAGCACCATCCACACCGCGTAATAGGCGACCGGATGCGCGGCATGGGCGATGAGCAGGAGCCCGAGCGCGCCGATGAGCGAGCCGATCGTCATGGTGACATGCCCGCCGAAGCGGTCGATCGCGCGGCCGACATAAGGTGCGGTCAGGCCCGCAGTCAGCAGACCGACCGAGAAGCCGCCCATCGTGAAGGCGATCGACCAGCCGCGATCGGCCGCGATCAGCGGCACGATCAGCACCGGCGTGTAGAAGATGCAGCCCCAGGAGAGGATCTGGGTGACGCCGAGCACCGGCACCGCGCGCCAAGGCCCATCAATAAAAGCACGCGCGGCAGTCATGAAAAGGCGGCCCCCAGCGAAAGCGGCCTTCTCCCTGGCATGCCGGCGCGGGCACGCTTATGCGCGCCGCACCGGACAGACGATCACTGCACAGGCTTCGGCGCGGCCGCGGGCTTTGCCGCCGCCGGTTTGGCGGCCGCCTTCGGCCGCGGCTTGGCCGCCGGCTTCTTGGCGCCCTCGGCGCCGCAGCGCACATAGACCATCGTGCCGTAACGGCCCTGAACCTCGGGATCGATCCAGCGCAGGATCAGCAGGCGCCCGTCGAACTGCACCACTTCGCGGTCCTGCATGCCCCCCGGCGGATCGTCCGGCGGCCCGATATAGGTCTTGCCGCCCGGCGCGCCCTTCAGGCGCAGCTCGGTCGGCGTCGCCTGGTCGGCGAGGTGCATCATGACGCCGCCCGTCGGGCCGAGCGTGATGATATACGGCTGACGGCACTGGCTGGCGGCGGCGGCTTCGGTGCGCCCGCGGTCTTCCTCGCGGTGATAGGCGGCAAGACCCCAGCGGCCGACGATGTCCTGTGGCGGGAAGGCCGGCGGCAGTGTCGGCGTGACCTGCGGCGGCGGCGCCTCGGGCGTCAACGACGGCGTGGTCGCGCAGCCCGCAAGGAAGAGGCCAAGCGCAGCGATCGCCAGAAGTGGCGGCAGGCGGAGGGTCGGACGGTTCATTGGAGCTCCCGAAACGCGAGGGGACTTTGCGTGGCAATGGCGGGCAGCGCAAGCACGGTTTAACTGAATTCGGGTGGACAACCATGGCAGCCGGGCGCGCGAGTCAAGCTTGACACCCCCAGCGTAAGGCAATATCTCCCCGACAGCCTTTTGGCACTCTCTCTATATGAGTGCTAACGGCTTAAACAATCGAAAGTTTCCGGTAAACGAGACGCGCGGTAGCGCCGACGAGGAAGCCATGGCCAAGACCAAGTTCCGTCCCCTGCACGACCGCGTGGTCGTGCGCCGTATCACCGCCGAAGAGAAGACGAAGGGCGGCATCATCATCCCCGATTCCGCGAAGGAAAAGCCGCAGGAAGGCGAAGTCGTCGCCGTCGGCCCGGGCGGCCGCGACGAAAGCGGCAAGCTGACCCCGATCGACGTGAAGGCGGGCGACCGCGTTCTGTTCGGCAAGTGGTCGGGCACCGAAGTTAAGATCGACGGTGAGGAGCTCCTGATCATGAAGGAGTCCGACATCATGGGCGTGATCGCGTAACGCTTTAGCAAACCGCGCGCAAACAGTTCCGTTGTCATGGCCGGGCTTGTCCCGGCCATCCCGATAGGGAAGGCACACTGCCCTCCTGAGCGAGATCGCCGGGACAAACCCGGCGATGACAACCGAGGGGAGCGCGCATCAGCAATTCCATCGGAGCAAATTCAAAATGGCTGCCAAGGACGTAAAATTTGCCGGCGAAGCGCGCGAGCGCATGCTGCGCGGCGTCGACATCCTCGCCAATGCGGTGAAGGTGACCCTCGGCCCGAAGGGCCGCAACGTCGTGCTCGATAAGTCGTTCGGCGCGCCGCGCATCACCAAGGACGGCGTCACCGTCGCCAAGGACATCGAACTCGAGGACAAGTTCGAGAACATGGGCGCACAGATGGTGCGCGAAGTGGCCTCGAAGACCAACGACATCGCCGGTGACGGCACCACCACCGCCACCGTGCTCGCCCAGGCGATCGTCAAGGAAGGCGCCAAGGCTGTCGCCGCCGGCATGAACCCGATGGACCTCAAGCGCGGCATCGACCTTGCGGTCGCGGCGGTGGTCAAGGACATCGAGAAGCGCGCCAAGAAGGTCGGCTCCTCGTCGGAAGTGGCGCAGGTCGGCACCATCTCGTCGAACGGCGACGCCACCATCGGCAAGATGATCGCCCAGGCGATGCAGAAGGTCGGCAACGAGGGTGTCATCACCGTCGAAGAAGCCAAGGCGATGGAGACCGAGGTCGAGATCGTCGAGGGCATGCAGTTCGATCGCGGCTACATCTCGCCCTACTTCGTTACCAATGCCGAGAAGATGGTGGCCGATCTCGAGGACGCCTACATCCTCCTGCACGAGAAGAAGCTCTCCGGCCTGCAGTCAATGCTGCCGGTGCTCGAGGCGGTGGTGCAGTCGGGCAAGCCGCTCATCATCATCGCCGAGGACGTCGAGGGCGAGGCCATTGCCACGCTCGTCGTCAACAAGCTGCGCGGCGGCCTCAAGGTCGCGGCGGTGAAGGCTCCGGGCTTCGGCGATCGCCGCAAGGCCATGCTCGAGGACATCGCGATCCTCACCGGCGGCCAGCTCATCTCGGAAGATCTTGGCATCAAGCTCGAGAACGTCACCCTCAACATGCTCGGCCGCGCCAAGAAGGTGCTGATCGAGAAGGAGAAGACCACGATCGTCAACGGCGCCGGCAAGAAGGCCGACATCGAGGCGCGCGTGGGCCAGATCAAGGCGCAGATCGAGGAGACGACCTCGGACTACGACCGTGAGAAGCTCCAGGAGCGTCTGGCCAAGCTCGCCGGCGGCGTGGCGGTGATCCGCGTCGGCGGCGCCACCGAGGTCGAGGTGAAGGAGAAGAAGGATCGCGTCGAAGACGCGCTCAACGCCACGCGCGCCGCGGTCGAAGAAGGCATCGTCCCGGGCGGCGGCGTCACCTTGCTGCGGGCCAAGAAGGCGGTCGGCCGCATGTCCAACGACAACGCGGACGTCCAGGCCGGCATCAACATCGTGCTCAAGGCCCTGGAAGCCCCGATCCGTCAAATCGCCGAAAACTCCGGCGTGGAAGGCTCGATCGTGGTCGGCAAGATCCTCGATGAGAAGTCGGAGACCTTCGGCTTCGATGCCCAGAACGAAGAGTATGTCGACATGGTCGACAAGGGCATCATCGATCCGGCCAAGGTTGTGCGCACCGCACTGCAGGATGCCGGCTCTGTCGCCGGCCTCTTGATCACCACCGAGGCGATGGTCGCCGAGCTTCCGAAGGAAGCCGGGGCGGCTCCGGCGATGCCGGGCGGCGGCGGCATGGGCGGCATGGGCTTCTAAGGCCCTCACCTATCCAACATACAATCGACGAAAAGGCCGCCGCGAGGCGGCCTTTTTGCTTTTGGACGGGCAACCGGAACCCCGCTAACGCGTTGACGGCGCATGGCCGCGGGACGAACGAAGACCGTCATCTATGCTGCGTTCGCCGGCAATCTCCTGGTCGCGCTCACCAAATTCATTGCTGCCTGGTGGACCGGCTCCTCGGCGATGCTGAGCGAAGCCATCCATTCGCTCGTCGACACCAGCAATCAGCTTCTGCTGCTCTACGGTATACGCCGCGCCGACCGGCCGCCGGACGCAGCGCATCCACTCGGCTACGGGCGCGAACTCTATTTCTGGAGCTTCATCGTCGCGCTCCTGATGTTCACGCTGGGCGCCGGCGTCGCTTTCTACGAAGGCGTTCAGCACATCCTGCATCCGCACGAGATCATCGATCCGAAAGTGAACTACATCGTGCTTATCGCCTCGGCCCTGTTCGAGGGCGCGACGTGGCTCATCGCGCTGCGCGAATTCCGCAAGGCCAAAGGCGACCTCGGCTATTATGAAGCGGTGCGGCGGAGCAAGGATCCGCCCTCCTTCATCGTGCTGTTAGAGGACAGCGCCGCCCTGCTCGGGCTGCTGATCGCCTTCATCGGCACCTTCGCCTCGGTGCAGCTGGCGATCCCGGAGCTCGACGGCGCGGCGTCGATCGGCATTGCGCTGCTGCTCGGCGTCACCGCGCTCGGGCTCGCGCGCGAAAGCAAAGGCCTGCTGATCGGCGAACCGGCGAGCCGCGCGCTGCGCGAGTCCATCGTCGCCATTGCCCGTCACACCGCGGGCATTGAGCGGGCGCAGGTCGTCTTCACGGTGCATCTCGCGCCCGACCAGGTGGTTGCGGCACTGAGCCTTGAGTTCAATGACAAGCTCACGACGCCGGACATCGAGCGCGCCATCGACGAACTCGAACACGCCATTCATCAGGCGCATCCGGAGGTGATCGCGGTGTTCGTCAAGCCGCAGGCGGACGTGCTCGCGCCGCGCTGGCCCGCACGCGTTCCTGGCGCACGGCGCAGGCTCAGTGATCTGACGCGAGGAAGCGCAAAGTCGTCGGCCCGCTGAGCACGAGACGGCCGCCCGCATGCTGCCAGGTCGTCATCTGTGTCAGCGCGGCGAGCGTGTCGGCGTCGGCCTGCATGCGGTCCGGCGAGCACTGGCCTTCGATCATCATCGACGGGAACGCGTCGGGCAACGGCCCGGCCTCGATATGAATCGTATCGGCGGAGACATCGACGTGCCCGGTCATGTCCTTGCACCAGAGCTGGATCGTGGCATTGCCGTTCGGCTCGACGATCAGCATCGGCATGCGCTTCACGCGCCCCATTTGCGGCGCGTCGAGAATCATGTCCTGGTCGAACGGGAATGTGCCGGCCGCGATCGCCGAGACCGGAACAAGCATCAGCAAGGCTGCGGCGACACCGCGCACGAAGTTAGGACGGCGAACGGCCGGACGAAACGTCATCAGCGTGTGCTCCGGATCGGCGCGCATGAGACCAGCGCCTGGGAAGGCCTGCACATGCAGGCTGATGCTTATTCAGTCAAGACCACTTTCGCGCTAACATGCGCGCGACGTGCCGCCGCAGGGACCCATCCAGAGCCGCTCCATGGATCAGCGCATCATCGATCTTTACGACGATTTCACGCACGGCGGCATGAACCGCCGCGCCTTCCTCGATCGTCTCGCCGAGATCGCCGGTTCCGGCGCGGCCGCGCTGGCGCTGCTGCCGCTGCTCCAGAACGACTACGCGCGCGCCGCCACCGTGCCTGCCGACGACCCGCGGCTCGCGATCGACACCGTGTCGTATGACGCCCAGGGGACGCGCATCAGCGGCTATCTCGCGCGGCTCAAGAGCAAGGGCAGACGGCCGGCCGCGATCGTCATCCATGAGAACCGCGGACTCAATCCGCACATCCAGGACATTGCGCGCCGCCTCGCGCTCGAAGGCTTTCTCGCTTACGCGGTCGACATGCTTTCGCCGCTCGGCGGCACGCCGACCGACGAAGACAAAGGCCGCGACATGATCGCCACGCTGGATGCGGGCGAGACCGCGCGACGCATCGCCGCGGCGGTGCCGTTCCTCGCCGGGCACGCCGAAACCACCGGCAAAGTCGGCGCAGTCGGCTTTTGTTGGGGCGGCGGCATGGTCAATCGCATCGCCGTGCTGGCGCCCCACCTCAAGGCCGGCGTCGCCTATTACGGCGCGCAAGTGCCGGCCGATCAGGTCAAGTCGATCCACGCGGCGCTGCTCTTGCATTACGCCGGGCTCGACCAGCGCATCAATGCCGGCATCGCCGCCTACGAGGCGGCGCTGAAGTCCGCCGGCAAACAGTTCAGCATCTACATCTATCCGGACGTCAACCACGCGTTCAACAACGACACCGGCGACCGCTACGACAAGCGCGCCGCCGATCTCGCCTGGACCCGCACCATCGCCTTCTTCAACGAGCAGCTCGGGCCGCCGCCGAAATCGTAAGCCTAGCCGGCTTCGCCGAGCGATGCGATCAGTGTACGCGCGGTGCGCAGCAGGCGCTCGTCACGGCCGGGCGCGCCGATCAATTGGACGCCGATGGGCAGCCCTTCCGAGCTCTCGAGCAGCGGCACATTGAGGGCGGGGAAGCCGACAAGGGTCCACAGCGTGCAGAACACCGGATCGCCGGTCGCGCCGATTCCCTGTGGAGCGACGCCACCTGCCGGCAGGGTGATGATGGCATCGGCGACCTGCTCGAAAATCCCCATCATGCCTTCGGCATAGCGCCGTGCGTCGCGCTTCGCTGCCAGATATTGGACCGCTGTGACGGAGCGTCCTTCCGCGACCAGATCGCGGAATTGCTGGCTGGCCTCGCCCTTCTCCAGATGAGGGCCGAGATTGTGCGCCATCTCGACGGCCATGATCGCCCGCAGCGCGCCCCACGCACTCGCATAATCCGGCGGCAGCTCGACCTCGCGCGCGCCCACCTCTTTGGCGAAGTCCTCGATCGCCGCGCGCGCCGCGGCGTCGGCTTTGTCCCACATCGGAGTGCGCACGAAGGCGAAGCTTGGCGGCAATGGCGACGGCTCGGCCACCGCCGCGGCAAAACCCGGCGCCGCATAAGCCTTGGTATCGGGATCGGCGGGATCCTGGCCCACCAGCACGTCAAGGATCAGTGCGAGATCCTCGACCGAGCGCGCATAGGCGCCGACGTGGTCCAAGGTGCGCGACAGCGTGAGCGCGCCGGCGCGGGAGATGAGGCCGTAAGTGGGCTTGATGCCGAACACGCCGCAGAAGGAGGCGGGGCGGATCATCGAGCCATTGGTCTGCGAGCCGATCGACAGCGGCACCATGCCGGCGGCAACGGCGGCGGCCGAGCCCGACGACGATCCGCCCGGCGTGCGCGTGAGGTCGCGCGGATTGCGTGTCTTGCCGGGGTGGTAATAGGCGAATTCGGTCGAGACCGTTTTGCCGAGGATGACGGCCCCGGCCTCGCGCAGCTTGCGCACGGCGGCGCAGTCCGCGCCCGGGCGATTCCCCGCGAAAATCGGCGAGCCGTATTCGGTCGGGTAGTCGGCGGTGTCGAAGATGTCCTTGATGCCGACGGGAATGCCATGCAGCGGACCGATACGCTGCCCTTCCGCCTTCTGCCGGTCGAGCGCGCGCGCCTGCGCGAGCGCATGATCGGGATCGAGATGCGCGAAGGCTTGCACTTCGGGCTCGACCGCGGTGACGCGTTCCAGGCACGCGGCTGTGTAGTCCTCGGCGGAGATCGCGCCGCGCGCAATTTCAGTCGCGGCCTCGGAGGCCGAAAGCGAGATCAGCTCAATGTCAGGCAAGGTGTGACGTCCCTATGAACGAAGCGCGCGCATGAAACCACTCCCGGCGCGCTTCGTCCATTGTCCGTTTGCTCAACCGCCATAGAGGTAGTTCGGCAGCCACAAGGTCATGCCCGGCCAGAAATACATGATCACCATGCAAATAATGACGATCACCATATACGGCATCATGCCGCTGAAGATCTGGTTGAGCGTCACGTGCTTCGGGGCGACCCCCTTGAGATAGAACGCCGACATCGCCACCGGCGGCGACAGGAACGCGGCCTGGAGGTTGACGAAGACCAGCGTGCCCCACAGCACGGGGTCGATATTGAAGTGCTTGAGCAGCGGCAGGAAGATGGGAACGAAGATGACGATGATCTCGGTCCACTCGAGCGGCCAGCCAAGCACGAAGATGATCGCCTGCGACAGGATCATGAACTGGATGGGCGACATGTTCAGCGACAGCACCCACTGCTCGACCAGGGCCTGCCCGCCGAGGATTGCGAACACCCCGGAGAACAGGGCCGAGCCGACGAACAGCCAGCAC
>DATARB010000278.1:0-3036 GCA_036264375.1 Pseudolabrys sp.
CGCCTCGGCGTCGTGCACATAGGGCACGCGGCAATGCGCGCCGCCGTCGATAAGCTTGCCGACCACGGCGGTGCCGAGCGCGCCGGTGCCGCCGGTCACGACGACGAGACGATCCCGGAAATCCATCGACACCTCCACGCTGTTGATTGCCGCTCAGCCGCGGCCGCGCTTCACCCGCGTCGGCAGCACCTGGAATTCGATCCAGTTGGCGATCTCGCCGGTGCGCAGCTTCTTGTCGAGCACATTGCTGCTGATGCCGTGCCGCCAGGACAGCCGCTTGCACTCCGGATCGCGGTCGAGCGTATCGAGGTCCTCCGCGAAAGCCTTGATGTCGGCCACGTCGGAGAAGAAGCCTTCTTCGATCAGTCTGGCGCCGATGCGGCGCACGATGGCGGCGAGCTCGCGCAGCGGATACTCGGGATGGTATTGCACCGCCCAGGCGACCGAGCCGTTGGTGCGGATTTCCGCGCTCTGCACCGACGACACCGCGTTGGTGGCGAGGATGGTCGTGCCCGGCGCGACGCACTCCACCTCGTCGAGATGCACGGTGGGCGCATTGAACACCTCGAACTTGCCGACATACATCGGGTGCTTTCGCCCGGCGTCGGTCAGGCGGATGCTGCGGCCGAAGCCGATCTCGCGGCCCTTCGGATTCTTGCGCACGCTGCCGCCGGCGGCCGCGGTGATGATCTGCAGGCCCCAGCAGGAGCCGAACAGCGGCGTGCCGGTCTTGAGCGCCGCGCGCACCAGCTCGATCTGCCGCATCACCTCCGGCCCGTTATTGTAGACATGCAGGCCCGATCCGGTGATGGCGATGCCGTCATAGCCTTCCAGCGCCTCGCCCTCGGGCAGCGTGGCCGCCGGATCGCCGGGATAGCAGACATCCACCGCCGCGCCCGGCAGCAACTCGCGCAAGAGGTCCGAATAGCCCTTGCTGGCGACGGTGCCGCCCATCGCCACGTGTTCGGCCATGGTCTTGGGGGAATTGCCTTCGATGACGAGCAGGCGGGGAGAGGGCATTGAGGGTCCTTAGCGGGAGCACCATTCGCAGTCATTCCAGGGCGCGGCCTTTAGGATTGAAGGTGCCCAAGTCGGCTAAAGCCGACTTGGGTGGCGTCCCGGAATGACGATCGGAAACGGCCGAATTCCACAACCACATTGATATGGCCAAGCTTTGCGGCTTTTTCAATCTTGGTCCAATTCTCCTCCACTTTAAGCGATGTTAACGCGCACCGCCCTAGATTGTGCCGCATCCGCCGTTCATCCTGCGGCGTCCACGATCAAGCGGGCACATGGCTGACTTCGACATCGCCATCGTCGGCGGCGGCATCAACGGGGCGGGACTGGCCCGCGACGCCGCCGGCCGCGGGCTGCGCGTGCTGCTGGTCGAGATGAACGATCTCGCCTCCGGCACCTCGTCCGCGTCCAGTAAGCTCATCCACGGCGGCCTGCGCTATCTCGAGCACGGCGCCCTCCGGCTGGTGCGCGAGGCGCTCACCGAGCGCGAGGTGCTGCTGCGCATGGCGCCGCACGTGATCCGGCCGATGCGCTTCATGCTGCCGCCGCTGCCGGGGCGGCGCGCGCCGCTGAAACTGCGGCTCGGGCTGTTCCTTTACGACTGGCTGGGCGCGCGCAAGCTGCTGCCGGCCTCACATACGGTCGATCTGACGCATCACATGGTCGGCCAGCCGTTGCAGCGGCAGTTCCGTTATGGCTTCGAGTATTCCGACTGCTGGGTCGACGACTCGCGGCTGGTGCTGCTCACCGCGCGCGATGCCGCCGACCGCGGCGCGGTCATCCGCACGCATACCAAGCTCACGCGCGCCGAGCGCGGCGAGATGTGGGAGCTGGTGCTCAACAATCGCGGCCGTCGCGACACCGCGCGGGCGCGCGTGCTGGTGAATGCCGCCGGACCCTGGATCGGCGAAGTCGCCGAGAACATCGTCCGCATGCCGCTCAAGAAGGCCGTGCGGCTGATCAAGGGCAGCCACATCGTCGTGCGCCGCCGCTTCGAGCACGACACCGGCTATATCCTCCAGGCGGCGGATGGGCGCGTGGTCTTCGCATTGCCCTTCGCCCAGGACTTCACGCTGATCGGCACGACGGACGAGAACTTCGTCGGCGATCTCAATGCGCCGGCGCCGGACGCGAAGGAAATTCTCTATCTCTGCGACGTGATGAACCAGTATTTCCGCGACAGGGTCACGCCCGACGAACTGGTGTGGTCCTTCGCCGGCGTGCGTGCGCTCTATGACGACGGCGCCGGCAAGCTGGAGGACGTCACGCGCGATTATGAGCTGGTGCTCGACGAGCGTTCCGGCTCTGCGCCGCTGCTGACGATCTACGGCGGCAAGATCACCACCTATCGCAAGCTCGCTGAGGCCGCGATGGGCAAGATCGGCCCGTTCTTCGCCACGCGTCCGGCCTGGACCGCGGGCTCGGCCTTGCCCGGCGGCGAATTCAAGCCGGAGGATTTCTACAACGTCGTCGCCGAGACGATCTCGCGCTGGCCGTTTTTGTCGGAGCCGCATGCGCGGCGATTGATTCGTGCCTATGGCCTGCGTGTGGCGCAGATCCTCGGGGATGCGCGGAGCATGGACGATCTCGGGGAGCGCTTCACCGACGACCTCACCGGCGCGGAGTTGCGCTACCTGGTCGAGAACGAATGGGCGGAGACGGCCGAGGACGTGCTGTGGCGGCGCACGAAACTCGGCCTCAAGGCCACGCCCGACGAGCGCATCGCCATCAACCAGTTCATCGTGTCATTGAGTGCGTCCCTTCCCTCTCCTCGCTAGCGGGCAGAGGGAAGCAAGAGCCGCATCGTTAACAAACCCCTTCCGCAATCCGCGCAATTGCACGCTCCCGTTTCATCGCAACGCTAGCGCTTTGTGCTTTACTACCCGTGCGAGAGATGGGGATGGCGGGCGATGGCAATCGACACGAGGGCGCTTACGGCGCAACTCGCTACGATCAAGGTCCTGATCGTGGACGACGAGCATTACATGCGGAAAGTCGTGCGGACGATGCTCATGGGCA
>DATARB010000287.1:0-20252 GCA_036264375.1 Pseudolabrys sp.
GCGACGTCGTCTTTGTCGTGACCGACGGTCTGTCTGCGCGGGCCGTCGAGATGTTTGCGTCACCGGTCCTGGCAGCCATGCTGCCGATGCTGCGGAAGGACGAATGGACCGTCGCGCCGCTGGTTATCGCCCGCCGGGGCCGCGTCGCCATCGGCGATGTCGTCGCCAAGGCTCTTGGCGCGAAAAGCGTCGTGGTGCTGATCGGTGAACGCCCCGGCTTGAGTGCGCCGCACAGCATGGGCGCCTATCTGACGTGGCAGCCGGGCGAAGGCACGACCGACTCGGACCGCAACTGCATCTCCAACATCCGCCCCGAAGGGATCGGTGCGGACGATGCCGCCTTCAAGATCGCGCATCTCCTGCGCGCGATGCGCGGGTGCCGCTTCTCCGGCGTCCGGCTCAAGGACGACTCCGACCAACTCTTGATCGGCGGCCGCTGACGAGGTCGCGCCGGTGTCCGGGTCTATTCGAGAATTGTCTGGGCGCTTTCGACGGCGTCGTAGACCGAGACCTGGACGATCGGGTGAGCCTTCTTGATGGCCTGTCCCACCTTCTCGGCCTCCTCCAATGATTCATAGGTCGATTTGGTCTGGCGATCGACCTGAAGCCGGTAGCGGCCCTGCGTCGGGCGGCTCTGGCCGACCTTCAGAATGACATCGTCGCCGGTGTCCTTCTTCGCCGCGCTCTTTGTGGCCATACGCAAATACTCCTTCGGGCCGGACGAATTCCGGACAACCGGCAATAAGCACCCTACTGTGGCGACACAGAGACCGATTGTGCGAAACGCCGCGTCCGTGCGCAAGCTAATCCAACGTGCGCAATGGCTTCGAGAACGATCTTGAAGCCGGAATATAACGACGCGATCGGCAACTGTCCGGATACCTGTTCAATGGCGCTCGCCGAACCCGCGTGTGCGCAGGGCGTCGTCACCGCGACGGTTCACGTCAACGCTATAGGCGTACACAAAAAACGCCCCATATTGATGCGACTTGATTCGCTTGGCGGGGCAAGACGGTTGCACGTGAGCTGAATAACGCTGTCGTGAAATCGTCGTCCACGCGATCGTGCTAACGGAACTGACCACGTGTTTGGCCGTTCTAGCCCAGGGGCCAATTTGGCGCAGTTTAGCGCCGGGAGCGGCTTGGCCGCATCGAGACATCTTCGAGGTCGATTCATGAAAAAATCGCGTCTGCTCGTTGTCGGCGTGGTGGCAGCCGCGCTGGGTGCGCTTCCCGTTGCGTTCGCCATCGGCGCATCCACTGCCTCCTCCGGCCTGTCGACGCAGGATCTGGCCTTGATCGGCGGCGTGATCCAACTGGTCCAGCGCGATTACGTGCACCCGGTCAGCGCCGGCGAACTGACCGACGATGCGCTCAAGGGCATGCTCACGCGGCTCGATCCGCATTCCGACTATATGAACCAGGAAGAGTTCGAGGAGACTCAGTCCGACATCTCCGGCAAGTTCGGCGGGCTCGGCATCCAGATCTCCGAGCAGAACGGCGTGCCGAAGGTCATCTCGCCCATCGACGGCACGCCAGCGGCTAAGGCCGGCATCCAGCCCGGTGACCTGATCGTCTCGATCGATGGCAAGAGCACGCAAGGTCAAAGCCTCAACAAGATCGTAAGCGTGCTGCGCGGCGACCCGGACACCAAGGTGACGATCTCTATCCTCCGCGGCAACAAGGCGCCGTTCGACGTGCCGCTCACGCGGCAGATTATCTCGGTGGACACCGTCAAGTCGAACCTCGAGGCGAACAATATCGGCTACGTGCGCGTCACCGAGTTCGGCGAAGCGACGCCTACCGATTTCAAGAAGGCCGTGAATAACCTCAAACAGAAGGCCGGCGGCCATCTCAACGGCCTCGTGCTCGACCTGCGCAATGATCCGGGTGGGCTGCTCACGTCGGCGGTTTCCCTCGCCGGCGATTTCCTCGATAGCGGCAAGGTGGTGACGATCCGCGGCCGGCGTAGCGACGACCAGCAAGCCTTCAACGTTCCCGACGGTGGCATGCTGCTGCCGCAGGAGACCCCGATCGTCGTGCTGATCAATGGCGCCTCCGCCTCGGCGTCGGAGATCGTCGCCGGCGCCCTGCAGGACCGCCATCGCGCCACGATCATGGGGACGCAGAGCTTCGGCAAGGGCTCGGTGCAGACTGTCATCCCGCTGAAAGGCCACGGCGCACTGCGTCTCACGACCGCGCTCTACTACACGCCGAACGGACGCTCGATCCAGGGAGAGGGCATCACGCCGGACAATGTGGTCGAGGCGCCGAAGGACCAGCAAGTGTCGGGCGGCCTGGAACTGAGCGAAAACTCGCTGCAAGGCGCTTTCGCCAACCCCGGAACGCTCAACACGCCGGCGCCGGCCGCTGGCGCAAGCACGCCAACCACCGGCAACAAGACTGACGGCAAGCCGGTCTACTCAGCGCCGATCAAGATCGATCTCATTGGCACGCCCGGCGATGCGCAACTCAAGGCCGCCATGGCGTTCCTGGACAAGGGGCACAAAACGACCACCGGTGAGGGTCAGGCTCCGCAGGCACAGAACCCGAAGCCTTAATCAGCCTCGCGCCGCCTCGGCCAGTTCGCCGAAGACGGAGAAGACGAAGGGCTTACGCTCAAGATTGTAAGTCTCGACCTCGCGCGCGTTGCGGTTCACCTTTTCAAAGGCGAGCGCAACGCGGGCGAGGCGCGACTTTTCCTCCGTCACGTCGGCGAGGCGTGACGAGAGCCAGTCGTTCACCAGATCCATGAAGGTCGCGAGGATCTGCGGATCGGTGCCGCCAAGCGCGTCACCGAGCGCATGCAGCGCGCGCGGATCGGGATTGGGCAGTTGGGTGAACAGGTCGAGCACGCGCTGGCGCAGGGCCAGCGCCGCCTCGTCGAGCAATTGTAGCGCGCGGGCGACGCTGCCGTCCGAAGCGGCGGCAGCTGTGGCAACTTCCGCATCGTCCGCAGCGCGGCCGGTCGCATCGGCGAGCGCGCGCGCGACATCGGACGTATCGAGCGGCCGCAGGAGCAGCCGGCGGCAGCGCGAGCGGATGGTCGGCAGCTCGCGGCCGGGCGCGTGACTGATGAGCAGAAGCAGCGTGCGCGGCGGCGGCTCCTCCAGGACTTTCAGAAGCGCGTTGGCCCCCTCGCGCTGAAGATCGTCGACCGCGTCGACCATCGCGACGCGCCAGCCGCCCTCGCCCGCGGTCGAGCCGAAGAACGAGACGGTGCGGCGCACGTCATCGACGCGGATGACGGTGTAGAGTTTGCCGGTCTGCTCGTTGATCACTCGCGTGAGCACGAGGAGATCGCCCTGCGCTTGCGCGGCGATGCGGCGCGCAACGAGGCTCTCGGGATCGACCGCCAGCGATGGTGCACTCTGCACCTCGGCTGCCGCCGGATCGGGATGTGCCAGGACGAAACGCGCGAGACGGTAGGCGAGCGTCGCCTTGCCGATGCCGGGCTGACCGCCGATCAGCCAGGCATGCGGCATGCGTCCGCTCTTGTAGGCCTCAAGCAACGTGCGCTCGGCCTCCGCGTGGCCGAACAGAACATTGGTTTCGCGCGGCAGCTTCGCGTCACGATCGTCGTCCGTGTCGTCGCTCACCGTCCTGCCCTCGCTTCGGCCTCGACCCGCTTGATATCCGGCTCGAGTCGATGCTCGACCGCGGTCCAGATGCGCTCGGCGACGATGTCGCGCGGCGCGCGGCCGTCGACGAGCACGATGCGGTTCGGTTCGGCATCGCCCAGCGCCCGATAGGCAAGCCGCAATTGTTCGTGGAATTCGACCGACTCGGCCTCGAAGCGATCGGCGGCCACCGTGCCGCGGCGGCTCTTGGCGCGCGCGAGGCCGACCTTCGCCGGCACGTCGAGGATGAAGGTGAGCTCCGGGTAGGCATTGCCGACGGTCACGCGTTCGAGACCGCGGATGAGCTTGGGATCGACCTTACCGAGCGCGCCCTGATAGACGCGGGTGGAATCGATGTAGCGGTCGCAGATGACCCATTTGCCCGCGTCCAACGCAGGCTGAATTGTGTTGCGCACGTGATCGTCGCGCGCGGCGGCGAACAGGATCGCCTCGGTCTCGGTGCCGAGCGGCTTGGCGATGCCGGACAGGATGATATGGCGGATGATCTCGGCGCCGGGCGAGCCGCCGGGCTCGCGTGTGAGCACGACCTCGATGCCGCGCTCTTTCAGGCGCTGCGCCAGCGTCGCTGCATGCGTGGACTTGCCGCTGCCCTCGCCGCCTTCAAAGGTGATGAAATGTCCGCGCATAAAATCAGGTCTCGGCGCCAGCGCTCCCTCTCCCCGCGTGCGGGGTGAGGGTCGGGATGAGGGGCAGTTCTGCGGTGTGCATATATGAAAAGATGCCCCTCATCCGACCGCCGTCGCTTCGCGACGACGGCCGACCTCTCCCCGCAGGCGGGGAGAGGTGAAGAAAGAGTGCAATCATAACCGCTCGGCTCCGGCGCGGAACAGCGCGATGACCATCTCCGTCACCGCGTCGAAGGCGCGTTGCGACAGCGTGCCCTTGCCGACGCTTTCAGATGCCTTCAGCGGCATGGTCAGCACGAGGTTGTCGTTGCGCCAGACTTTGAGATTGCCGATCTGCTGGCCTTGCGTCACTGGCGCCGGCACCGGGCCGGTATAGACGATGCGGGCGGTGATTCTTTCCCCGCCCGCCTTTGGCACCAGGATATGAACCTGGCCGCCTGCCAGCAGGGGCACCTTGCCGTCGGCGCCGCCAAAGACCTTCGCCGTACCGATCTCCTGGCCTTCGGCGAACAACACCCGCTGTTCGAAATTGCGGAAACCCCATTCCAGGAGCTTCTTGGCCTCCTCACCGCGCTCCTTGGCGCTGCCGACGCCGTTGACGACGACGATGAGCCGCAAGCCGTTCTGCACCGCCGAGCCGACCAGGCCGTAGCCCGCCTCCTTGGTGAATCCGGTCTTGAGGCCGTCGGCGCCGATGCCCATCGCCAGCAGCGGATTGCGGTTCGGCTGCTTGATCTTGTTCCACGTGAAATCGGTCTGGCCGAAAATCTTATAATAATCGGGGTAAGTCAGGATGATGTGGCGCGCCAGCATGCCGAGCTCGCGCGTCGTGACCTTCTCGTCCGGATCGGGCAGTCCGTTCGAATTGGTAAAGACAGACTGCGTCAGGCCGATCTCCCGCGCCCGCTTGGTGAGCTTGGCGCCGAACTCCGCTTCGTTGCCGGCGAGCGCTTCCGCCAGCACGATGCAGGCGTCGTTCGCCGACTGGATGATCATGCCGTGGACGAGATCGTCCACGCTCACCCGGCTGTGCAGCGCCGCAAACATGGTCGAGCCGTGCGAGGGGGCGCCGCCTTTACGCCAGGCGTTCTCGCTGACGATGAATTCGTCGGTCGGCTTGACGCGGCCCTCTTTCAACTCATGGAACATGTATTCGGCGGTCATCAGCTTGGCGAGGCTGGCCGGAAAGATGAGCTTGTCCGGATCGCGCTCGAACAGCACGCCGCCATTGTCGGCATCGATCAGGATGGCGTGCGGTGCCGAGATCTGCGGCTCGTCCTTCTTGGGCGCGTCTTTCTTTTGCGCAAAGGCGACGGGCGCCAGCGCCACGGAGGCGCCAAGGCCGAAGGCCAGCGTCAACGCGGCCAGCAGAGAAGCGATGCGGAGATGTCGAAATGCCATCGTCAAAGCTCTTGACGCCGGATGCGCGCGAACTCATGGCGGCAGCGGCGGACTAAGGCTTTGGTGTGGCGGAAAACAGCGCCTCAGTAAAGGCCGCGGCCGTTGAAGCTCGCACTGCCATCATACCGCGCCGGGGCATAAGCCGAAACCGGCGACGGCGCAGGCTCGGCTTCGGCCGTCTGCGTGCGTGTGGCGGCGGCAAGCTCGATGGTCGGCGCCGGCTCGGCCTGGGCCTCGACGGCGGGGACCTCGCGCGCGCCCTCGCCCAGCCGATAGGGCCGGTCGGGCGGCGACGGCACCTGAACCATCGAACGCGAATCGAAATAGGTCGGCGCGTAATCCCTGGCCGAGGCGACCATCACCGGAGCGGCCGGCGCCGGTATGCCCTCGCGCAGCGTCGCCATCAGCTTGCGGTCGTCGGAACCGGCGATCGGCGCGCGGCCAACGTAGTCGACCCTCACTTTGGTCGTGCCGTGGCCGTAGAAGCCGAGCAGCTTGGCGGTCTTCGTGGACACGTCGATCAAGCGTCCGCGCGCATAAGGCCCGCGGTCGTTGACGCGCACGACGATGGACTTGTGGTTGGCGAGATTCGTCACCCGCGCATAGGACGGCAAAGGCATGGTCGGATGCGCCGCCGAGATCGAGTCCATGTCGAAGATTTCGCCATTGGCCGTGTAGCGGCCGTGGAAATCGTCGCCGTACCAGGAGGCGAGACCGACTTCGCTGTAATTGGGGTTTTCTTCGGGGACGTAGACGCGGCCGCCGACAACGTAGGGCTTGCCGACGCGATAGACGCCGCCACCCTTCGGTACCGGCTCACCCGGCTCGACGACGCGTGCGCTGGCGGACACGCCGTAGCGCGGATCGATCCTGCTGGAGAGGCTGCCGGAGCAGTTGGCGAGCGCAACGCAGGCGCCGGCCAGCACGAGCAGGCGCGCGAAGCGGCCGTAGACGCCGATCCCCCCGAATCCCATGCTGTTGTCGGTCCCCGCTCGAAGAGGTCGGCACGATAGCGCGAAACATCACGTTCGGGAACAACCAGCGCGGGCGCGTGGTAAATATTTGGTTCCACACGACCTTTGCCGCTGTTCGCGACTCTTTTCCCAATACCGAACGGCGTTGCGCCTTGCAAGGGCCGCAGGCTTCGACCATTGGAGGACCGAATTCGACGCGAAATCGCCTTAGTTTGCCGGCTTGCGAGGGTTGATTTGCTCTCGGTTGTGGCGTTGAAGGTTCGCCGGCGCGCGAGTCGTGGCCGACTTGGTATGGCGCGCATGGAAGGGTGGCCGAGTGGTTTAAGGCACCGGTCTTGAAAACCGGCGTGGGTGCAAGCCCACCGTGAGTTCGAATCTCACCCCTTCCGCCAGTGCATAACGTGCGTTTATGACAATCCATTTATATCAATAGCTTATGTCACATAGCTAGTGCGTGTGTTATACGCGATGTTAGCCGCTCATGTTACGCGACGCGGTGAGATCTAAGTGCGCGGCCTTGTACCCCGCGATGTCAGATGCCGTAACGTCCTGCGGACAACACTTGGGTGCGGCCCCCGCCCGGACGGCCATAGACGCTTCTCCGGCCGCACATGCTCCCGTTGCGTGCGAGATCGTCAGGACAGGCGCACGGATGGCCAGTGGCGTAGTCGTCGGCGCGGCTTTGGCGAACGACGCGCTCCGCAATCTGGCGATCCGTTAATGACAACGCCGCCGCCGGGTAAGCGGCGACGGCGAGGATGACGCTAGCCAAACTTCCGCACGGACTTAGAACCGATAGTTCACGCCGACACGGGCGATATCGAAGTCCGCCTTCAAGTCAGCATGCACTGCCGTAGTGCCGGAGACGCTAATACCCGCGCCCAGCGAGCCGCTAAAGGGCGTCGCGCTGCCATACGACTGATTTCCGAACCCCAAGTGCAGGTACTCGCCCTTGATCGACCAGCCGTGTCCGAGCGCATATTCGAGGCCAGCACCCACGGCGTAGCCGGTAAGGGTCTTCGTGACCGAGTCCGAAGCGGAACCACCGACGTTACCAAACCCCGGAATTGTAAGTGTAGTAGAGTTGGTCACCTGCGCCTTTGTCCCGGCAATCGCGAGGCCGCCCGTGACATACGGCAGGAACGCGCCAAAAGGGTGGCCAATGCGGCCACGCACCGTGGCGTACCAATCGGTCTTCAATGATACCGATGAGTTGATGCCGACCGGGCCAACCCCTAAGTCAATCGCGCTGTTGCTATCAAGGCTTCCATTCAGGTTGGCCCCCTGAAAATCGGCTTCGAGCCCGAGTACGGTTGGACCGATCTGGTAGTTGAATCCGATCTGACCGCCCCCTGTGAAGGAGCCGTTGCCCGCCCCCACGCTCGGAAGCCCTACGGTCCCCGAACCAAGCGGAAGCGGAACGCCGCCTACATTCATGCCAGCCGACGCCGTGCCGGTCACGTCGCTCGCCGAATATGTGCTGTGGGCGTAACCGACGTTGCCGCCGATATAGAAGCCCGTCCAGTTCACGCCAGCGGGCGCAGGAGCGAGCACGGATGTCTTGTCGGCCGGGCCGAGATCGGCGGCGTGCGCCACCGGAGCAAACGCGACGCTCGCCATGACCGCTGCACCGGCCAAGCGCCGCTGAACCAACTTTTTCAATTTTTCATCCCCAGAAATGAAGAAGGGATGACCGAAGTCATCCCGCCATCACCCCCAAGTTCCGGTTTAGAGCCGGGCGATGTCGAAGTCCATCGGCGTTAGTTGAAATAGTACTTCAAGCCGACGCGGACCGGTGGTCCGTAGATTGACGGCGCTTATGACGCGCGACGTGAAGCGTTCAAGCGCTTGGACCGCGACTACATTCCGTGCGCGCGTTGCGCCGCGCGGCCGCCATACCTTCCGCCATTGGCGATTTCGAATCCGCAGCCATGACGTCATCGTCGCGGCTCAAGGGCGACCGGTTCGGCGACGCGTTGAGCGGCCGGTTGACTGCACCCGCATCCATCTCGCGCCCTCGCCCGCGCGCTCGCTGAGGTGAAACCTTCTTTGTTAGCTGGCCGGACTGGCCGGGAGACCCTCGCCACCAGTCAGGTACCATTGCTCTCATGTACCATTGCTCTCATGTACCATTGCTCTAGCGGTATTCCAGGAGCCGCGCTGTACTTGCCTCCGGCTCTTTGATTAAATAAATCGCTATGTGCAAACAAAGGGCGCACCGGAAAGTCATCGCCGGCTCGCTTGCTGTCAGCAGGCGCCGGTGACTGAGAGACGCTATTGCGCTCCCGCCGTGTCTATGGGGAGCCATTGTCGTGCGGTCATATCGCAAAGATGAGTATTCGTTTCGCGAGTTTGCTCTGCGCTTGGGATCCGAAGACCCTCTGATCCAGGCGTTCGTCAATCATGCGACCGCGAACGGATTGCCTCGCCTGAGTTCCTGGGCGGATGTGAGAACACACCTCAATTCTGTCGGAGCCGATCAGGACACATTCGTCGGAGCCCGTTTGGCTTGGCGGGAATATGCTTTGGCCGATAAGCCCACGAAGCGAAAAACTCATTTTTCCAAATAGCTGCCTCGACAGAGGCGGCTATGATCTCACACCGTTTTGGATGTTGCAGAGAGGCACGCGCCAATCGAGCGTTGCGATCGATACGACCGGCACGGCCGGAACGAAGCTTCGCTGCATCTGTTTTCACGGACACGGCATTTGCAGAGGAGGATTGTCATGAAGCCGACAGTGCTCGCACTCTTGGTCGCAGCAGCCTTCGCGACTCCTCTGGGCGTAGCTCAAGCTCAGACTTACCAGCAACAACAGATGCTGAGCGGCAAGAACGAAACCGGCAACGTCGGGCCTTATCGTATCTATTGGCCCCGCGGAGCGGGAGCTTACGCCTATGCGCCGGGATATCGGTACTGGCGCTACCGTCGCTATTCGCCCCGCTACGGGTATTGGTGAGGAGTTCTTCGTTGGACCCAAGTCCGCTCGAAGCATAGATCGGAAGACTGGCGGCGAAAGCATCCACACCTGACCGTGGCCGAAGGCGGCAGCTCCGCTGTCACCCTCCGCCGATAGCGACGACGTATCCCTCTCACATTGGCAGCGCGGCCGAACTATGTTCGCCGCGACAGAAGACGGCGACCGCGAAAACGCTTGTGGCTAAGGGCCGATCGGGCCTGCCGAGTCCAAACGAAACTCGGACGAGACGCTCATCGTGAACGAGGCCGGATTCTGCAGAAAGCCCGTTCTTTCCGGGGCGATCTGAAACGTCACCCACCAGAAATACGACGGAATGATCGCCTTGCCCACCGGAAGCATCACGAGAACCACGACGGCCTGCGTCGCCAGGTCGAAGCTTTGTCCGGGGAGGAAAATCGTGCACTTCTTGCCCGCGGGACACTTGTAGATCCATTGATACCCTGCGGCATCGGCCGGAAACGGCAACGGCGGCTTGATCGGAACCGTCATGCGCTCCGCAGGCTGAGCCGCGGCCGCGAGCGGCCACAACGATAACGCCAGGAGAAGAACAGTCAGCGGCTTCACGCGCATCGCCGAACCCTCTTGCGCCGTCGAGACCGGCAGACGGCTGGCAATCATAGGTGTCTACGTCGGCGTGGAGACCGAACCAGTGAGACGATTTGGTGTTAATCCCGCCGCCACGACGCGCTGTGAAATTCCTGCCCCCTTGCCGGGGGGCGCTTCACCTGCCCCCGGCACCGACATGAAGTTCCAAAGCTTTGCTATTTGGGAACCATCGGGCGCCCCGTCCGTTAAGCCCGACCGCCGCGCTTCCTGGCGGTATTTCCGCTCGCAATCGAAAGAGAGAAAACGCATGAAAGCCGTCCGCTATCTCGCGCCAGTACTTATCATTTCCGGTATTGCCCTTTCTCCGGCCTTGGCCGCGCCCGTTGCGGCGCCGGCGGCCGTCGACCAGACAGCGGGGGCACCGTTGATCCAGGTCCAAGACCATCGCGACGACCACGGCCATGGGGGCCCGCATTACGTGGCTGGTCGGCGCTATCACAGCGCCCCGCACGGCTGGCACCGCTTCGATCGCCGCCCGGGCGACTGGCATGCCCGCAATTGCGTCATGGTCGGACCGGTCTGGTTCTGCCCGTAAGCGCCGGCGCTCAGACAACACGAGCGAAGGCCCCGGCCCTGTGCCGGGGCCTTTTGCATTGGCTCACAGCAAGCCTTCCTCCCGCAGCACCTCGGCGGCGATGCGATGCGCTTCGTTCGCAGCCGGGATACCGCAATAGAGCGTCAGCAACAGCAGCACCTCCTGAATCTGCTCCGCCGTGCAGCCGTTCTTGAGCGCGCCCTTCAGGTGGACGCCGAGTTCGTTCGGATGACCGGCCGCCGCCATCATCGCCACCATGGCGAGCGACTTGGTTGCCGGCGGCAGTGCCGAGCGCTGCCAGACGTCGCCATAGGCATAGGCGTTGATGATGTGCTGCAGCGGCTTGCCGAAATCGCCGAAGGCGTTGGCGCGCTTTTCCACCGCCTCCCGCCCGAACATCTCGATGCGCAGGTTCAGCCCGCGCTCATGCTGGTCCTTGTCGTCCATCGCTCCCGTCCTTTCGATTAAAACTCGGCGATTGTCGCACGCAACGCGGCCCGGCTAGGATGCGGGCACTGCCGATATATCCCATCCCGCGAGCCTGGCGCCCATCCCATGATCAATGCCGCCGTCATCGGCCTCGGACGTTGGGGCAAGAACATCGTCGACGCGGTGCAGGGGAAAAGCCCTCGCCTGCGCTTCATCCGGGGCGTGAGCAAGGAGCCGGAGCTGGTGAAGGACTTCGCCGGCAAGCACGGGTTCGAACTCTCGACCGAATTCGATGAGGCGGTGGCCGATCCGCGCGTCCAGGCGGTGTTCCTGGCGACGCCGCATTCCCTGCACCTCCAACAGATCGATGCGGTGGCGGCGGCCGGCAAGCCGGTCTGGTGCGAGAAGCCTTTGGCGCTCACGCGCATTGAGGCCGAGCGCGCCATCGCTGCCGTCGCCAAGGCCGGCGTGCCATTCGCTCTCGGCAACAACAAGCGCTGCTTCTCGTCGATGCGCGAGCTCAAGCGTGTGGTGGCCGGCGGCACGATCGGCGAGGTCATGCATATCGAAGCCAATTTCAGCAACGAGCATTCGACGCGGGTGAAAGGCGGCTGGCGTGACGATCCGCGCGAGTCGCCGGGCGGCGGCATGACCGGCGCCGGGCTGCATCTGATCGATGCGTTGGTCAATCTTGCCGGACCGATCACGCAGGTGGACGCGCGCCTGTTTTCGGCAAAGCCCCCGCCCGACCCGCGCGATGTGGCGGCGGCGCTGCTCAAGTTCGAAAGCGGCGCAACCGGCGTGCTGGCTACGGTGCGCTCCGCGCCGATGTTCGGGCGCGTGCATGTGTTCGGCACCAAAGGCTCGGCCGAAGCGCGCGAGGAAACGAGCCTCACGGTTGCGCGCATCGGCGAGTCGCCCGTGACGCAAGTGTACGAGCCCGTCGATTCGCTCGGCGTGCTGCTCGAGGCCTTTGCCGAGACGATCGAGACCGGAAAGCCCTTCCCCGTCTCGACCGGCGACATGCTCGATGTTGTCGGCGCCTTCGAGGCGATCATCCGCTCCGTTGGTGAAGGCAAACCGGTCGACGTCGTCCGTACCGAGAGCTAGCCGCGCAGCCGATGATGTTCGCCGAGGAGAAGCCTCACGATGACCATCACCATTACCGCCTTTGAACGGTCACCCGATGGCGGCAAGGGATTGGCGCGTGATACGCGCGTTCGCTGGGCGCTTGAAGAAGTGGGACAACCCTACGAGGTTCGCCTTGTTTCGTTCCGTGCGATGAAGGAACCCGCGCATCTGGCGCTACATCCTTTCGGCCAGATCCCGACCTACGAGGAAGGCGAACTCGCCCTGTTCGAGACAGGGGCCATCGTGTTCCATATCGCCGCGCGCCATGCGGGCCTGCTGCCGGACGATGCCAATGCCCGGGCGCGCGCGATCACATGGATGTTTGCCGCGCTCAACACGGTGGAGCCGCCGATCCTTGAACTTGTAACCGCGAAGCTGCTCGAGGGCGACAGGCCCTGGCGTGCCGAGCGCCTTCCTCTGGTCGAGGAACGCATCCGCGACCGGCTGGACCAACTTTCCCGCCGCCTGCGCTATGCCGACTGGCTCGATGGTGCGTTCAGCGCCGGCGACCTGATGATGGTGTCGGTGCTGCTCAGGCTGAGATCGTCGGGCTTTCTGGATGAATATCCGAACCTGGCCGCCTATGTCGCACGCGGGGAAGCGCGGCGCGCCTACCAGCGGGCCTTCGACGCTCAATTGGCGGTCAACACCGGCAAGGCACCGACCGGCTGATTGAGGTCCGTCGTGGGCGCCGCGTCATCCGTGTCGCTGAAAGCTACGTTAGTCCTTGGCCTGCCACTCTGGCCTTCCGGTGCGCCACCATTCTCAAACGGCGGGCTTTGGCTGCGTCTCCTTCATCGTTATTGAATTCGCGCAGCATTTTTAAAACATACGGACTGAGCTTTTTATAAATGTCCTCTATCGAATCTATTCGTACCGAGCGGCTGAAAATCCCATCCACGTCGGCTTGGATCGGCACGCCAATAACGTCGACGAATTTCTCGGCTTCTATAAGGGCGACGACATCGCGGAAATAATTCGTGGTGGCGTTGCGAAGTTCTCTATTTTTTTTGTTGATATACGTTCCGCTGATGTTGCCGTCGGTCACCACGAACAGCAAGCGGTGCTTCGCGGGGCTGTTCTTTAGCCGGTCATAGATCCGCATCATGGCTTCGCCGTCGTAGCTCAAATAATGTATTCGCGTATCGAGAACGCTGCACAGGCGTTGTATCGTCAGCAAATTGTGCGGCTCTTCGCGTGTCTTGAAGAGAAGGTAAAGCATGGAGCGGTTCCGCCCCGTAACCCGCGGGATCGCCTCACCGGTCGTTGTATGGCCGATGATTTCGGTTGGAATTCCGCCGCGGGTCAACAGCTCGCTGAAGCGGTCCGCGACCATGAAGCTTAAGAGATAACGCTCGTTCTTTTGCATCGAGACGGACAAATTGAACAGAAAGATCGCTTCGGTTTGCCGCTCCTGTTGCGCCTTTTCGATCAGCTTTACCTCCAGCGGCTGGCTGAAGGGATCGACGACTGTTTGAGTGAGGTGAAGGGGCCGGCTTCCCCCTTCATCAACAATCTGCCAATGCATGGCGGCCTTGGCGGGCCATGTTTCCTTGGCATACTGATCCCATGTTCTCTGCGTCCTGGTCAGCTCTCGCGCGTGCTGAAGATAGAGACCTTTGATCGCGGCGGGCACGACGGGCCAACTGGCGAATTGATCGGGGCGCGTAACGCGATCCGTGACGGCGGCGGCCACCGGAAGGTAATACTCGAGATTGGGGATCTCGCCGTTTGCATGGCGCTTTTTGTGCGACGCAGAGCGCTTGCGCCCGCCTCCCGGCTGTTTATTCGATACCGGATGTTCTTTTATTGCACCGGCGCCTGCATTCTTGGACGCGGCGCGAATTTTTTCCATCAGCGCGCGATAGTCCAAAATTGTTTTGTCGGGTTCGTGCTGAAGCAGTGGGAAAAAAGCGGCCACCGCGTCATTCAACGCGCTCAATGGATGAAAGAACTTTGCAAACTGTTGCCGTTTGTTGAAAAGGGAGCGAAGGATCCCCGAGAATTCAGAGGGTCTTTTTCCGGATAGTTGAAAGATCCGCTGTTCAGTCAACAGGGGCTCCAGATCCACCGTTCCGGCCGCCAATTCAGGCAGCGTCTCGCGCGCGGCTCGCAGGACGACGAGAAAAGCAGCCAGATCGTACTCCATGATCTGCGGGTTCGACGTTTTAAGAAGATACTCCCGCAGCGCTTGAAGATTTTGTTGGATGCCGGGATACTTTGCGTATTCGCTTGAGGCGAAGGCCACATAGCCCATGGCATCGAGCCCCGCGTCGAACATATGCGCTTGCTCGATATACACCGGCCTGATCGCTGTAACGAATTCGGTATCGAGAAAGCGCAACGCAAGCGCTCGCAAATCATAAAATCCCCTCAAGGCTTGTTCGGCTTTGGGGTCCCACGGAATACTGGGCAGCGATCCGACGGGGGTATTTCTCTTTGGCCCGGTTAGCCCGGCCAAGTTTTTCAACATGTCTTCCGGATTTACTGGAATGTGCCGTGTTTTAGCTTGGCAGCGCATCATCGCCCTTAAAACTTTTGGTTTCTCGGCGAGTCCGAAGCTCAGGAGCTCAAAGCGCTTCTGAATATCCTGGACTCGTCGAGCGTCTGCTTATGGCTAGCACTAGCACGGAATTGCGGTTCCGGGGTGGCGCGCAAAGTGGCCCGCATTCGGCTTGGTGACACCGGCCTGACCACTCGGCTCGCGTATGGTTGCCGCAAGTTCTCAGTCCTGCGGGCATCCGACGTGCCGAGGCGCAGGGCTCCGCTCGTCACCCGGAAAAATCAAACGCTTTCGAAGGCAAAGGTCGTGGCGCGACAAAGATCGAACCTGTGACTCCTATCGCGTCATGGTCGTGGCGCAATCGCAACGATCCGGTCAGCTTCAGCCCGCATCTCTGCCGTGCTCGGAATTTGGTCGAGCGGTTCTTCAATAAGATCAAGCGGTGTCGGCGGGTCGCGACACGCTACGACAAACGCGCAGCCAATTACCTCGCCCTCGTTCCGCTTGCATCAATCCGGCTTTGGCTGCGCGTTAATGAGTCCATGTCCTAGTCCGCCTTGGCGAGCCGGTTCTCAGGTAGGCGCTGCTTGTACCAGCCGAAGTCCTGACGGCCTGGCGCGAACACATCGATGTATTCGGCATCTTCCAGAACTTCGCCGCCGTGCGCGACGCCGGCCTTCATGACCATGACGTCGCCTGGTCCGACGATGCGGGTCGGCTCGCCCTCGATGTGCCAGCGGATCTTGCCGGCGATCATGTGCGAGACCTGATCGAAATCGTGGACGTGCATGTTGAGCGCGTTGCCGGCCGGCGCCTTGATGCGCGCGACCATCGCGTTCGGCACCTCGATGACCTTGCCGTAGATGAGCGGGTTCAGTTCGACTTCTTCAAGTTCGTCCCAATTGTAAACGGGCATCACGTGTCCTTTCTTTTGGCATGAGGGGCGCTGGCCGGCCGCGTCACACCGGCCATGTTTTCGAGAACGGCGCAGACCGCAGCCGTGTCCTGGTAGGCACGGCCCTGCCCCGCACCGGCATAGTGGATTTGGCTGGCGGCGGCGAAGAGCGGCACCGGACAGCCCAGACCGTTGGCGAAAGCCTCGATGGTCGCCATGTCCTTCATGTGCGTCTTGATGGTCGCGGTCGGCTCGTCGTAGCTGTTGTCGCGCATCAGCGGACCGCGCACTTCAAGGATGCGCGACGTGCCGGCGCTGTCGACCAGAGTGTCGTAGATGAGCGCGGGATCGAGCCCGGCCTTCATGCCTAGCACCATGGCTTCGGCGGTGGCCACATTGTGAATCGTGACCAGAAGGTTCGCCAAGTATTTCATGACGCTGCCGTGGCCGAATGGGCCGAGATACTGGCGGCGCCGCGACATGCCGTCGAAGACGGCTCCGCAGCGTTCGAAGGCATCGGCATCGCCGCTCGCGAAGACGACCAAATCCTTCCGCGCGGCCTGCGCGCCGGTGCCGCTCACCGGACAGTCGAGAAGAATTTTGCCGCTCTGTGCCAGAATCTCGTGCGCCTCACGCTTGTCGTCCAGCGGCAAAGTCGAGCATTCGATGACGATCTGACCCTGGCCCTTGGCGGCGGCGATGCCGGTGGCAACGTCGAGCAGCGCGACGGCCGAGGGCAGCGAGGAGATGATGATCGGCGCAGCTTCGGCGACCTCGCGCGGCGAGCCTACGGCGGTGCCGCCACGCGCCTTATGTGCCGCCATTGCCTCTGCGCTCGGGTCGAAGCCGACCACCTCGAAGCCGGCTTTGATGAGATTGACCGACATGGCCGATCCCATGATGCCAATACCGGCGATGCCGACGATCTTGCTCATGCTGTCCCCCGTCAGGCCCCGCGCATCCGTTTGGGATCGTGGAGGGCCATCACCACGAAACCCAATACCACCGGCAGGACGACCGACACGCTCGATGCCCAGCCCCAGCCGACAGCGTTGACCAACTTACCGAAGAAGAGACCGGCGAAAAGGCCCGGCAGGTAGAACATGGGCACCAGCAGCGCCATCGCATAGCCGATCTGATCCGGCTGCACACTGCGCTGTCCGACAGAGACGAAGCGCGGATAGAGGTAGCCGCTCACAAGAGCGCCATAACAGAACGAGAGCGCACTTTGCGCGATGAGCGACACGGTGTCGTGGAACAGGAAATAGCTGATCACGCTCAGGAGCAGCAGCGCAGCCATCAGCCCATAGTGCTTCAACTTCTCGCCAAGCCAGCCGCAGACGAGGGCGAGCAGCGTCCCGATGCCATACATGCCGAAGGCCGTGCCGGCGTCGGTGATGCTGAAACCGAGTTGCGTGCGCAAATACGTACTGTAGAGCGCCACGTAGGCGAAGAAGGAATAGCCGACCAGCGCGAAACCCAGCACACAGAGTATGCTGTTGCGATTGAAGACGCTGCGATTGGACGACGCGTCGCCGCCGGTCTCCGGCTTCTCGTAGTCGACCGCCTCGGCGAAGCCGCGCGGCACCAGGAACCAAACGGTAAGCGCCGTCAACAAGCCGGCAATGCCAAAGATGAAGAAGGCGTGATGCCAAGAACCGAAGGAGACGAAGAGCCGGGTGCCGAGGAACGGTCCGAGAAAGGCGCCGACGCCGAAAAATGCATTGTTGATGCCGACGAAGGATCCCCGCTTCGGCCCGAAATAACCGCCGATCATCGCGAAAATTGCGCTGATGTGCAGCGCCTCGCCCGCTCCCGTCATCGACCGGTAAAGCGCGAGCTCGGTGTAGCTGTGCGCCAAGGGCGTAATGAACGTGAATACCGAATAGAGGATCAGGCCGCCGACCAAAGTCGCCTTGCGGCCGAAGCGCGCCATGAACCAGCCGCTCAATGCGCCGAAGATCGCGATGTTGACGGCGAACGCATTGGTGAGGAAACCTCCCTCGGCCAGCGTCAGACTGTACTCCTTGCTGATCGGCCCGAGCAGCGACGGGAAGACTTGGCGGTCCATGCCGTTGAAGGCGTAGGAGCAGCCGAGCGCGGCGACGATGGCAAAGATGAAAGCCGGGCTGAATTTGGATTGAACCGTTTCCGCCGGATCGGCAAAAGCCGCAATTCTGGTGGCCGTATTGGACATGCAGATAAACCTCCCTAGAGCGGATCGCGGGCTGATGCCTCTTATCGCTCTCGGTCAGGTATCTGCGTGTGGCGCGCTTATCAAGTTAATTCCGAATAACTGGTATTCCAGTTTTGGTTTTTATCATCTGAAAACTGGAGATCCTAGGCGACGAACATGGGCGTGTTGAACGCCGCCTGTGTGCGCTTGTGCGAGGCTTCGACATGACGGCGGATCAGTTTTGCGGCGGCCTTGCGGTCGCGTCGCGCAATCGCTTCGACCAATGCCTGATGCTCGGCAACGAGTCCCGAGAAGTCGCGCGGGTGGGCCATCCGCGTTGCGCTGATGTGGGTGAAGCGGTCGAATAGTCCGTTGAAATTCGAGGCGATCTGGGCAAAGCGCCGGTTGCCCGAAGCGCGCGCGAGCCCGTCGTGGAACCGGCGGTTGGCGGGTATCCATTTTTCGATCGACGCCACGTCCTTGCAAGCCGCTAACTTCGCAAGTTCAGCCAACATATCTGCATTGCAATGCTTGATCGCCAGATCGACGCAGGCCAGCTCGTAGACCATGCGGATCTCATACATCTCGTCCACTTCCGACAGCGAGATTGGCCGCACCCAATGACCGCTGCGCGCCTTGACCTCGACAAGGTTCTGGTCGCGTAATCGCATCAGCGCTTCGCGCACCGGCGATTTCGACACGCCGAAACGGCGGCCCAGATCCTGCTCGTAAATCGGTGCACCCGGCGGCAGCCGGCATGACAAGATGTCGCTGCGCAACTGATCGTAAATTGCGACGGAGTCGAGTTTTGTGGTCGCGCCCCGAGCCTTCATCGTCATCGTTGTCCCGTCATCTGGAATTTTATATTTTTTGCATTCGACATTTTCTGATATGCCAGACACACTATCACATCCGCGCTGAATAAGGGAGGTTTTCACATGCCGTGCTATTGGATAGCGCGCTCCAAAATTCTCGATAAAGCCGAGTACAAGAAGTACACGGATCGGGTCCCGGCTATCCTGAAGCAGTACGGAGGGAAGGTTCTGACGCGCGGCGGGACCTATGAAACGGTCGAAGGGCCGGACCATTTCGAACGCTTCGTCATCGTCGAATTCGAATCGATGGAAGCGGCCAAGCGCTGCTTCAACTCGCCGGAATATGTCGAGGCGGCGGCGTTCCGCCGGGCCGGCGCCGGGCAGAACGAACTGACTTTGGCGGTCGGCGGCGACATGACCGCGTAGCGCAAGGTTGGCGCAACAGCACCAAACTTCCACTCATCACCTGCTGATCGTCGGCGGCAATTCCAGAGCTACTGCTGCGGAATGCCGGCGGCCTCGCGCACGGCGTTCCAGCGCTTGTACTCACTCGCCATGAATTGCCCGAAGGCCTCGGGGGTCGAGGCCTGCACAATCACGCCCGCGGTGACGAGGCGGCTTCGCACGATCTCTTCGGCGAGGCTGTCGTTGAGCACCTTGTTGAGCCGGGCGACCACGGCGGGCGGCGTGCCGCGCGGCGCGAAGACTCCGTACCAGGTGGTGACGTCGTAGCCGGGCATCACGCCGGACTCGATCGCTGTCGGGACATCAGGCACCGCCGGGAAGCGGTCCTTTCCGGTGACGGCCAAAGCCTTCAACTGTCCGGCCTTCACCTGCCCGATCAGCGCCGACACCGTATCGAACAGGATGTCGGCGTGCTTGCCGAGCACGGCGTTGATCGCTTCCGGGGATGTCTTGTACGGCACATGCAGGAGATTGATCTGCGCCGTCTGCTTGAACATCTCGCCGGCGAAATGCTGCGTGGCGGCAAAGCCCGGGCTGGCGAAAACGATCTTGCCCGGCTCGGCTTTGGCCGCCGCGATCAACTCACTGACATTGGTGGCCGGGAAATCCGGGCGCGTGACGATCATCAGGCTCGCGGTCGCCACCTGCCCCACCGGCGCAAACGCCGTGAGCGTGTCGTAGGGCATGTTCTTTTTGGTGACCGCGGCGATGATCTGACCCGCGGTCATGATGCCGAGCGTGTAGCCGTCGGGCGTCGCCTTGGCGACCGCGTCATTGCCGAGAATGCCGCCGGCGCCGGGCTTGTTCTCGACGATGACCGCTTTGCCGAGCTTGGCCTGCATGGAGTCCGCAAGGATGCGGCCGATGATGTCGGCGCCGCCGCCCGGACCGAACGAGACGATGATGCGGATGGTCTGCTGCGGCCAGTCTTGCGCCGACGCAGGCGTAATCAACCTCGCGGCCACGACGGCGGCCGCAAGGATCGAGACGTACGTCTTCATGCCTATCCTCCCCAGACCTCGCCGTGCGAGTCAAAGATTCAGGCTTTGACGTTCCGCCGGCGAATTTCTTCGATGAT
>DATARB010000317.1:0-20595 GCA_036264375.1 Pseudolabrys sp.
TCCGGGGCGGACGTTCGACGGCGTGGTGCAGAGCGTGAGCCCGGCGGCGGGCTCCGAGTTTTCAGTCATCCCGGCGGAGAACACCAGCGGCAACTGGGTGAAGGTGGTGCAGCGAATCCCGATCAAGATCCGCTTCCAGCATGCGGCCGACATGCCGATCTTCCGCGCCGGCATGAGCGTGTATGTCAGCGTCGATACCGGACACAAGCGCAAGCTGTCCGATCTGTTTTGAGGGACTGGAGTGGATTGCGCGTCCCCGCTCGTCCCCGCGAAAGCGAGGACCCAGGGGCAAAGGTGGTTGGAGTTTCGATCGTGTCTGGATTCCCGCTTGCGCGGGAATGAGCGGAACAAGGGGTAACGCCGACCATAAAAACTATGATTGGTCTGATGCCATGAGTACAACGACCTTCACGCCGCCGGCCTCGTCCGCCACCGCGCATCGCACCATCATCACCGCCTGCGTGATGGCGGCAACGCTGATGCAGACGCTCGACACCACGATCGTCAACGTCGCCCTGCCCTATATCCAGGGCTCGATCGCCGCCTCGCCCGACCAGATCACCTGGACACTGACGTCCTATATCGTCGCGGCGGCGATCATGACGCCGCCGATCGGCTGGCTGGCATCGCGCTTCGGCCGCAAGAACCTGTTCCTTGTGTCGCTGGTCGGCTTCACCGTCGCATCGATGCTCTGCGGCACGGCCGAGTCGCTGCCGCAGATCGTCCTTTACCGCGCGCTGCAAGGCGTGTTCGGCGCGTCGCTGGTGCCGCTGTCGCAGACGACGATGCTCGACATCTTTCCGCCCGAACAGCGCGCGCAAGCGATGGCGGTGTGGGTCATGGGCGTCGTGGTCGGCCCGATCCTGGGTCCGACGCTCGGCGGCTATCTCACCTTCTACTATGATTGGCGTTGGGTCTTCTACATCAACCTGCCGCTCGGCATTCTCGCCTTCGCCGGGCTGTGGTTCTTCATGGACGATCCGGAGCGGAAAGAGGGCATCGGCTTCGACTGGACCGGATTCGCGGTGCTGAGCATCGCGCTCGCGGCGCTCCAGCTTTTCCTCGACCGCGGGGACATCCAGGACTGGTTCGGCTCCGACGAGATCATCACTTACGCCGTATTGTGCTGTCTCGGCTTCTACCTGTTCCTCGTGCACCTGCTGACGGCGCGGGACGCCTTGATCCCGCCGCGCATCTTCCGCGACATGAATTTCACCGCCGGGCTGGGCATGATCTTCGCAGTCGGCATGCTGATCCTGGCGACGTCGGCCCTGCTCGCGCCGTACCTGCAGGCGCTGTCCGGCCGCGAGGTCGACAATGCCGGTCTGCTTCTGGCGCCGCGCGGCGCCGGCACCATGGCCGGCGTCATTTTGGCCGGGCGCCTCGCCAACAAGATCGATTCGCGGCTGATGATGTTCGTCGGCATTCTTACGATTGCGGAGACGTTGCGGGAGATGACCGGCTGGACGCCAGACATCAGCGCCTGGTCGCTGACGCTGAACTCCATTGCCCAGGGCTTCGGGCTCGGGATCGTCTTCACGCCGTTGCAGGTCGTGGCCTTCGCCACGCTTCCCCCGGAGCTGCGTACCGACGGTACCGCGCTGTTCAGCCTCTTGCGCAATATCGGCCTCGCTATCGGCGTGTCGGTCACCTCGACCGTGCTCACGCGCACCACGCAGATCGCTCACGCGGGTATCGCCACCACGGTCACGTCGTTCAACCATAACCTCCAGGCTGGCGGCGCCTTTCTGTACTGGAACCCGTCACTGCCGCAGGGGCTAGCGCTGCTCAATGCCGAAGTGACCAAGCAGGCCTCGATCATCGGCTATCTCGACGACTTCAAGCTCTTGTTCGTTGTCAGCTTGATGATGCTGCCTTTGCTGCTCTTGATGCGGCAGCCGAAGGGCGCACTCGGCCCTCCCGACCCCGGCGCCATGGGGCATTGACGCCTGCCCGCAGTAGCCCGTCACCCTGAGGTGGCCAGCGCAGCCGGCCTTCGAAGGGTGACAGGCGGTGCCCGTCATCCTTCGAAGCTCACTCGCTACGCTCGCTCGCACCTCAGGATGACGGATAAGAGCTCTGGCGCCATGACCGACGCGCTGCGGTGCCCCCTCTACTTCGACTGCCGCTTGCCCAAATATTCGAACAGCGTCTGCTGCCACCACTCGCTCTCGACTTCGTCCAGAATGTGCACGTCGATCATCTGGCGCAGGGGGCTGCCTTTCGGCAGCGCTATTGCATAGTTTTGATTGTCGAACGTAAATTCCAGCACGCGCGCCGTGTTGGAAAAGTCGCGCATGACGAGCCAGGTCAGCAGCGGTTTGTCATAGACGAACGCATCGATGTCGCCGGCCCGCAGCGCGTTCAATCCATCCTGCGGCGTGGCGAAGGTGCGGTGAGACATCCGTTGACGGTTGAGAAACTCCGACGTTTCCGACGCCGCCGGAGCGCCGACGCGAACCGATCGCAGATCGTTCATGCTGTGCACCGCCCCTTGCAGTTCCTGCCGGGTCAGCGTCGCGGTTATGCCGGCGGTGAAGACGGCAATCGTGACCACCGAAACAATCATCCAGGCCGTGGCCACAATACGGCCAGGCAGCGTCGCCGGTGCGTTCTGCGCGGCGCCGGCCTGCGTCATCGCGATGGTCGACCACCAGAGGCCGGTGCCCAGGCCCTTCGTTCCGCCGCTGAAATGTTCGGTCTTGCGCCGCTCCAAAAGCCAGACGACAAATCCGACAAACATCGAGATGCCGATCAACGTGAGCACGGCCTGGAAGAACCCGAACGAGGTGAGAGCCCCGAGGATCGATTTCCATCTGCTTTGGTTCACCGGCACCGCGACGCCCAAGCCTGTCGAATAAAACGGCTGTGCGAAGTCCACGACTTGTCCGCGCTTGGCCGTGACAGTCACCGCGGCAATCGCGGCATCGAAGGAGCCCTCAGCCGTTCCATCCACCAACGCTTGAACGGTCGGTTGCTCCAAGAAGCGATAGTTTAGATGCAGCCGATCGGCGATCCTGCGCCAGAGATCGATGCTGATGCCGTAGAGGGAGCCGTCCGCTCGCTTCATGACGAAGGGCGGAGCGATCTTGGTCGCAACGATCAATTCCTTCCCCGACATTCGGTCGGGGGATTGCGCGTCGCTGTGTGCAAGCGTGATCAGCAAGAAGAAACCGATGGCCGTTGCCTGTGCCATTTTCATCGGCATGACATGGCCATCAAATCACATACTGAGCATGCCGGGAGCGGAGCTCCTCGTAACATTCGCAAACGACTTGCTCGAGCGCTTTGCGGTCGACAATTTCTATTTGTCCGCGCTGGGTGCGCCGGATCATTCCCAGGGATTGGAGCCTGTTGGCGGCCTGCGTCACCGTGGTCCTGCGTACGCCGAGCATTTGCGACAAGAAGTCCTGTGTCAGCGGCAGGACATTGATGTTCGCCAGGTCCTGCGTCAGCAACAGCCAGCGGCACAGTCGCTGCTCTACGCCGTGCAGGGCATTGCACGCGGCCGTTTGCTGGATTTGGACGACGATCGACTGAACGCATTGCAACACGAGAGTCGCCAGGCGGTCGCTCTGCTTGAAGGCAGCACGGAATCGCGCTCCGGGGATCCGCGAGGCTGTTCCTGGCACTTGGACCACCACGCGCGCGAACGCTCGCCAGCGTCCCAAGCCCGCCACCCAGCCAATCAAGCCGTTACGGCCGATGGTCGCCGTCTCCACCGTTTGCCCATGCCGCATCACGGCCAGGAATGAGATGACTGCGGTATGCGGAAAATACACGTACTCGACGACGTCGCCCGGTTCGGTCAGGACCTGGCCTTGACCAAGCGATACGGCAACGAGGTAGGGGGCAAGCAGCGCGAAATCCGCCGGCTGAAGAGACCGCAACAGCCGATTTTGTTGGGCAGCCTCCGGGCGATCGATCTTCATCGCGGCTCCCCTACTTCTTTGTCTTGTTGTGTTGATGCTACATCGAAAGGCCGGGCATGTCTCAGCGCGTGCGAGCAACAACATGCATGCAATGTCGGCTACAGCACCAAAGCCGCGGTACTTACCTTCAAGCCAACATGACACCGATGTGACATTTCGCAGTCGGCTGCAGTGCGAATTTCTCGCGCGAGTGTCGGCGAGCGTACCGACCGCTCCGGCGACGCGAGAGGACACTGGCACCAGCCACGAAAAAGTGGTGCTCCAGTCAGCGGCGGCTTCCAATTGAAAAAGACCCGTGCGGCGCGGACCGTCTGCGCAGCTCAGAAGAATGGTGCATTACCCGCGCTGACCTCAAGCATGCTGCGCTCGGAATATCGATTGATCCCACAAGACGAGAGGACACTTGCGTGAACGAAACCAGGAAAATCGACGCCACCCCGAAGCCGAAGACCGCAACAAACGAGGCAATGTCGTCCATGGAATTCCCGCGCTTTGAATCCCCTTTCTTCACGATGCCGTCGGCATTCCGGACTTTCGCCGACAATCAGGTCATGCAGCGAAAAGAGACTCTGGAAGCCCTGAGCACCGCCACTCGCGAAGCATATTCGACCAGCGTCAAGGGCCTCAACGAGTATGGTCAGAAGATCATGGAAGCAGGGCAACGAGATGCCGATGGCGTCTACGATTGCTACCGCGACCTGATGGCCGCGAAGTCCTTGCCTGAGGTATTGGACGTCTGGAGCACCCACGCGCCGCGGCAACTCAATGCGATGTCGAGCCGAACCAGCGAATTGTGGGCGCTGTGTTGGAAAGTGGCGGCCGACGCCGCAAAGCCGATCGCGGCCGGCATGTCGCATACGCTCGCGAACTCCAAATAGAACCTGCCTCCGGTGGCGAGATACCGCTTGGTGCCCGTGATGGCGGGCATCTCGTCAGAAAGCAAAACATGGACGATTAGGGAGATCGCAGTGGGCGATGTAATGATTAGGTGCCCGAATACCGGGCAAGCGATTTCAACCGGCATGACGGCAGACAGACCGAGTTTCGGCTCGACGCCGGTGTTCTTCAGCCGCACCTACTGTCCGATTTGTCGAACCCTGCACGAATGGTTCGCCAAGGAAGCCTGGCTCAGCGACGGCGGAAATACGCACTTCACGTCGCAGCCCGCACGAAGGGCACTTTGAAGGTGCACCTTTGAATCCGGGCCGCGCGGCCGATTCCGTGCGGCCCGTCTTTTTTACATCCAGAAACGCAAGACCTGAATGGCGCAAGCCATAGTCACTTCAGCGTTGCGAGATAGGCGATCACGTTCTGCCGGTCTGTCTCGCTCGGCACGCTCAAAAACATTTTGGTTCCGTGCACGAGGCTGCTCGGCCCCTGCAGGAATTTGTCGAGGGTCGCCGAATCCCAGGTCAGGCCGGCGCTCTTCATCGCGGGCGAATAGCTGTAGCCCGGCTCGGTGCCGCTCTTGCGGCCCACGACGCCGTCGAGCGATGGGCCCACTTTGTTCACGCCAACCTGATTGGAGTGGCACACAGCACAACGGGTAAAGACCTTCTCGCCGGCGGCCGCATCTCCGGTGGCTGCGATGGCGGGAGAGGTGGCTCCAGAAGCACCGGCAATCAGCACACCGAAAAGAACGGCGGCGGACTGCCACATCACACGGGGACTACGCATGGTCGTCGCTACTTCTCCTCACGCGCGGCTTTGCACATCAAAACCGGAAGGGTCCTAACGTAACGTGAAGAGCCGAAGCCGCTTGCTGACGATTGCGGCGTCTGTGGCGCTTTTGCTGTGAAGACTTGAATTCGCGCGGGCGTGACTTCAGTCGAGCCGCGCAAGCGCCTTCGACACGCGGCCGATGAAGGCGATGCGTTGCGCTGCCGTCACCACATTCAGGTGATAGAGCGCATTGTAATCGACGCGCGCCTTGCCGCCGGTGAACCAGCGCAGATAGCGCGTGACGATCTTGCGCGGCGGATCGCCCATCCACAGCGCCATGTAGCGCGGCCGGCCATACGTGACGATGCCGACGATGCGCTTGATGTTGCCGAGCATCGGCTTGACCTTGGCCGGATCGCCGATGTCGAAGGCGACCCCGGGCATGAACATGCGATCGAGAAAGCCTTTCAACATCGCCGGCATGCCGAAGCACCAGGTGGGAAACTGGACCACCAGCGCCTCCGCGCGCTGCAGCCGCGCGATGTAGCTCTCGTGCCCAACCTGATTGCGCGAGGTGTCGTGATAATGCCGCCGCGCATCCTCCGACAGCACCGGATCGAACTTCTCGGCATAGAGATCGAGCAGATCGACCTCGTGCCCGCCTGCCTTCAGCGCATCGAGCGCCTTGGCGCGGATGCCGGCGTGGAAGCTTTCCGGCAATGGATGGCAATAAATGTAAAGAATGCGCATTCGCCCTGCACCCTACTCGGCCGCGGCCGCCCGGCCAGGCAGCGTGTCGTCCCACAGCTCGGAATAATCCGGCGCCGTGGCGGCAAGACGCTTGCCTTGCGCGATGACGACACGGTCGGCCTGCGGCCGGCTGACGACTTCGTTGATCGAGCGCGCGTTGAATACGATCAGGCGAGCGGTTGCGCCTTCTGCGATGACGCCATGCCCGTCGAACTTGGCAATGCGCGATGGGTTGGTGCCGACCAGCGACGGCGCCTCACTGAGCGGATGATCGACATGCAGGATGCGCACCGATTGACGGAAGGTGTCGACCACGTCGTGATCGCCATAGGCGTAGAAGCCGTCGCGGCAATTGTCGCCGGCGGCGGCGACGCGGATGCCGCGCTTGAGCATCTCACGCACCACGGTGACGCCGCGCCAGCGCGGCGTACGTCCACCCTGCCGGTCCTGCAGATACATGTTCACCGTCGGTAGCGTGATGATCGAGATCTCCGCTTCGGCGAGCAGATCGAGCGTACGGTCGATTTCGCTTTCGCTCTGCACCGCAAGGCTGCAGCAGTGCCCGCAAACGACGCGGCCCTTGTAGCCGTGGCGCATGGCCGCGCGTGCGATGAAAGGCAATGTCGCCGCCGCCGGGTCGCCCGTCTCGTCGACGTGCAGGTCGATGTCGAGATCATGACGGATCGCGAGCGCGAACAGGCGGTCCAGCTGCGCGTCGGTGTCGGCGTCAGGCGCGCCGTGCACCCCGCTTGCCGGCCGCACCACGCCGCCGAGCAGGCCGCCGGATTCGTTGACGATCTCCGCGACACGATCGCCGAAGCCGTCCATCAGGAGTTCAAGCGGACACAGCGACACCGCCTGCAGATCCACCCTGCCAGCCCACTCCTCGCGCAGCTCGATTAGCACCGGCCAGCTCCGCTCGGCTGTCTCGTAATAAGTGTCGATATGCGTGCGGATCGCCGAGACGCCATACGCATAGGCGCAGCGCAGGCCAAAGCTCATGCGGCGGCGCAGATCCGGCGCGGTCCAGCCAGGCCGGTCGGCGATGACGGCGAGCCGCGCATTGTCGAACGTCCCGTCGATGTTCGGGGCACGATCGACGGTATGGCCCTTGTCGAGATGGGTGTGCGCATCGATCAGTGTCGGCCACACCTGGCGGCCGCTAAGATCAACGCGCGCGATGTCGTCACCGTTGACCCAACCTGCGGGCGCGACGCGCGCAATCTTGCCGTTCTCGATCAGAATGTCGGCGCGCGCGACGCCTTCCTGATCCTTGTCCGCCAAGGCGGCCGGATCGGCGAGAAGACACACCGGCACGCGCGCATCGGTGAGCCAATAGCGCGGCGCCTCGGACCAGGCGATGTCAGCGAACTGGATTGTCATGTGAGGCTATGCAAACGGGAGAGCGGGAACGCGGTCATGTCGCGCAAGAGCGCGACGAAGCCTTCGACTTGATGTTCCGCCGTCACTTTGCCTTTGTCGGCGGTGGCGCTCGAGGCATCACCGACGGCGCCGTCGGCATTGAGGTCCGGCGCAATCCAGGCGAAGCCGTGCGGACCGATGGGACGCAAATGCGTGTATTCCTGCTCCATCGCCATGGCGTTGGAGATGAAGTTCTTCGCTTTGTCCATGCGCACCAGATCGGGACGGAAGTGCAGCATCAGCGAGGTCTCGATGTCGCCGGCATGGATGCCGTATTTCTCGTCGACTGCGCCATAGACGCCTGCTGGCAGGCCGAAGCGGCGCCATTGCGTGGCGACGCAGAGCATGCCGTGGCGCACGCGCAATTCGCGGGCGACGATGCCGAGCACCTCGCTGTTGCCGCCGTGCGAATTGATCAACACGACCTTGCGCAGGCCGGCGCGGGCGATGCTGGCTCCGATCTCGGTCAGCACCTCGATCAGGAGATGCGCCGGCAGCGTCACCGTGCCGGGCGACAGGATGTGCTCGTTGGATTTGCCGTAGGCCTGGATCGGCATCACCAGCACGCGCAAGTCGCTCGGCAGCATGCCGCGCAAGGTGGCGAGCATACCTTCGTTCAGCGCGGTGTCGGTCGAGACCGGCAGATGCGGCCCGTGCTGCTCGACGGCCGCGACCGGCAGCAGCACGATGGTGCACTCGGCATCGATCGCGCGGAATTCGGCGCTGGTCAGGTCGCCCCAGAAAAATGGCTTGTCACTCACTTAACTTCACTCCTGTCGTCTCGCCGGCGAATTCACAGCGGAGACTTTACGGCCTCACATCGCATTGAGAAGCATCAATTTGTGTCCGACGCGATGCCTATTCGTCATCATACGCTTTCGTCATCATGAGCTCGGCGCTGCAAGGCGGGCATGGCGGCGCGCATATCCTCCACCAGGACGCTCGGGAATGCATCGAGCGTGCCACGCGCGCGCACTGCCAGCTTGAGCGTGATCGGATCGACCCTGAGGTCCTGGAAGGGGATGAAGACAAGATCGCCGCGCGCGATGTCGGCGCCGATGTCCACCGGATTGAGGAAGGTGATCGCATGTCCCTCGCGGACGATACGCATCATGAACTCGATCGAATTGGCCTCGATGGTCGGGTGCAGCGGGATGCCGGCGCGCGTGAAAGCAAGATCGACCACCGGCCGGATGGTCATGGATGCGTCGGACAGCACCAGCGGAAATTCGAGACAATCGGCGAGCCAGGCCGGTTTGCGATGGGTCAGCGGATGGCCGGGCGCCACCACCGCGCCGAGATGCAGATCGTGGCTAGCGACGACGCGCAGGCCCGGCCCGGTGGGGAAATTGTAGCCGAGCGCGATGTCGGCCTCGCCGGTGAGTACCGCATTCGGGATCTGGTCGAGCGGCAGCACGCGCAGGCGGATATGCACGCGCGGATGCGCGGCGATGACGCCCGCAAGGAAGCCCGGCAAGGGGCCGCCCGCGAGGCCGTTCATGGTGGCGATGGTCGCCTCGCCGCGCTGCAGGCCTTTCAGCGCCTCAATCTGCGCGCTGACGCGCTCGCTCGATTTCAGCGTCTCGCGCACATGCGCGATCAGCACTTCGCCGGTGGCGGTGAGGCGCAGGCGGCGCGGCATGCGCTCGAAGATCGGCGCGCCGAGCTGAGTCTCCAGCGCCAGGATCTGCCGATTGATTGCCGAAGAGGCCACGTTGAGCCGCGCCGCCGCCTTGCGGATCGATCCGAGCCGCGCCACCTCGTCCAGATAGGTCAAAATTCGGGCATGCAGCATCGCGACGTCCCGCTCCGGCCCCCCGATATTACAATGCGTTGAATTCGCTAGGACCGGCAGTTGCTTAGCGCGAAAGCGCTTCGCCTAAAAACTAATCACGGATGCCGTAAAAGCATCACAACGCACTAAAATTGATGCTTTCTCTTATCATTCGCATTTGCTGACATCGTTGCCAAGCCGGTTACACACGCCCGACGGATGTCGCAAATGACCACGCTCAAGCGGATTTCCCGATTTGCCTTCGGCAGCGTCCTGTTTCTCGGCGCAGCCTTCGCTCCCTCACTCGCCCTTGCCGCGGACAAGATCACGCTGCTGTCGAGCTGGTTCGCCCAGGCCGAGCACGGCGGCTTCTATCAAGCCAAGGCCACCGGCCTCTACGCGAAGGCCGGTCTCGACGTCACCATCAAGATGGGCGGCCCGCAGGTGAACGGCATGCAGCTCCTGCTCGGCGGCGAAGCCGATGTCATCATGGGCTACGACATCCAGGTGCTGAGTTCGCTCGCCAAGGGCCTGCCGGTCATCACCATCGGCGCATCGTTCCAGAAAGACCTGCAAGGAATGATGACGCACGACGACGTCAAGAGCCTCGCCGATCTCAAAGGCAAGGACATCCTGATCGCCTCTTCGAGCCACGTCACATTCTGGCCCTGGCTGAAGCAGAGATACGGCTTCGCCGAAACGCAGGCCAAGGCCTACACCTTCAACCTGCAGCCCTTCTTCGCCGATCCGAACGTCGCGCAGCAGGCCTATCCGTCGTCGGAGCCTTTCCAGGCGATGCAGAAGGGCGTGAAAACCAACTACTTCCTGTTCGCCGATGACGGCTATCCGCCATACGGAACGACGATGGTCACCACCACCAAACTCGTGGCCGAGAAGCCGGACGTACTCAAGCGCTTCGTGCGCGCGTCGATGGAAGGCTGGAAGAGCTATCTCACCGGCGACCCGTCGCCCGGCAATGCGCTGATCAAGGCCGACAATCCGAAGATGAGCGACGAGCAGATCGCCTACGGCATCAAGCGCATGCGGGAACTCAAGATCGTCGACGGCGGCGATGCGCAGACCATGGGCATCGGCGTGATGACCGACGCGCGATGGAAGGCGACCTACGACTTCATGGTCGGCGCCGGCCTGCTCGACAAGAGCGTCGATTACAAGAAGGCCTACACGACGCAGTTCATCGACGGCATGAAGATCCCGATGAATTGAGCCCAATCCAAATTCGCACTCATCCCCGCGAACGCGGGAACCCAGACTTTGCCAAATGTCACAAGCGAAGAACTGGATTCCCGCTTCCGCCGGGATGAGCGGGCCCAGAGGATGGACTGCAATTATGGCAACGCCCAAGAAACAATCCGCCCTCGCCGAAGTGCTGCCGCCGCTGGTCGTCGGCGTCATCATCGTCGCGAGCTGGGAAGCGGCCTGCCGCATCTTCGCCATTCCCGCCTATCTGTTCCCGGCGCCGAGCGCCATCGCGCAGGCCATCGCCACCGACACGCCCGGCCTGATGCGCGCGCTGTGGAGCACACTGAAGGTCGCGCTCATTGCGCTCGCCCTCTCCACCGTCATCGGCAGTGTGCTCGCTTTCCTGTTCGTGCAGAACAAGATGATCGAGCGCAGTTTCTTCCCCTATGCCGTCATCATGCAGGTAACGCCGATCGTCGCCGTCGCGCCGCTGATCATCATCCTGGTCAAGAACACGCAGGTCGCGCTGATCATCTGCGCTACCATCATCGCCGTGTTCCCGATCATCTCCAACACCACCATCGGCCTGCGCAGCGTCGAGAGCGGCCACCAGAACCTGTTCGCCATCAATCGCGCCACGCGCCTGCAGAGCCTCATTTACCTGCGCATCCCGAGCGCGCTGCCGTTCTTCTTCGCAGGCTTGCGCATCGCCTCAGGCCTGGCACTGATCGGCGCGGTCGTCGCTGAGTTCGTCGCCGGCACCGGCGGCCGCAGCGCCGGCCTCGCATACGAAATCCTGCAGTCCGGATTTCAGCTCGACATCCCGCGCATGTTCGCGGCGCTGTTCCTGATCACCGTCACCGGCATCCTGCTGTTCTCGGCTATGGTCGGCCTGTCGAAGCTCGCGCTGGGCCGCTGGCACGACAGCGAAGCCGGGCAGGACGCCTGATGCTGCGCCGATTGCCGCAACAACAACACGTCCCAACGAGGTTCGCATGCTGACCACCAAGCAGAAGGTTCTCCGCCGCTTCTGGTACGCGGTGATGCCGCTCGCCGACCTTGCCGACGGACCGAAGCCGTTCAAGCTGCTCGACGAGGACATCGTGCTGTTCCTCGGCCCCGACGGGAAGCCGGCTGCGCTCAAGGACCGCTGCTGCCACCGCACCGCCAAGCTCTCGAAAGGCTGGTGCAACAACGGGCAGATCGTCTGCGGCTATCACGGCTGGGCTTACGACTCCGCCGGCAAGCTGGTTCACGTTCCGCAATTCCCGGTGCAGCAGGAAGTGCCGAACCTCTCGACGCCCGCCTATCACTGCCAGGCGAAGTACGGCTATGCCTGGGTGGCGCTCGACGAGCCGCTCGCCCCGATATTCGAAGTGCCCGAGGACTCGGACGCGTCCTTCCGCCACGTGCCGCAGTTCTACGAGGTCTGGAACACCTCGGCGCTGCGGCTGATGGAGAACTCTTTCGACAACGCACACTTCGCCTTCGTGCACAAGGGCACGTTCGGCCAGCTCGACCAGCCGCTGCCGGAAAAATACGAGATCCAGGAAACCGACTACGGCTTCGAAGCCGAGACGCTGATCACCATCGCCAATCCGCCGGTCCAGCACCGCATCTCCGGCACCGACGCGCCGACTACCAAGCGCCACATGCGCAACAAGTGGTACATGCCGTTCTGCCGCCGGCTCGACATCACCTATCCGTCGGGCCTGCGCCACATCATCCTCAACTCGGCAACGCCGATTGACGACGGCCATATCCAGGTCGTGCAGTGGCTCTACCGCAACGACACCGAGGCGGACTGTCCGGCCCAGCTGCTGATCGACTGGGACTACAAGATCACACGCGAAGACAAGGACATTATCGAGTCCACCGATTTCGACACGCCGATCGACGCGAGCCGCCGTGCCGAGGCGCATATGGTGTCCGACCGCCCCGGCATGATCATGCGGAAGCGGCTCATGAAGCTCCTCGAGGAACACGGCGAAGCGGAAGTCTTCCGCGCCGCTTGAACCGCCCCGTCCATAGGTCGTCGCTCATGTCCGATGCCGCTCTCTCCGCTCCCGAGGCCCTCCCCGCCCCGCGCTATCCGATCGACGCCTTCCTCGCCGATATCGGCGATGTGGCGATGAGCCTGGAGCCGACCGACATCAAGCGCAAATCGCGCGACTACTACTGGTACTCGCCGATCCTCAACGCGCGGCTCAAAGACACATTCGCCGACATCATCGTGATGCCGCGCGACGAGGCTGACGTCATCCGCGTGGCCGCGGCCTGCTACCGCCACCGCATTCCGCTGACGGTGCGCGGCGGCGCCACCGGCAATTACGGGCAATGCGTGCCGCTCGAAGGCGGCGTCGTGCTCGACATGGCGGCGATGAACAGAATCGAATGGCAGAAGCCCGGCATCGTGCGCGTGCAGGCCGGCGCCAAGCTATTCGACATCGACGCGCACACGCGGCCGAATGGCTGGGAACTGCGCATGCATCCCTCCACCAAGCGCATGTCGCAGATCGGCGGCTTTGTCGCCGGCGGCTCCGGCGGCGTCGGCAGCGTCACTTACGGCGGCATGCGTGAGCCAGGCAACATTCTCGCCGCGCGCATCGTGACGATGGAGGAGACCCCGCGCGTCATCGAGCTGCGCGGCGACGCGGCGCAGAAGATCAGCCGCGCCTACGGCACGACCGGCATCATTACCGTGCTGGAGATGCCGCTGGCGCCGGCTCTGCCCTGGATCGATGTGATCGTCGCCTTCGACGACTTCTCCGAGGCGATCCGTTTCGGCCAGGCGATCGCCATGGCCGACGGCATCACCAAGAAGCTGCTGGCGCCGATCCAGTGGCCGCTGCCGGAAAACTTCTCCGCCATCCGCCCCTATTGCCCGGACGGCAAGGCCGTGGTGCTCGGCATGATCGGCGCAATGTCGCTCGAGAGTTTCGAGACTCTGCTCGATCCCTTCGCCGGCACCGTGACCTACAAGACGCCGAGCGAGGACGTGCTCAACAATACGCCGCTCTATGAGCACACTTGGAACCACTGCACCTTGCAGATGTTCAAGGTCGACCGCGGCATCACCTATCTCCAGGTTCTCTATCCGCACGATCGTGTGCTTGAATCGTCCACCGAGATCGGCGCCAAGTTTCCGGGCGAGGTGATGCAGCATCTTGAGTTCATCCGCATCAACGGCCTGATGACCGCGAGCGGCATCCCGGTGATCCGCTATTCCACGCCCGAACGCCTCTACGAGATCATGGCGGCCTACGAGGCCTGCGGCATCATGATCGCCAATCCGCACGTCCTGACGCTGGAAGACGGCAGCCGCTACAAACGCGTCGATGCCGATCAGCTCGGTTACAAACACGAGGTCGATCCGCTCGGCTTGCTCAATCCGGGCAAGATGCGTAGTTTTATTCCGCGCTCGTCGGGGGCGCTGCAATGAATGTCGTGCCCATGTTCGAGGCCAAGCCCCCGACGCTCACTGACGCGCCCGCGCGGTCGCGCGCATTGCTCAAACTCGCCGGCATCTCCAAGACCTTCGCCAACAAGACCCTGGCGCTGGAAGGCGTCGATCTCACCATCCGGCCGGGCGAGTTCCTCACCCTGCTTGGCCCCTCGGGCTGCGGCAAGTCCACGCTTCTGAAAATGATCGCCGGGCTCGGCGCTCCCTCCACCGGCATGATCGACTGGCCAACATCGAGCTATAACGCGATCGGCGAGCCCGACCGCCTGCTCGGCTTTGTGTTCCAGGAACCGACGCTGCTGCCCTGGCGCACGGTGTTCGACAATGTCTACCTCCCGCTGATGCTCGCCGGCCAGCGCAAGACGGACGTGCAGGACCGCATCATGGAGGTGCTGGCGCAAGTTGGACTGTCGCGCTTCGTCAATGCCTATCCGCGCGAACTGTCCGGCGGCATGAAGATGCGCGTCTCCATCGCCCGCGCCATGGCGACGAGCCCGCGCATCCTCTTGATGGACGAGCCCTTCGCCGCGCTCGATGAGATCACGCGCACCAAGCTCAACAACGACCTGCTGGATCTGTTCGCGAAGAAGAACCTCACGGTGATCTTCGTCACCCACAGCGTCTACGAGTCGGTCTATCTCTCCTCGCGCATCATCGTGATGAGTGCGCGGCCCGGCCGCGTCAGCGCCGAGATCCCGATCACCGCATCTTACCCGCGCAACGAAGACTTCCGCATCTCGCCCGTCTATAACGAATACTGCCGCCGCGCCTCCGAAGCTCTGCGCCAGGCCATGGCGCAGAGTCCGGCCGAGCCGGAGTGAGCGCGATGCTGCGCCATCTGATCCCTGCAGGCATCCGCACGCCCTTCGCGAAGTACAGCCATGCGGTGGAGATCAAGGCCGGCGCGCGGCTGCTGCTGTGCTCGGGCCAACTCGGCATCGCCGTCGATGACCACATCCCCGAGAGCACCGAGGCGCAGACCATTCTGTGCTTCGAAGCGATCGGCGAATGTCTCGCCAAGGCCGGCATGGGCTATTCCGATTTGGTGCGCATCAACGCCTATGTCACCGACCGCGCACACATGGCGCCCTACATGCAGGTGCGCGACCGTTATGTGAGCATGCCCGCGCCGGCCTCGACGCTGATGATCGTCGGCGGCTTCACCCGGCCTGAGTTTACGGTCGAGGTCGAGGCCCTGGCGGCGAAGTAGCGCGCGGTGCTCGCCTGCTTACCCTCCCCTGAAAGGGGAGGGTCCGGCGCGAAGCGCCTGGGGTGGGGTCACCTCGCATCCAAATGCAAGCGCCCCATAAGAAAGCTAATCCAAATACTCCGCATTGTGCGCGCCGAGGGCGGGCGCCGAGGCTGCAACGTCGGCCGCCGCACGAAACGCGGCATCCACCGGCACCGGCAGCGCCGGAATGACCTGCCCCTGCGCATTGACGAGCTTGTGCGCGAATACCGCGCGTGCGGCGAACTGCGGATCGGACAGCGCCTCCTGCGCGGTCTTCACCACCGTGCAGCAGCAGTCTTTGCCGGCGAAACGCTGCTCCCAAAACGCTGCGTCCTCGCTGCGGATGATCTCGGCGACACGCGCCGCCGTCGCGGCGAAATCTAACCCTTGCGCATGCTGCGCCTCGAGGCCGATGAGCGCGCAGAAATTCTCCCAGAACTTCTGCTCGATCGCCGCCACCGCGACCACCTTGTCGTCGCGCGTCGGATACAGCCGGTACCGCGGCGTGCCGCCGCTGAGCAGATGATCGCCGTTCCCCGGCCAGCGCCCGCTCACGGCGCCCTCGCCCAGCGCCCAGAACATGAAGGGAAAGAGATTGTCGGTCATCGCGAGATCCAGATAACGGCCTTTTCCGGTCCGCGCACGCTCCGTCAGCGCCAGCAAGATGTTCATCACCGCCGGATAGGCGCCGCCGGCGATGTCGGCTGTCAGCGCCGGCGGAACGACCGGCCGCTCGGGGCCGCCCATCGACAGCGCCAGCAAACCGGCGTCCCCGATGTAATTGAGATCGTGCCCGGCGGCGTCGCGCTTCGGCCCGGTCTGGCCGTATCCGGAGATCGCGCAATAGACGATGCGTGGATTGAGCTTGGCGACACTCTCGTAGTCGAGTCCGAGCCGCGCCATGACGCCGGGCCGGAACTGTTCGACGATGACGTCGGCGCGCGCCAGCAGCGGATCGAACCTGGCGCGCTGCGCAGGGTCTTTGAGATCGAGCGCGACGCTCTTCTTGCCGCGATTGAGCAGCGCGAAGTTGACGCTGCCGTCTCCCCAGCGCGGAATGTAGTGGCGCATGTCCTCGCCGGCGCCGGGACGCTCGATCTTGACCACCTCGGCGCCGGCCTCGCCCAGGAGCAGCGTCGCCATAGGACCCGGCAACAGTGTGGAGAAATCGAGCACCAAGATGCCTTCGAGCGGCCGCACGCGTGGATCCCCCCAATCGTCGCGGCCGGCGCGTGGCCGCCATGCAAGCCTACCGTGCGGCGGCGTGCGGCGACAGCCTTCAAGTTTGGCTATGGTCGTGGTGCCGGCCATGGATGGCCGCAGCACAAACGTGACGGCAAAGACATGAGCGATTACGACAAGGCTGCCCTCGACAAGACCTTCACGCGCCGCGCGGTGATGGCGCACGGCGTGCCGCTGAACGTGCTGGAAGGCGGCGCTGGTCCCCTTCTCGTCCTGGTACCCGGCTGGCCGCAGTCCTGGTACGCGTGGCGCAAGCTGATGCCGACGCTCGCCGCCGACTATCGCGTCGTCGTGTTCGATCCGCCCGGCCTCGGCGGGCAGCCCGCACCGGCCACCGGCGGCTGCGACACCGCCAACATCGCCAGCCATATCGACCCGCTGCTTAATGCGCTCGGCGCCAGCGACTGCCTTCTGGTCACGCACGATATCGGCTGCTGGATCGGCTATGCCTATGCGGTGCGCCAGCCGCGGCGCGTGCGTAAATTGGTGCTGGTGGACGCCGCCATCCCCGGCCTCGCGCCGCCGGAGGTCTACAAGATGACGCCGGATCGGCTGGCGCGGACCTGGCACTTCGCCTTCAACTATCTACCCGAGCTGCCGGAGATGCTCATTACCGGCCGCGAACGCGAATTCCTCAGCTGGCTTTTTCGCAGCAAGTCGGTCGACTGGACCAAGGCCTTCGATCAGGCCGCCATTGATGAATACACGCGCATCTACGCTGCGCCTGGAAGCTGGTCCAACGGGTTGCGCTACTATCGCGACATTTTCGCCAGCATCGCGCAGAACCAGCAGACGGCGAAGACCAAGCTGCCGATGCCGGTGCTCGCCATCGGCGGCGAGATCGGCATCGGCGCGGCGATGCGGCAGTCGCTCGACGGCCTCGCCGAGAACCTGCAAGGCGCCGTCATCCCCAAATGCGGCCACTACGTGCCGGAAGAAGCGCCGGGCGAATTGCTGGATTTGATATCGCCGTTCTTGCGCGGCTGACGCGCGCTCTTCATGTTCTTCGCAAAAATGCCGGCGAGCAGGACGGCAAATCCGAGAAGGCGCAGCAGGAAGATCGCGGTCCGGTCGTCCTGCGGCGCATCGACCGACAGCGATGCCATCTGGCTGAGCGCGAAGAGGACGAACGAAACGCCGAGCAGCGCAAACAACGTGTCGCGGGTCCGCTGCCAGAACCGGAAGAAGAAGGCGGCCGCGATGAGGAAGCCGGCGGCGACCATGCCAGAGAGGAATATGAGCATGTCAGTCGACCTCCCAGATGAAGCCGTACAGCAGCGTCGCCAGTGCAGCGAGATTGGACAGCACGCGCGGCAGGCGCAGATCGATCGAGTCGGGCAGGAACACGAGGTCCACCACCAGCAGCAGGTTGTTGACGCCGAACAGGATGAAGCAGATCGCCGTCCACAACAGCAGCGCGGCCCGCGTCCGGATATAGCTGCGCACCAGAAGCCAGGCACAGCCGATGCTCGCAAGCAGACAGAGAAAATAGACAGTCGTCGGAACAGGGTTGTTCATTCTTTGAACCTGAAGGCATTGGATAGAATTTGCAACTTCCTGTTGGGCGCCGTCACGATGGTGCGGATGACCGCGGCCGGTTTGGTCACGTAGAGCTTTTCCACCGCGGTGACCATCTCGTCGAGGCCGTCGACGCCGGCCTGGTAGCGGTAGCAGCCGGCTTCGTCCCGAACGGCAAGCCGCGCTGCGATCAGATTGCCGAGGGCTCCGGCCACCACGCCTTGACTGCTGCGCAACTCGCGAATGATCTCATCGGCATCCCACGTGCGCGCGGGATCGCGCTTGAGCACGAGCAGGAGCTCCAAGGCCCAAACGGAATTCAACGAGACCGCCGCGAAGTTGAGGATGACGTCTTCCGAAATCATGCCTAACTAGAGCGATTATGCATGCGATATCCCCCAGCGCTGAAATGCCGCCGGCCGAACTCATCGGCCGGCGCCCGGAATTGCCCGCCTATGCCGTAATGGCGGCGGGTGGGTCGAATGAACCCGTAGCAGGCGAACCGTTGGCCGCCAACCCGGTGCCGAATACGGCGCGCAGATATTGTTCGAGCCCTTCGCGCACGACCGGCTTTTGCAGGATCGGCACGCCGTTGAACTGGCCGTCGACGCTTTCGCGGCCGTAGCCTGTCACGAAGGCGAACGGCACGTTGCGCTCCGCGAGGGCGGCGGCAACGGGATAGACCGGCTCTCCGCCGAGATTGAGGTCGAGAATGGCGCAATCGATTTCGCCCGCGGCGGCCGCCAGGGTCTCACTGACCGTGCAGCACGGACCGATGACGAAGAGACCATAGTCGAGGAGAATATCGCGCATCATCAGGCCGATCATGGCCTCGTCCTCCGCCAGCAGTACGCGCTTGAGCGAACCGCTCGGAAGCTGCACCAGGTTGCCGCCCTTTCGCGACGAGGCCTCGGCGAGCTCACTGCTCGAGGCGATCGGAATTTTCAGCGTGCAGTGCAGGCCGGACGGGCGCCAGTCCCAGACCACGTCGCCGCCGATCTGGTGCTTGATGCTCGCATGCATGATCTTGGTGCCGAAGCCTTGCGTCTTTGGCGCGACGACGGCCGGGCCGCCCGTCTCCCGCCAATGCAATGTGAGCGCGCCGCCTTCGTCCTGCCAGGTCACGGCGAGCGCGCCATTTGCGTCGGACAGCGCACCGTATTTTACCGAATTGGTGGCCAACTCGTGCAACGCTAGCGCGAGGTTCTGCGCCTTTTCCGGCCCGAGAAAAACCGGCGACCCGTCGATCTGCACACGCGTCACGTGACCGCCGCGATAGGGCGCCAACTCCTCGCCGACCAGGCGCCCGACATCGGCGCCTTCCCAGCGCGTCTCCGACAACAGCGTGTGGGCCTGGGCGAGTGCATGGATGCGCCCCTCCACCGCCTTGACGTAGCCCTGCTGCGATTTCGCACGGGTAAGCCGCACGATCGCCTGCACCACCGCCAGCGCATTGCGCGCGCGATGATCCACCTCGCGGGCGAGCAGGAGCTGGCGCTCTTCAATCTGCTTGCGTTCGGTGATGTCGACGGTGACGCCGCTGAGACGCACCACGCGCCCATGCGCATCGACACTGGGGGTCGCCGTGCCGAAGCACCAGCGCGTCTCGCCATCGGGACGAAAGACACGGAACTCCGCCTGGAAAGCCTGTCCATTGCTGCCTTTGAAATCAGCCATCATCTGCCTGAGGCGCGCAAAGTCATCCGGCGCCACCAAGGGACCAACCGTTTCCAACGATACCTTGAACGTGCGCGGGTCGACCCCGAAGATGCTGCATTGCCCCTCGTCCCACATCCAGTCGCCCTTGACGAGGTCCCAATCCCAAGAGCCCATGTGGCCGGCGGCGAGCGCGAGATTGCGCCGTTGCTCGCTGCCGATGAGACGCTGCGCCGTCGTTTCGAGCTCCGCGGTGCGCTCACGCACACGGCTCTCCAGCTTGGCATTGAGCGTTTCAAGCTGCCGGGTTTTGCGATAGAGCTCGGCGAACACCTTTACCTTGGCGCGCAGCAGCTCCGGCACGACCGGCACGGGCACATAGTCCACGCCGCCCATCTCGTAGCCGCGCAGGTAATCGGTCTCGGTGAGATGGATCGCGGAGATGAAGATGATGGCCGTGCGCTGGAAGCGCGGATGGTCGCGGATCATCGCCGCCAGCTCGAAGCCGTCGAGTTCCGGCATGCAGACGTCCATCAGGACGACGGCGACGTCGTTCTTGAGCAATATTTCGAGAGCCTCCGTCGCCGATTGCGCCTTGATAAGGTTATCGTCCAGCTCGCGCAGCACGACTTCGTAGCTCAAAAGCTTGGCCGGCTGATCGTCGACCAACAAGATGTTGACCTTGTCGTTCTGTTCCATGGCGGGGTCTCAGCGGTGCAACCACATGCGCAAGACCGTCAAC
>DATARB010000329.1:0-25311 GCA_036264375.1 Pseudolabrys sp.
CGTCGGGCAACCGGCGAGAAGCACAGTTCGAACACGCGGCGCGGACCGCGCTCCGCACCGATGTGATTGACCAGGATGATCTCGCCGCCCGGCTTGAGCACACGCGCGAATTCATCGAGGGTTTGTTCCGGACTAGGCACCGTGGTGATGACGAACTGCGCCACCACCACGTCGAACGATTTGTCGGGCAGCGCCAGCCGCGCCGCATCCATCACCGCGAGCGCCTCGACATTGGTGAGGCGATGCTCGGCGACACGGTCCTGCGCCTGGCGCAGCATTGGCACGGACAGGTCGATGCCGATAATGCGATTGGCGGGCGCGTAATCTGGAAGGGATATGCCGGTGCCCACACCGACCTCGAGGATGCGCCCGCCCGCCGGGCCGCAGACGCGTTCCGCCGCAGCGATCGCCTGCGTGCGGCCGGGCGCGAACACCGCGCCGAACACCAAGTCATATACCGGCGCCCAGCGCGCATATGCGCGCTCGACACTGACCTGGTCGATGTCCTTCCCTGCCCCCGGCATGGCCCTATCAGCCGCGCATGGCGGCCGCCATCGGCTCCTTGTGCAGTGGCGCAACATCCCCTGCCGCGACCGCGCTCTTGATGAATCCGCCGCCGAGCACACGCGCCTGCCCCTCGCCGGCATCGTAGAAGACACAGGCTTGGCCGGGCGACACGCCATGCTCGCTGGCGGCCAATTCGACCTCGTAGCCGCCATCGGCGGCGCGCAGCCACGCCGCCTGCGGCGGGCGCGTCGATCGCACTTTTACGAAGACCTCGCGGCGATCGTCGGCAAGCGCCTCGCCGATCTCGCCATCGCCGATCCAGTTGATGTCGCGCAGCATGATGCGGCTCATGCGCAGCGCCTCGCGCGGCCCGACGACGACCTGTCGCCGTGCTGCATCGAGCCGCACCACATAGAGCGGCGAGCCGGTGGAAACGCCTAAACCGCGGCGCTGGCCGACGGTGAAATGGATGATGCCGCCGTGCGTGCCGAGTACCTTGCCGTCGATGTCGACGATCTCGCCCGCTTCCGCCGCGCCCGGCTGCAGCCGTTCGATGATGTCGGCGTAGTGGCCGGACGGCACGAAGCAGATGTCCTGGCTGTCGTGTTTGTCGGCGATGGCGAGGCCGAACTCGCGCGCGAGTTCGCGCGTCTCCGCCTTGCTGCGGTCGCCGAGCGGAAAGCGCAGGATCTCGAGCTGCTCGCGCGTGGTGCCGAAGAGGAAATAGCTCTGGTCGCGCTCTTCCTCGCGTGCCCGGTAGAGCGCGCGGCCGCCGCCGGGCAGCGCCCGCGAGGCGATGTAATGGCCGGTGGCCAGCACCTCGGCGCCGAGCTCGCGCGCGGTGATCAAGAGATCGTGGAACTTGATCGACATGTTGCAGTCGACGCAAGGCACCGGCGTCTCGCCGTGGATGTAGCTCTGCGCGAAGCGGTCGATCACCGCTTCCTTGAAGCGGCTCTCGTAGTCGAGCACGTAATGCGGAATGCCGATGCGCTCGGCCACCGCACGCGCGTCGTAGATGTCCTGGCCGGCGCAGCAGGCGCCCTTGCGATGGGTGGCGGCGCCATGGTCGTAGAGCTGGAGCGTCACGCCGACCACGTCATAGCCCTCGGCCTTGAGCAGCGCCGCGGTCACCGAGGAATCGACGCCGCCGGACATGGCGACGACGACGCGGGTGTCCTGCGGACGGCCGTTGAGGTCAAGTGAGTTTGGCATGGCGCTTCTTACTATATGTGGGAAGGCCCCCTACGCAATGACAGCGGCATGGGAACCGCTCCCGCATCCACCGCTCGGCAAAACCTGCCGCCCGGCTGCAACAGCTGCCGGGTCAAAGTTTGTAACAAGGTTTGAGTCCATTTCTACAAGACCTTGATAAAGCTTTGGAATCTACGCGTTCCGGGGCTGGCCTGGCGATTGCACGCCGGACGGTGGAATTGAGGAGGTTTGTCAGTGCCACAGGTTGCGTCAGAAACGAGATCGCAGGCCGTGACCACCACGCAAACGCGGACATACCGAACGCAGCCGCAGCAGGGCGAGCGCACGGACAGTTCGCCGTTCCAGAGCATGCTGGACGACACCGCCGCCGCCAGCGACGCCACCCCGTCCGACGACACCGGCAAAGCCGCGCCCGGCCAGCAAAGCCAGGCGGCGTCCAAGCCCGGCAACACCGACGCCGCGTCCGCCACCGACAAGGCGCAGGACGCCAAGAATGCCAAAAACGGCCAGAACGCTCAGGACGGCACCAACGCGAAGGCCGCGCTGACCAATGCGGCTGGCATGACCGCGAAGCCCGGCACGGCCGACGGCACCGATCAAAAGAAGAAAACCGATAAGGACGCGGCCAAGACCAGCGCCGATGCAGCCACCACCGACAAAGCCGGCGATGCCAAGAAGCCGGCGGCCGACACGGCCGACCCCACCGCGGCAGCTGCGCCCGTTCCGCCGCCGGTCGATCCAGCCGCAGGCAATGTGGTTGCCAGCGTTCTGATCCCGGCCGGAGCGGCTCACGCGCCCCCGCCGAAGGCGCCAACCACCGGCGAGCAAGCGGCCGTGAGCGCGACGGCGACAGCCGATGCGGCAAAGTCCGCGCCTGCGACCCTGTCGGCCTTGCAGATCAATACCGGCAACACCGCCAAACCGGGCCAGACCGGCAAGGCGGGCCAAACCGACAAATCCGGAACGACCGCGGCGTCAAAAAACAGCGACGCCACGAACCAGGCCGATGCCTCGGACAGCGCCGACGGCGCGCAGACCGACGACACCGGCGCGCCGCCGCAAGCCGACGCCAAGGCCGCGCAGAACGCGCCCGCCGACGCCGACAAACAGCAAATCGCCCCCGCGCATGGCGGCACCTCGGCTGACGGCAAACAGCCGGCTGCCGGCGACAAACCGGCAGGCAGCCACGCCGACGCTGGGGTGGCAGCCAAGATCGACGGCATGACGCCGCAAATCCAGACCACGCAAACACAAACAGTCACGGCATCGAGCGCGAGCGCCGCCGCTCCGGCACAGACGGCAGCTCAACAAGGCGCCGGCGTGCCGCTTGCCGGCCTCGGCGTTGCGATCGCCAGCAAGGCATCGGACGGCAATAGCAGTTTCGATATCCGTCTTGATCCGCCGGAGCTCGGCCGCATCGAGGTGCACCTCGACGTCGACAAAGACGGCCGCGTCACCTCGCGGCTGATTGCCGACCGTTCCGACACACTCGATCTCCTGCGCCGCGATTCCACCGGCCTCGAGCGCGCGCTGCAAGACGCCGGCCTCAAGACCTCCGACAGCGGCATGCAATTCTCGCTGCGCGATCAGTCGGGCGGGCAGCAACAGCCGCAACAACAGCAGCAACAGAACGGCACCCATCAGAGCCGTCATGTCGTCGTGCCCGACGATACCCTTCCGAAGATCGACACATCGCAGACGCCCTATAACCGTTTCGGCACACGTGCCGGCGGCGTCGACATCAGGGTCTAGGGACCGATCATGAGCGCGATCTCACCGACCACAACGACAGGCGCGACAAGCAGCAGCACCAGCAGCAGCAGCAGCACGTCGGGCGTCGACAACACGATGATCGCGAGCAACTTCACGACCTTCCTGCAGTTGCTGACGACGCAGTTGAAGAACCAGGACCCGCTCAGTCCGATGGACACCAATCAGTTCACCCAGCAACTGGTGGAGTTCGCCCAGGTCGAGCAGCAGATGAAGTCCAACGATCAATTGGGGTCGCTGGTGTCGATGGAGCAGAGCGCGCAGCAGACCACGGCGCTCGCTTATGTCGGCTCGACCGTCGTGGTGGACGGATCGACCGCGGCCTTGAGCAGCAGCGGCGCCACCTGGGCTTTCAACGTCACCAAGCCCGCGACCGCCTCCGTCACCATCCGGGATTCGACCGGGCAGACGGCCTATACCGGCAGCTTCGCGGTCAGCCCTGGCGACCAGAAGTTCACCTGGGACGGCAAGGGCAACGACGGCAAGACCTGGCCCGCCGGCAGCTACACGATGTCGGTCACCGCGGTCGACGCCAACAAGAACACCGTGGCGATCTCCACCGAAGTGGAAGGCGTGGTGGACTCGGTCGATCTGACGCAGACTCCGCCGGTCCTCTCGGTCAACGGCGGCAACTACACCATGGACAAGATCAAGCGCATCGTGGTGCCGAGCTTTGCGAACACGGGAACTGGATCGTCGTAGCATCTCGCTGCTGGCTGACGACACATGGCCGGCCTCGCGCCGGCCATTTCATTTTGCGGCGGCTTGCGCGGAGCGCACGGTCTCGATCGCGCGCTCGAGCGCGGACAATTCGAACGGCTTGCGCAGAATGTCGAAGCGGCCGTCCGCCGCCTGCGCCGCGTCGGAGAAGCCGCTGGCGAGCAGCACGGGGATGTTGGGAAACCGCTCGCGGCAGATCTGCGCCAGCCCAAGTCCGTCGAGCGCGCCGGGCATGACGATGTCGGAGAACACGAGATCGAATTCGATGCCCTGCTGAAGATGGCGCAGCGCCTCGGCGGCATTCTCCGCCCGCACCACGCGATAGCCGAGCTGTTCGAGCAACGCCGAAGTCACGTCGGCGACGTCGCGGCTGTCTTCGACCACCAGCACGGTGCCTTGCGTCGCATCGCTGTCGGCCTGCATGTCGGCAACGGATTGCGCCGGCGTGACCGCGCTGCTGCGCGGCAGGTAGATGGTGACGACAGTGCCCTTTCCCGCTTCGCTGGTCACCGTCACCGCCCCGCCCGACTGGTTGGCGAAGCCGTGGACCTGCGACAGGCCGAGGCCGGTGCCCTTGCCCACCGGCTTGGTCGTGAAGAACGGCTCGAACACGCGCGTCAACAAGTCGGGCGCGATCCCTGTGCCGCCGTCGATGATGGCGATGGCGACAAAGTCGCCTTCGAGCGCACCGGCCGCCGAACCGGACTTGAGCACCACGTTGCGCGCCTGCAGCGTGATGGTGCCGCCGTCCGGCATGGCGTCGCGCGCATTCACCGCGACATTCACCAGCGCAAGCTCGAGTTCGCCGAGATCGACCTCGACCGGCCAGATATTGGCTTCGATGTCGCAGACGAGCGCGATATTGCCGCGCAGCGAGGGCGCCAGCATGTCGCGCACCGCGTCGATGCGCTGGCGCAGATCGACGACGACCGGCGTCAATTGCTGACGGCGCGAAAAAGCCAAAAGCTGCCGTGTCAGTTTCTCGCCCCGCCCGGTGGCGGCGCGGATCGCCTCCACCGCCTGCATGTCCTTCGGCTCCTTCAGACGGCGCTGCAAGATCTGCGCATAGCCCGACACGATCATCAGCAGATTATTGAAATCGTGCGCGATGCCGCCGGTCAGCTGGCCGAGCGCCTCCATCTTCTGCGCCTGCGCCAACTGCTCGCGCGTCTGCTCGAGCGCCACTTCCGCCTCGCGTTGCGTCGTGATGTCGCGCGTGATCTTGGCGAAGCCGACCAATTGACCGTCCTTGTCGTAGATCGCATCGATCACGACGTTGGCATAGAAGCGGCTGCCGTCCTTGCGCAGCAGCCAGCCTTGCAGCTCGGTCTTGCCCTCGCGCGCGGCGGCCTCGAGCGCGCGGTCCGGCACGCCGGCCATGCGGTCCTCCGCCGGGTAGAAGCGGCTGAAATGCTGGCCGATGATTTCGGTGTCGGCGTAGCCTTTGATCGCGGCGGCGCCGGCGTTCCAGCTGCGGACGTGACCGTCGGCATCCATCATGACGATCGCGTAGTCGCGCACGCCTTCCAGCAGGATACGGGTGCTGTGCTCCGAATCCAACAGCGCAACCTCGGCCTGCTTGCGGTCGGTAACATCGAGGCAGACACCGAGCATGCGCGCCGCGGCCCCGCTCTTGTCGCGGATCACTTCGCCCGTGCTGTGCAGATGGCGGATGCTGCCGTCGGGACGGACGATGCGCTCCTCGTGCGTGAAGTGGCCGCCTGACGCGATCGCGGCATTGATGCTGGCCTGCACCGTCGGGCGGTCTTGCGGATGGATAAAAGCGACGAAAGCGTCGAGCGTGCCACCGAAGCTTTCAGGCGCGATGCCGTAAATCCCGTAGAGCCCATCCGACCAGGTGACGCGATTACTCGCGACATCCCAGGACCAGCTTCCGAGATGGGCGAGCCGCTGCGCTTCGCTGAGATGGATGTTGGCGTCGGCGAGCGCCGCCGTGCGTTCTTTCACGCGCCTGTCGAGTTCGAGCTTCGTCTCCCGCAAGTGATCGTCGCTCTGCCGCCGCGCGGTCACGTCGGCGCTCAGCACCAGGGTCGGCACTGCCGCGCTGATCATGAAGGACAAAAGCAGCAGGAATGACTCATTGCGATTCATCTCGCCGAAGGGTCCGGCGTCAGCGATGCGGCCCCAGACCGCGAAGGCGGTGAGGATCAATGCAATGGTCGCCGTTTCGCGCGGTCCGCAGCGCAAGGCCGCCCAGAGCAGCGGCAGGATCGCCAGGAAGCCGAGCGGGCTCGTATAGTCCGACTGCGGCAGCAGAGGACTAAAAGCGACGAGCCCCACGACGACGGCGCAGAGAACCACCGCCACCGTTTCCAGCAAGCGCGATCCGCTCCACGATGATCGCGTCCACAACACGATGACCGGCGTGACCACCAAAGCGCCTGCGGCGTCGCCCAGCCACCAGGTCAGCCAGACGGCCATGAAATCCGTCCAGGCCGCAAAGCCCGTGACGCACAACGTGATGACACCCACCGTGGCGCTGATGATCGTCGCCGGACCCAGGCTGATCAGGGCGAATTTTACAACCCTGCCCGGGCTCGCGAACGTATCGGCTCCGCCAGACCAATGTCCGATCAGCAGGCCCCCCACCACCGCCTCGAGCGTATTGCCGAGCGCAATCAGCAGCGACGTTTCCAAGGTGCCGGCGGTCGTTGCATTGGCGGCGAAGGCGCCGATGAAGACAGCCGGCCAGAGGCGCGGTCCGCCGAGTAGCACGACCGCCAAGGCGAAGCCTGTCGGCGCCCAGATCGGACTGGCGCTCGGATGCACAGACGCAAGCTGCAAGCCCAGCTTGGCCAATACAAAATAAGCGAGTGCGACGGCGCCGGCGGTGCCGAGGTAACGGCATGATTCGCGCCAAATTGATGCGTCTTTCTGGAACTTTTTCAATTTGGGGGGACCCCAAAAACCCATTCAGCACTATATTATGTGTACGGACGCCCGGTCGCGCCCGTACAATCGCGATCGTGGCAGGCCGTAACCGTAACCAAAAGGTTAGCAGAAACGGGGCAAACATTTCCCTTTCCGCGTCCTTGGCTTAGGCAAATTTTAAGTCGCGGCTTGTAGCGTTCGCGGAGTATTTGTCAGTCGAGTAGTTGTGAGTATTCCTATGACCGAACCCCACCGCCCGAGGGTCAAGTACGTCATCGGGCCAGATGGCAGTCCGCTTACGATCGCGGATCTTCCTCCGCCGACGACGAAGCGTTGGGTCATCCGGCGCAAGGCCGAGGTCGTTGCAGCCGTCCGCGGCGGTTTGCTGTCCCTCGAGGAAGCCTGCGCCCGCTATACTTTGACCGTCGAGGAATTCCTCTCCTGGCAATATTCGATCGACCAGCACGGCCTTGCCGGCCTGCGCACCACGCGCATCCAGCAGTATCGGCAGTAGCCCGTCCGCATCCGAGTTTTAACGATCGCCGGCCCTTGAGGCCGGCGATTTGTTTTTGTGCCGCGGAATTGTGCCATACCGATTTGTGTCGTTGCCACTTGCTCCGCTCATTCCCGCGCACGCGGGAATCCAGGTGACTAATTGAACCTCAGCCATCTTGCGCTGGGTCCCCGCGTTCGCGGGGACGAGCGGCCAAATTCCACGCAAGCGTCCCGCCAATTAACGCCCCGCCAAGCATCCCGCGCGATCGTTTACGTCCGTTAACCAGACGCTAACCATAAACTGGGCAAATCTTGCCGGGTGGGGCGCGCGATCGGCGCCCATGCGGGTGGGACGAAGCCGGTGCAAGGTTTCTTGGATTTTGTGAAGTCGTTGGGTGCGGCGCGTATGGCGGCGATGGCCGCGGTCACGCTCGCTCTGATCGGCTTCTTTTCGTTCCTCATGATCCGGATGACGGCGCCGCAGATGGTGCCGTTGTTCACCGATCTGTCGCTCGAGGACTCCTCGGCCATCGTCAAGGAGCTCGACCGCCAGGCGATCGACTACCAGATCAAGAATGACGGCACGATCCTGCTCGTTCCCAAAGACAAAGTCGCCCGGCTGCGCATGAAGCTCGCCGAAGGCGGCCTGCCCAAAGGCGGCGGCGTCGGCTACGAAATCTTCGATAAGTCGGACGCGCTTGGCGCCACCAGTTTTATCCAGAACATCAATCACTTGCGCGCGCTGGAAGGCGAACTGGCCCGCACCATCACCAGTCTCGACCGCGTGCGGGCGGCGCGGGTGCACCTGGTGCTGCCGGACCGGCCGCTGTTCTCGCGCGACAAGATCGATCCCTCCGCCTCCATCGTGCTGAAGGTCGCCGGCAGCCTCGAGCAGCAGCAGGTGCGCGCCATCCGCCACCTCGTCGCTTCCGCCGTCAACGGGCTCAAGCCCGAACGCATCTCCATCGTCGATGAAACCGGCAAGCTGCTTGCCGACGGCGCCGGTCCGAACGATCCGCTGGAGGGCGCCGGCGCCGACGAGCGCAAGGTCGCCTATGAGAGCCGCCTGCGCGGCGAAGTCGAAAACATCGTTTCCTCGGTGGTCGGCCCCGGCCGCGCGCGGGTCCAGGTCGCCGTCGATTTCGATCTCAACCGCGTCACCCAGACCTCCGACAAATTCGATCCCGATAGCCGCGTGGTGCGGTCGAGCCAGACGCGCGAGGAGCAGTCCGCGACCGCGAACCGTGAAGGCGGTCAGGTTACGGTGGGCAACGAATTGCCCGGCGCCAACCAGCAGAACGCGCAAGGCGGCGGCGACCAGAACCGCAAGACGGAGGAAATCGTCAATTACGAAATTTCGCGCACCACCAAGACGGAGGTGATCGAGGCCGGCCGCGTCAACCGCATTTCCGCGGCCGTTCTGGTGGACGGCATCTACGCCAAGAACGACAAGGGGGAGATGGTCTATCAGCCGCGCTCCAAGGAGGAGATCGACCGCATCGCGGCGCTGGTGCGCTCGGCTGTCGGTTTCGACGCCAAGCGCGGTGACCAGGTCGAGGTGGTCAACCTCCGCTTCGCCGATCCGGCGCCGCAGCCCATCGACGAGCCGACCGGCTGGATGAACTACCTTCAGTTCACCAAAGACGACATCATGCGCGGCGCCGAGCTGGGCGTGATGGCGCTGCTGGGGCTGGTCGTGCTGGTGATGGTGGTGCGGCCGCTGGTGCGCCGCATCGTCACGCCGGAAGGCATGGAAAAAAGCCGCATGGCCGCCGCCGCCGGCATGACTGGTGTCGCCGGCGCCATCGGTGCTCCCGCCGCGCCTGGCGGCGCCATCACCAATGCGGGCGGGCCCAACGTCGCCATCGTCGGCGCGCAGGAAGCGGTCGCCATTTCCAACCGCACCTCGGCCATGATCGACGTCGCCAAGGTGCAGGGCCAGGTTCACGCGCAGTCGGTCCAAAAAGTCGGCGAGATCGCCGAGAAGAACCCGCACGAGGCGGTCTCCATCATCCGTACTTGGCTCCACGAGGACGCGGCCTAAGCCATGGCGTCGGCATATTCGGAAAAGAAAAAAGAGCAAAGCGGCGTGAACCGGGAGGACATTGGCGGCCTGATGGCGGAGCTCGCCGGGCGCCAGAAGCCGTCGGATACGCCGCGCCGCAAGCTCACCGGGCCCGAGCGCGCGGCCGTGCTCATGCTGGCGCTCGGCGACCATGGCGGCAAGATCTTTGGTTTGCTCGACGACGACGAACTGCGCGAAATCTCCATCGTGATGTCGCAGCTCGGCACCATCGACGCGGAGTCGGTCGAGCAACTGCTCCTGGAGTTCGTCGGCCGCATGTCGGCGTCGGGCGCGCTGCTCGGCAACTACGACGCCACCGAACGGCTGTTGCAGCAATACCTGCCGGCGGACCGCGTGCACGGGATCATGGACGAGATTCGCGGCCCCGCCGGCCGCAACATGTGGGAGAAGCTCGCCAACGTCCAGGAAGAGGTGCTGGCGAACTATCTTAAGAACGAATACCCGCAGACGATCGCCGTCGTGCTGTCGAAACTGCGTCCCGAACACGCCGCGCGCGTGCTCGCCATCCTGCCCGAGGACCTGTCGCTCGACGTGGTCAACCGCATGTTGCGGATGGAAGCGGTGCAGAAGGAAGTGATCGAGCGCGTCGAGCAGACGCTGCGCACCGAATTCATGTCCAACCTGTCGCAGACGCGCCGCCGCGATGCGCACGAGGTGATGGCCGAGATCTTCAATAATTTCGACCGGCAGACGGAAACGCGCTTCTTGACCGCGCTGGAAGAGGAAAACCGCGACGCCGCCGAGCGCATCAAGGCGCTTATGTTCACCTTCGACGACCTGACCAAGCTCGACGCCGGCTCGGCGCAGACGCTCATGCGCAACATCGACAAGGACAAGCTGGCGATCGCGCTCAAGGGCGCGAACGAAACCGTGCGCCAGTTCTTCTTCAGCAATATGTCGTCGCGCGCCGCCAAGATGCTGACCGACGACATGGGCGCGCTCGGTCCCGTGCGCCTGCGCGATGTCGACGAGGCGCAAGGGCTGCTGGTCAATCTCGCCAAGGACATGGCCGCGAAAGGCGAGATCCTGATCTCGAAGAGCCGCGGCGACGACGAGCTCATCTACTAGGAACTTTATGAAGACAACCGCGAAATATCTGTTCGACGAGGACTTCGCCACCGGCGGCAAGCCGACCATCACCGTGGTCGAGGCGGAGCGCCGGCGCGCGGACGCGGAGTCCCAGGCGCATCGCAAAGGCTTCGCCGCCGGACAGGCGCAGGCGCAAGGCGAGATCGACCAGCGCATCGCCGCCGCGCTCGCGGTGATCGCCGACGGCATCGACAAGCTCAATCGCGGCCTCGAGGGCATCGAAGCGCGCCTGGAGACGGAAGCCGTGCAGGTGTCGGTCGCCGTCGCCGGCAAGCTCGCGCCCGCGCTGATCGCGCGCGAGCCTTTAGCCGAGATTTCCGCGCTCGCCACCGAGTGCTTCCGCCATCTGGTGACGACGCCGCACATCGTCGTGCGCATCAGCGCCGGCATCTACGAGACCGCGCACGGCAAGCTCGAAGAGATCGCGCGCGCGCGCGGCTTCGAGGGCCGCCTGATGGTCGTGTCCGATGCTGCCATGGCGCCGGGCGACTGCAAGATCGAATGGGCCGACGGCGGCGTCAACCGCGACGAGGCCGCTACCAAATCTGCCATCGATGAGGCCGTCGCGCGCTATGTCGCGGCCCGCATCGCCGAATCCTGAACGCTTTTGGAATTTTGAAAGAGGGCGACAATGAGTGACAACGACCAGGTGCCGCTTCCCGATCTCGAGAAGGTGGCAGGTATGCAGGCGATGGATGACATCGCCTCAATTGCGCCTTCCGACTCGGACCCGATGACGCGCGGCGCCGCCGATCTCGAGGCGGTGTTCGACGTTCCGGTGCAAGTCTCAGCCGTGCTTGGCCGCGCCCGCATGGACGTCGGCGATCTCCTGAAGATGGGCCCGGGCGCAGTGCTCGAGCTCGACCGTAAGGTCGGCGAGGCGATCGACATCTACGTCAATAACCGTCTCGTCGCGCGCGGCGAAGTGGTGCTGGTCGAGGACAAGCTCGGCGTGACGATGACGGAAATCATCAAGTCGGATCGGAATTGATGAGGGAAGAAGCGAATGGTGAATAGCGAATGGCGAATAGTAAGTAGCGAAAAGGGATCGTCTTCTTCCCTATTCGCTATTCGCTACTCACTACTCGCTCCTACTCACTACTCGCCCCTGCCAAAGCAAGGATACAAACAATGCGCCTATTGATCGTCGGCACGCTGGGGGGCCAGCTCACCACCGCGACCAAGTTCGCCATGGACAAGGGCGCCAACGTCACCCACGCCGAAACCAACGAGCAGGCGCTCGCCGTGCTGCGCTCCGGCCGCGGCGCCGACCTCCTGATGGTGGACGTCGCACTCGACATCCGCGATCTGGTGACGCGGCTCGAAGCCGAGCGCATCCACGTGCCGATCGTCGCCTGCGGCGTGACCAACGATGCCCGCGCCGCGGTGCGCGCCATCCATGCCGGCGCCAAAGAATACATCCCGTTGCCGCCCGATCCGGACCTGATCGCCGCTGTGCTCGCCGCCGTTGCCGAAGACACGCGCGAGATGATCTATCGCGACGAGTCGATGGCCAAGGTGGTCAAGCTCGCGCAGCAGATCGCCGGCTCCGACGCGTCGGTGCTGATCACCGGCGAGAGCGGCACCGGCAAGGAAGTGCTGGCGCGCTTCGTGCATGGCCGCTCGCACCGGTCGAAGAAACCCTTCATCAGCGTCAATTGCGCGGCAATCCCCGAGAACCTCCTCGAATCCGAACTGTTCGGCCACGAGAAGGGCGCGTTCACCGGCGCGCTCGCCCGCCGCATCGGCAAGTTCGAAGAGGCGAACGGCGGCACGCTGCTGCTCGACGAGATTTCCGAGATGGACGTGCGGCTTCAGGCGAAGCTTTTGCGCGCCATCCAGGAACGCGTCATCGACCGCGTCGGCGGCGCGCGCCCGGTGCCGGTCGATATCCGCATCATCGCGACCTCGAACCGGAATCTCGCCGACGCCGTGCGCGAAGGCTCGTTCCGCGAGGACCTCCTGTTCCGCCTCAACGTGGTGAACCTGAAGATCCCGCCGTTGCGCGAACGCCCGACCGATATCGCCGAACTGGCGCAGCATTTCATCAAGAAGTATTCGCAGGCGAACGGCCTGCCGGTGCGGACCATGTCGGCGGAGGCGCGCCGCGCGCTCAACACCAATCGCTGGCCGGGCAACGTGCGCGAGCTCGAGAACACGCTGCACCGCGCCGTGCTGCTCTCGACCGAAGCCGAGATCGGTATCGAGGCGATCCTGTCGCCGGACGGCGCGCGGCTCGATTCTGCACGCGGCACCGACGTGGCCGCGCAGGCCGCCATGGCGGCCGAACAGGTTACACGCAATCTCGTTGGCCGCACCGTCGCCGAGGTGGAGCGCGACCTGATCCTGGAGACGCTCAAGCACTGCCTCGGCAACCGCACGCATGCGGCCAACATCCTCGGCATCTCCATCCGCACGCTGCGCAACAAGCTGAACGAATACGCCGCCGACGGCGCACCGATCCCGCCGCCGCATGGCGGGGAATTGCGCGGCGCGGCCTGACGGCCGCGTCCCTGCCCTTTACAGCACCAGATTGGTCGCCGGATCGATCAGGTGCATATGATCGAGGCTCGCCCGCAACGGCATCTTCTCACCGGCGCCCTTGGCGGCCGTAGGCTCGACGCGGCCGCAGACTTCGGTGCCGCCGATGTGGAAGAACACCATCGTCTCCATGCCCATCGGCTCGACCACGTCGAGCGTGACGGTGAAATCCTGGCCGATACCGGCGCCGCCGTTCTGTCCGCGCGTCTCAGTGATGTGCTCGGGCCGCAGGCCGAACAACAGCTCCTTGTCGGCGGCCTCGCGATAGCGCGCTGCGCGGCTCTCCGGCACCGGGAACGAGAGATCATCCGATAGCCGCAACAGCAGTCCGCTGCCGTTGCCTTCGAGCCGCGCGGGGATGAAGTTCATCGCCGGCGAGCCGATGAAACCGGCGACAAAGCGCGTCTTGGGATGATGATAGAGCTCGTTGGGCGCGCCGATCTGCTCGATTTTGCCGTTATGCATGACCACCACGCGGTCGGCCAACGTCATGGCCTCGACCTGGTCGTGGGTGACGTAGACGGTCGTCGTCTTCACCTTCTGATGCACGCGCTTGATCTCGGTGCGCATCTGCACGCGGAGCTTGGCGTCGAGATTGGACAAAGGTTCGTCGAACAGGAACACCTTGGGATTGCGCACGATGGCGCGGCCCATGGCGACGCGCTGGCGCTGGCCGCCGGAGAGCTGCTTGGGCCGCCGCGCCAGGAGCTCCGTGATATCGAGGATGCGGGCGGCGTTCTCGACGCGCTGCTTGATCTCGGCTTTGGGAAACTTGCGCAGCTTGAGCCCGAACGACATGTTCTCGGCCACGGTCATGTGCGGATAGAGCGCGTAGTTCTGGAACACCATCGCGATGTCGCGATCCTTCGGCGGAAGGTCGTTGACGATCTCGCCGCCAATCGAAATCTCGCCGTCGCTGATTTCCTCGAGCCCGGCGATCATCCGCAGCGTCGTGCTCTTGCCGCAGCCGGAAGGGCCGACCAGCACGACGAATTCATGGTTGGGGATGTCGAGAGAGACATCGCTCACCGCCACGACATCATCGTAGCGCTTCACCACGTTGCGTAACGCGACTTCGGCCATGACTGCTCCCGCTTGTAAGTTCGCTCTCCGGCACACCCCGCTCGTTCCCGCGTGCGCGGGAATGAGCGGATGATGGGCACGCCCGATACTCCCTAACCTTTCGTCGCGCCGGCGGTGAGGCCGGCGATGTAGTAGTCCATGAGAAACGCATAGATGACGAGCGGCGGCGCGGCCGCGACCAGCGCGCCGGCCATCAGCATCCCCCACTTGTAGACGTCGGCGCGGATCAGGCTTGTCACCGTGCCGACCGTGAGCACCTGCTGGTCCGATGAATACAGGAACGCCATCGGATAGACGAAGGCCGCCCAGGACACGGTGAAGGCAAAGATGGTCGCCGCGATGATGCCGGGCAGCGCCACCGGGATGAAAATCTTGGTGAGCATTTGCATGTGGCCGGCGCCGTCGATCAGCGCAGCTTCGTCCAACTCCTTCGGGATCGACTGGAAATATCCGATCATGATCCAGGTGCAGAACGGCACCGTCAGGGTCGGATAGACCAGCACCATGCCCCAGTAGGAATTCAGCAGGCCCACCGCCTTGACGATCTGGAACAGCGGGATGAACAGCAGCGTGTCCGGCACCAGATAGGTGAGGAAGATTCCGGTCGCGAGGATGCCGGAGCCCCAGAACTTCATGCGCCCGAGCGAGAACGCCGCCAGCACACTGACCACCATGGTGATGACGACAACGCACACGGTCACGATCACTGTGTTCTTGAAGAAGATGAGAAAGTCCGTCTGCGTGAACAGCAGCCGGAACTGATCGAGCGTCACGCCATTGGCGATGATCCAAGGATTGGTTGCCATGTGCGCGACTTCGGCGTCGCTCTTCAGCGCGGTCACGACCATGTAGTATGGCGGCATCAGGAAGAAGATCGCGAACATGATGAGGAAGACATAGGACGCGATCAGCGCCCAGCGGCGGTTGGTCCGCAGACTGGAGCGCCGGGCGCGGGCACGGGACGCCGGGGATGCAAGGGTGGCCGTGCTCATCCGATTTCCCTCCCCCGCTTGCGCACGCCACGCAGAATGAACACCGCGGCGATCGCCAGAATCGGGAACATGAACAGCGAGGTGGCGGCACCGAGCGGAAGGTCGCCGGAGCGGATGCCGAGCAGGAAGGAATAGGTCGCGAACACATGCGTCATGTTGCGCGGACCGCCGGCGGTCATGATCTGCACGATGTCGAAGTTGGCGAAGGTGACGATCAGCGAGAATAGGATGGTGATCGCCATGATGTTCTTCATCATCGGCAGCGTGATGTGGATGAACTTCTGCCAGGCATTGGCGCCGTCGATTGCCGCCGCCTCGTAGAGCTGCTCCGGCACCGACTTGAGCGCGGCGAGATACATGATCAGGAAGAACGGCGCCCCGTACCAGACATTCACCAAAATCACCGAGAAGCGCGCCCAATACGGATCGCTCAGCCAGGGGATTTCATTGAACCCCAGGCTCGTCAGAATGTAGTTGAAGCCGGAATGGGTGGGGTCGAACAGCCACCACCAGCTCAGCGACGAGAGCGCGAGCGGGATCACCCAGGGCACCAGCAGCATGCCGCGCCATTTGCGCTGGCCCTTAACCGGCAGGTTGTTGATCAGATGAGCCGTGACGAGCCCGATGAGCGCTTTGAAGAACACCGCCGACAGCGCGAAGATGGCCGACTGCCGGACCACCATCCAGAACACGTCGCGCGAGAGCAGATAAGTGTAATTTGACAGGCCGATGAAGCGCGTCTGCGCCTTGTTCAGCATCGACAGGTAGATCGAGTAGAAGGCCGGATAGATGATCAGACACGATACGATCAGGATCAGCGGCAGGCACATCAAAAGCGCGATGCTCGAACGGCGGCGCATCAGCCGTTGCAGGCCACTGCGACGTGCGACGGCACGTTCGTGGCGGACGGGGACCCATGTCTGGATGGTTTCGGCCATGCCCTCAACGTCGACCGAACGTGGCCGACCCCTCGTCGTCAGGAGATGACAAAGCGCGTACCGGTCCCTCTCTGCCGGCACGCACCCCTTCGCGACGGCAGAGCCGTCAGGCGCGCATGATCCTTTCCGAAAACCGGTGTCCACCGCCGATCACGTCGGGGGCAGGCTTTTTCGGGATTATGCGCTAGGCTCGTAACGTGCCTTCGAGCTCCTTCTCCGCCCACTTGATCACGTTGTCGATCTTCTCGTGCCCTTGCGTGATCTTGGCGACCATCACCGTGTTGATGGCCTGATTGTAGATCTGCGCGCCCACTTCCGAGCGCGCAGGGGCGCCGGCGATCGAGGTCTGCTCGTCGCCGCGCGGCGGGTAGCTGTAGGCGGTGCCGGTCGGCGGGCCAACTTTCTTCCAGGTATCGAAGTCGTACATGCTCTTGAACGACGGCAGGTCATAGCCGAAGGACGCTTCGACCAGTTGCGCCATCGATTCCCGCTGCGAGATGAAGAGCAGCAGATCCTTGGCCGCCTGCTTGTTCTTGGAGAAGCTCCACACGCCGTAGAACTGCGGCAGCTGGCCGACGAAGCGGCCCTTCGGGCCCTTCGGCATCGCGTGATGCCAGATCTTTTCCGCAATCTGCGGATTGTCGCGCTTGGCCACTGCCCAGGAACTCGGCGGGTTCATGATGCCTGAACCCTTGCCCGAAATGATCCAGCGGTTATTGCCGGCGTCATCCCAGGCGTAGACCTCGGGCGGATTCACCTCCATCAGCTTGACGAGATATTCGAGCGCCTTGCGGGTCTCGTCGGAGTCGATTCTGATGTTGTCCTTGGCGTCCACCATGACCACGCCGTGGGAATTGAACAGCGCGCCGACCCAATCCACGGCGTCGCTGGTCTGACCCATCGGCAGGCCGACCGGGAAGCCGGCCTTGTAAAGCTTTTGCGCCGCGGTGAGGTACACATCCCAAGTCCAGGTATCGATCTTCGCCTTGTCGTATTTCGACTCGTCGGGCGGGAACATGTCGACCAGGTCGATGCCGCAGTGCTCTTTGTAGAGGTCAAAACGCGACTGGCAGGGCTTCACCTGGCTGCCGACCGCCGTCGGCACGCCGCGCCAGGTTCCCTTGATCTTGGCGAGATACTCGGCGACCGGGCTGATCGGTCCATATTGCTTAATCAATTGCCCGACGACGTCATCGAGCGGCTCGAGCATGCGCTGGTGAATCTGAATGTTCCAGTCGCGATGGGACATGATGTCGTGGCCGGTGCCGGCTTGCGCCTCGGCCGCGGCGGTGAGCTTGTCCTTCTCGCCCTGCGAGGTGATGTAATCGATATGAACTTCGACGTTGTTCTTCCCACCCCACTCGTTGCAGAGCTTGGTGAGGGTATTGTTGGCGCCGGGGACCCAATGGTCCCAACAGCCTAGCGTCAATTTCCCGGCTGCGTAGGCTCCCCGCACATAGGGAGCGGTAATGACGGCCGCCGTGGCGAGGGCGGCAGTTTTCAATACTGAGCGACGAGTTGCGCGTAGGCGCATTGAAGCATTCCTCCCTGACGTTGGACATTGAGCCATTCTTATTATGCGGAGAGGCTATACCTCCCGCGCATGAGTGCAAGCGCTCTTCGGTATTTTCGCAGCGCAGCACGACGCACCGCTCACATTTACTGCTTCTTTATGGTCTCATAGTCGGAGCCAATAGGCGGGAATTCCCGTAATCGGCCGAAACAGACGCGCCGCCGCGGCTTGATAAGGCAATTGCCTTGCGATCAAACTGCTTCAGGCGCGGCGTCGCCGTGCTTCGCACTGCACCAACGAAAGTCTCCTGGCATGGCCATACCGCGCACAATCAAGCTGTCGCCCGATGACAATGTCGTCGTCGCTGTCGATCAGATTGCTGCAGGTGCCGTTGCGGCCGCCGTCACGGCGCGCGAACGCGTGCCGCGCGGGCACAAGATGGCGGTCGCCGGCGTGCGCGAAGGCGAGCCGGTGCGCAAATACGGCCAGATCATCGGCTTTGCCGCGAAGCCAATCGCGCCCGGCGACTGGGTGCACGAGCACAATGTCGCGCTGCATGATTTCGCGCGCGACTATCGGTTTGCCGAAGGAGCCAAGAACGACGAGCTGCTGCCGCCGGACTTGCGCGCGACCTTCGAGGGCTATGTGCGGCCGAACGGCAAGACCGGCACCCGCAATTACATCGGCATCCTCACCTCGGTAAACTGCTCGGCCTCGGTGGCGAAGTTCATCGCCGAGGAGGTCAATCGCTCCGGTATGCTCGACGACTATCCCGGCATCGACGGCGCCGTCGCCTTCGTGCACGGCTCGGGCTGCGGCATGGCGGCCTATGGCGAGGGCTGGGACCTGTTGCGCCGCACGCAGTGGGGATACGCCACGCATCCCAATCTCGGCGCGGCGCTGATGGTCGGGCTCGGCTGCGAGGTGTTCCAGATCGACCGCATGAAGAACGATTACGGCCTGGTCGAAGGTGACCATTTCCAGACCATGACGATCCAGGCGACCGGCGGCACGCGCAAGACCGTCGCGCAGGGACTCGACCGCATCAAGGAGATGCTGCCCGTCGCCGCGCGGGCGAAGCGTGAAACGCGGCCGGCCTCGGAGATCGTTCTGGCGCTGCAATGCGGCGGCTCCGACGGCTATTCCGGCATCACCGCCAATCCGTCGCTGGGCGCCGCGGTCGATACGCTGGTCAAGCACGGCGGCACCGCGGTGCTGGCCGAAACGCCGGAGATTTACGGCGCCGAGCACCTGCTCACGCGGCGCGCGGTCAACCGCGCGGTTGGCGAGAAACTGGTCGAGCGCATCCGCTGGTGGGAGGACTACACCAAGCGCAACGGCGGCGAGATGAACAACAATCCCGCGCCCGGCAACAAGGCGGGCGGACTGACCACGATTCTGGAGAAGTCATTGGGCGCGGCCGCCAAGGGCGGCTCGACCACGCTGCGCGCGGTCTATGAATATGCCGAGCCGGTGAGGGAGAAGGGCTTCGTGTTCATGGACACGCCCGGCTACGATCCGGTCGGCGCCACCGGTCAGGTTGCCGGCGGCTGCAACATCATGTGTTTCACAACGGGACGCGGCTCCGCCTTCGGCTGCAAGCCGTCGCCCTCGATCAAGCTCGCCACCAATAGCGACATGTATCGGCGCATGACCGACGACATGGACATCAATTGTGGCGACGTGCTGGACGGCGTGTCCATTCAGACGAAGGGCGAAGAGATCTTCGCCAAGGTGCTGACGGTCGCCTCCGGCGCGCATACCAAGTCGGAGGACTTGGGCTACGGCGACCTGGAATTCGTGCCCTGGCAGATCGGCGCGGTGATGTAGGTTTCGTTGGATTGACTCACGGTTTGGCACAGCCCTCTTCACCTCTCCCATAGGGAGAGGTCGACGCGCACCCCAACTCGGGTTTACCCGAGTTTGGCACTGTTAAGTGGCCGAAGTCGGACAAATCCGACTTCGGCAGCGCGGCGGGTGAGGGGTTACAGCTTATCGAGAAATCGTATCCCCTCACCCCATCCTCTCCCCAACGGGGAGAGGGAGCCCGCCACGCTTGTGGCAATACTGCGGTCAGAAGCACTAACGCTCGAACAAACAGTGCCTTGAATCTAATCCAATCCCGTCATGCTTTCGCCCCAGCGCCAGAGCCATATCGCCGCGGGGTGCGCATCGCCGGACATGTCATTATGGCTCGTCGCGCGGCTGCCGCCTTCGCTTTGGCCGGTCTCCTGTGTACTTCACTGACGCCCGCGCACGCGGAGGATGCCCTCGTCGTCGACGGCAATCACCGCATCGGCGCCGACGCGATCAAAAGCTACTTCAACGCCAGCACGGGCGGACATTACACCGACGCCGACATCGACGCGGCGGTGAAAGGCATGTACGGATCGCAACAGTTCAGCAACGTGGATGTCGCGCGCAAAGGCGGGGTCATCCACGTGCATGTCGACGAGAATCCGCTGATCGAGCACGTCGCCTTCGAGGGCAACAAGAAGCTCACCGACAAGCAGATCACGCCGATGATCCAGTCGCAAATGGGCGATCCCCTGTCGCGGCCGCTGGTGCAACAGGACGTGCAGAGGCTGATCGAGGCCTATCAGCACAACGGCCACTTCAACACCAGCATCGTGCCGAAGACGATCACCGCCAAGGACGGCCGCGTCAGCCTGGTGTTCGAGATCAAGGAGGGGCCGCGCACCGGCATCAAGCGCATCGAATTTTCCGGCAACAAGGCCTACACCGCCAACAAGCTCAAGGCCGTCGTCAAGTCCGGGGAAACCAACTTCCTCAGCTTCCTGCTCGACAACGACTTCTACGATCCCGACAAGGTGGAGACCGACCGCGACCTGCTGCGGCAGTTCTACCACGCGCACGGCTATTTCGACATGACCGTCGTCTCGGCGGCGCCCCACTTCGCGGCCGACAAGAAGACGCTCGTGCTCACCTTCACCCTCGACGAAGGCGCGCTGTATCATTTCGGCAAAGTGAGCGTCGAAACCACACTGCCCGGCGTGGACGTCGCCCGTCTCAAGGCGCGGCTTTTGACGCATGCCGGCGATGTCTACAACGGCGACGCGGTCGACAAGACCGCCGAGGACCTCGCGCTCGATCTCGCCAAGCACGGCCAGCCTTTCGCCAACGCCCACGCCGACACCCAACGCGATCCCGCCCGCCACACGGTCGACGTCAGCTACAATGTCGATCAGGGCCAGCCGGCTTATGTCGAGCGGATCGACATCCACGGCAACACCAAGACGCAGGACAATGTCATCCGCCGCGAGATCGAGGTGGGCGAAGGCGACGCCTTCAATCGCGCACTGGTCGACGCAAGCGAAAAGCGGCTGAAGAATCTCGGCTATTTCAAATCGGTGAAATTCACCAAGAAGCCTGGCTCGACCCCGGACCGCGTCGTGCTCGACGTCGCGGTGGAAGAGCAGCAGACCGGCAATTTCGAGATCGGCGGTGGCTATTCCGACACCGACGGCGTGCTCGGCAATGTCAGCGTGAGCGACAAAAACTTCCTCGGCCGCGGCGACCTGGCCAAGGTCTCGGTGAGCTATGGCCAGTACACCAAGGGGATCGACCTCGCCTTCACCGACCCTTACGCGTTCGGCCAGCACATGTCGCTTGGCGTCGACCTTTCCTACAAAGAGTCCGGCGCGAACGAATATCAGTCCTTCAGCAGCACGACCTACGGCGCGGCGATCACCGCCGGCACGCCGTTGACCGACACGCTGGCGCTGTCGTGGCGCTATTCGATCCAGAACCAGTCGCTGGCGCTCGATCCGAGCATGGGCGTGGCGTCCGTGCCGGTGCAGGAGGCCGCGGAAGCCGGCGCGCAGTGGGTGTCGTCGGTGGGCTCGGGCGTGACCTACGACACTCTCGACAACGAGCGCAGCCCGACCAGCGGCCTGCGCGCCGACATCAACAACGATGTGGCCGGCCTCGGCGGCGACGTGAAGTTCCTGCGCAACACCGACCAGTTCCGCTATTACACGCAGTTTCCCGACGACATCGTCGGCATGGCGAAAGCGCAGACGGGCTACATCACGCCGTGGGGCGGCCAATCGCTGCCGCTGATCGACGGATTCTTCGGCGGACCGCAGCTGGTGCGCGGCTTCGCGCCGAACGGCTTCGGTCCGCGCGATCTGCAGCCGGGCACGACGATGGACAATATCGGCGGCAACGCCTACTGGGCGACGACGTATGAATTCCAGTCGCCCATTCCCTTCGTGCCGCAAACGATCGGGCTGAAGGCCGCGGTGTTCGCCGACGCGGGCAGCCTGTGGAGCACCAGCGGCGCCTCGAGCTACAGCCCGGCGCTGTCGAGCTCGCTGGTCGGCAATTCGAGTGTGATCCGCTCCTCGATCGGCGCCGGCCTGGTGTGGGATTCGATCCTCGGCCCGATCCGCGTGGACTATGCCTACCCAATCAGCAAGGCGAGCTACGACGTCACGCAGCGCCTGAATTTCGGTTATGGGATGTTCTGAGTCTCGCCGTCATCCTGAGGTGGCCGCGCGAAGCGCGGCCCTCGCAGGATGAACGGCCGCAGAGTCACAGGCCGTCGCCCTTCGAGGCTCGGCCTGCGGCCTCGCACCTCAGGGTGACGGCCCTCACTCCTGCGACGTCCATAGATGCAGCGCGCCGGAAGACACCGCACCGCCGACCACGCACGGGATGCCGAACTCCACCTGTCCCGCAACGGCGGCCCCGATGCAGCCGGCCGCGATGGCGCCCTCCCCGATCTGCCCCCAGAAGCTGGCATCGCGCTTGGACGCCGGGCCCTTGGTCTTGAGCTCGTCGAGTGAGGCCAGCATCTCGCTGCGCACATGCGACACGTCGACGTCGTCGGCGGCTTCGATCACCTCGTCGAGCACCGGCTTCACGTCTTTGGACTCGGAATTGCGCAGGGTCTTGACGGTGGCGAGCAGCACCGGATCGCGTGACGCGTTCTGGGCCAGCGTGTACTTGGCCATGCCGCCGAGGGTGAGCTTCTGCAGATCGTCGTGGTTCTTGGCCCAGGGCAGCATGCTCATGATGCGCTGGAGCGAGGTCGAGTCGCCGGTCGCGTAATAGAAACCCCAGAACGTATCCAACAGCTCCGGTGTCGGCTCCAGCACCACCGGCTTTGTTTTCGGCTTCGGCGTGAACAAAGAGACTTTCGTCATCTTCTGGAACCAGTCCTGCTTTTCCGCTTCCAGCTTGAACTGCGCCAGCGTCGGCAGCTTGCCGGCGACGTATTTCTGCAGCATCGGCTCGCGCGCGGTCACCTGCGGCGCGATGCGGGCAAGCTCAGCGCGCCATTGCGGAATGCCGGAATAGGCGATTGCGCGCACGACCAGCCATTGGTCTTCCGCCGGCACCGGCAGCATCTTGTCCACCAGCGCAGCAGCCCTCTCCGGATTGCCGGCGAGAATGCCGGCGGCGAAGCCGAGATAGACGCCGGCGCTTTCCGGATTGCGCAGCTCACCAAGCCCGCTCAACTCATGGATGGCGCCGGCCGCACGCATCGGGTCCGGCTTGTCGCGGTAATTGTTCATCCATTGCAGCACCGCGCCGGCGGAATTGAACGGCGTATAGGACGCCGACTTGGATGAATGTCTGGCCGCGATCCCTGAACCGGGCACTGGCGCCGCATAGCTCGAGGACACGGGCAAAGACACGCTCGCAAGCAGCACGCAGGCCACGGCGGGCAGGCCCCGATGAAACATCGGTCATTCTCCACTTCACGCGCCCACGGATTTGATTTGGCGGAACGATGCCGGTGTTTTGAAGGGCAATTGGCGGTGAAATTCCGGCGGCGCGGTGGCGCGCCGTCATGCATGTTAACGAAGGGAAACATCCCTTATGGTCCCACAAAAATCATATCACCTGCGATCTGTGGGGTACCCCGCCCTCATCGATGTCCTTTGCAGACACCACCCAGCGTTGTTTCAGGGCGGCCCCGCTGATATTACCCATGGGGTCCGACGCCGCCAAGCCAAGCGTCGGATCGCGCCGACTACACAATGTCCGTCCGACATCTCATGAGACGGCATCAGAACATGGGCTGGGGAGAAACGTATGGTACTTTCTAAAGTCGCGCCGGGAGCGATCCTGGCTCTTTCATTCGCGCTCGGGCTTGTGCCCGCTACGATCGATCGTGCCGATGCGGCGGACCGCACCGTCATCCGGATCGGTGCGGTCGTCGATCAGACCGGCGGCAGTACATCGCCGTTGTTTCGCGCGGCCGTCGAACTGGCCGGCAAGCAGATGAACGAGGCGCTGGATCGCTCCGGCAGTACGACGAAGTTCGAAATCGTCTATGGCGATTCCAAGAGCATTCCGCCTTTCGCGCAATCCGAAGCGTTGCGGCTGATCAATCAGGACCAGGTCAACGCGATCGTGGCCGACAGCAGCGGCGTCGCCGTGGCGATCAACCGGCTCAACTACGATGCCAACAGCCCCGCGAAGCACAAGGTGGCGATCACCTGCTTCCAGTGCTCATCGGGGTTCATCCACGATCCCAATGTGACCGAGTCCGATCTGCAGGTGCAGACCGCCGAGCGTGATCTCGGCCATTGGCTGTATCGGGAATTCTACGTTTCCAACTACGAGGCGGCCGCGCTGGCCCAGATCGCATTGCATCGGATCAATGCTGGCGCGGGCAAGGCGGGGGAGCCGCTCAAGATCGGCATTTTCGCCGACGGCGGACACCGCGCGCTGGCTTCGGGCTTCCAGCCAATGCTCAGCCATTTCTACAAGCAGCCGTCCGTCACTGAAATCACCTATTTCACGTCGCTCGACAAGCTACAGCCGGATTGGGACAAGGTGGTGAAGCCAGTCGACGCCAACGGCAAGCCCGTCTCGCCTCCGGACCTCGTCATCGTTACGATGCTTCCGGAAGCCGCCGCTGCGGCGATCAGCGCCTATCACAAGGCAGGTTACAAGATTCCGATCTTGTCGAATAACAGCTTTCGCCGGAACTACATTCTGAAAAAGATCGCGGCGGAGGCGGAAGGTCTTGAAGGCAGTTCGGTGATGCTTGTGGACAAAAGTGCATCCGGCGCGCTCTTCCAGACCGCATTCAAAAAGATGACTGGCGAACTGCCGGAAATGACCTCGTCCGGCGCGTACGACTCGGCTGTCACGCTGATGCTTGCGGCACTCGTTGCGTCCAAGGATGCGAACAAGACCCGCGAGGTTTCGCCCGAGGATATTCGCAAGGCTCTCGGCGAGATCAATGTCGCGTCAGCGAAGAAAATCCGGCCCTCAGTGGCCGATTTCAGCGCGGCTATCAAGCTGATCGACAAAGGAAAGCCGATCAATTACGAGGGGGCCTACAGCCCGAATGATTGGAACAGCGTGGGCGATATCTTTCCGCCGCTGGTTCATTGGAAGGTCGAAAATGGCCAGTTCAAAGAGTACGAGCAATACGACTGCGGTCCAACGACCGCGTTCTGTCCGAGGAAGGGGTAGAGCGTGATC
>DATARB010000394.1:0-18003 GCA_036264375.1 Pseudolabrys sp.
ATCTGCGATGCGCGCTGCTCTCGTATCTTACCCCGGATGCAACGAGGCGTCAGTTAACGGACCCGGCAAATCGCGCGCCGTCTCTTTGCCCAGCACGACCCTCTTCGGACAACCGGTTCCCACTTTGTCCCAACGCGGCCCTTCGCGTCCGGATCATGCTCGCGTGCCCTGAACCTGAAGTTCGCAGGCCACTCGCTTCGCGGGTGCCCCTGAAATCCGCGCGACTATTCTAGCGCAAATGACAAACAATGCGAACCTGAAGCGCTCTTGCGCGATCAGGCTTCCTTGAAGCGATAGCCGACGCCGTAAAGCGTTTCGATCATCTCAAAATCGTCATCCACCACCTTGAATTTCTTGCGCAGCCGCTTGATGTGGCTGTCGATGGTGCGGTCGTCGACATAGACCTGGTCGTCATAGGCGGCGTCCATCAGGGCGTTGCGGCTCTTCACAACGCCGGAGCGGGCGGCCAGCGCCTGCAGGATCAGGAATTCGGTAACGGTGAGGGTGACCGCCTCGTTCTTCCAGGTGCAGGTGTGCCGCTCGGGGTCCGTGCGCAACTGGCCGCGCTCGAGCGCCTTGATGTCGGTTTCCTTCGGCGCGGCGGTCGGGTCCTTCGGCGTCGCGCGGCGCAGCACCGATTTGACGCGCTCGACCAGCAGCCGCTGCGAGAACGGTTTGCGGATGAAATCGTCGGCGCCCATCTTGAGGCCGAACAGTTCGTCGATCTCTTCGTCCTTGGAGGTGAGGAAGATGACGGGAATATCGGTCTTCTGACGCAGCCGGCGCAGCGTCTCCATGCCGTCCATGCGCGGCATCTTGATATCCAAGATGGCAAGGTCCGGCGGCGAGCCCTTGAAACCATCGAGCGCCGAGGCGCCGTCGGTATAGGTCATGATGCGGTAGCCCTCCGCTTCGAGGGCAATCGAAACGGACGTCAGGATATTGCGGTCATCGTCGACGAGAGCGATTGTCGGCATTAAGGCCCCTCCTGGCTTGACGTCCCGCAGGTTTTGAAGCCCACAAACGGGGGCTGAAATGTGACCTCTTTGCAACAACTATGTGATTCCCTAGCGAATTCAACCCCGATACGCAAAAGATACAGGGCTTTAGCCCGCAATGTTAACGAAGTTCGACGAAACCGCGGGAGTATCATGAAGTCAGATACCACCTTCGACGCACGGAACTCGGCCAAGAAGCTTCTGCGCGAGGGGCGTTCCGGCGCGCTGGCGACGCTGATGGCGGGGACGGGCGATCCCTATTGCTCGCTGGTCAATGTCGCGACCGCGATCGACGGTTCTCCTTTGTTGCTGCTTTCGAAGCTTGCGCTGCACACCAAGAACATCCTGGCCGATGCCCGCGTCTCCTTGATGCTCGACGAGCGCAAGCCGGGCGATCCGCTCGAAGGCGCCCGCGTCATGCTGATGGGCACGATCGCGGTAACCGGTGATCCGGCTGCGCGCGCGGCCTATCTGCGGCGGCAGCCCGAGGCGGAGATGTTCGCAGGCTTCGCCGACTTTGCGGTTTACCAAATTGCACTCACGCGCGCTCATCTGGTGGCAGGTTTCGGCCGCATCGTCGATCTGAAGCCGGGGGATGTTTTGACCGATGTGTCGGACGCGCGGGCGCTGGTCGAGGCCGAGACCGGCGCCATCGCGCATATGAATGCCGATCACGCCGCGGCCTGCCGGCTCTACGCGACGAAACTGCTCGGCGGTCCGGACGGCGACTGGCGCTGCGTCGGGATCGATCCCGAAGGCCTCGAGTTGCAGGACGGGCGCATGGCGCTGCGGCTTAACTTTCCGCAGCGCGTCACAGCGCCGGGTCCGCTGCGTGCGGTGCTCAAGCAACTCGCCGAACAGGCGCGGGCAGGGTAGGGTGCGCGCAAGACCTCTTCGATCAGAAAAAAAGCGCGGAGCGAAACGATGGGACGGCTTGGATGCGCCGCGGCAGCGGCGCTGGCGATATGTGTTGCCCAGCAGGCGCGCGCCGCTGAGATCAAGGTTCTGTGCATCCCTGCGATGCGGTCTTCGTTCGAGGTGTTGCTGCCGCAGTTCGAGCGCGACAGCGGCGACACGGTCTCGGTCACCTATCAAATCTATCCTGGGCAGAAGAGCCGCATCGAAGCCGGTGACTTCGATATCGCCTTTTTCGCGCGGCCGCAGATCGACGACCTGAACAAACAGGGCAAGACCGTCGCGGCGACAACGACCGACATCGCACGCACCAGCATCGGCGTCGCGGTAAAATCCGGCGCGCCCAAGCCGGACGTCAGCAGCGAGGATGCGTTCAAGCGCACGCTGATCGCCGCGAAGTCGATCACCTACACGAAGGAAAGCCAGACCGGCGTTTATCTCACGCGTGAACTCGAGCGCATCGGCGTGATGGATGCGATCAAGGACAAGCTCATCCTGCAACCCGGTGGCGCGATGACGACGCCCGCGGTCGCCAAAGGTGAGGCCGAGCTCGGTGTCGTGCTGGTCAGCGATATTCTCGGCACGCCCGGCGTCGATCTGGTGGCGCCGCTGCCGGCGTCCTTGCAGAACTATGTGACGCAGACCGCCGCTGTCGGCGCTTCGGCGCGCCAACCGGCATCGAGTGCCGCATTGATCAAATACCTTGCAAGCCCGGCGGCGGGCGCCGTGTTCAAGGCCAAGGGGTTCGAGCCGGCGGGGCGGTAATTCGATTATGCCGAGGCGTTCAAGGCGGCGACATCACCCTTGTCGATCTGCCGGACGCCGGCATCAGGAACTTGGACCAAGTGGCCCGGTCGCCGTTAGCGCGCAAAAGTGGGGTCCGCCGGGCTTTGGCGGCTTCGGTTTCTACCGCACCGCACGCGCGTGCTTGATGTCTAATACGTTAGAGCAGGTTCCGCGGGGATGCTTACCCCGTTAACGTATTGACGCAACGCAATGCCCTGCGCCTTCTATGCATGGCATTTCATCTTGGCATTCAGGTTGCTGATGACTATGGTCGCGCGCCTTGGAACGACCGGCTATAAGTAACGCTTTTATAGCCGCAGGGGGCCGCGTTTGGCTCGTTTGGGTGACGCTGAAAGCGGCCCATTGTGTTTGGGAGGACGACGCGTGCAAGAGACCGGCGTACGGAACAGCACCTACGGCGCTGATAAATTCGGCCTGAAAGATCTCGCCGAGGTTCACTGGAATCTGACCGCGCCTTCGCTGTACGAGCATTCGGTTGCCGCGAAGGAAGCGACGATCGTCGAGGGCGGCGCCCTGTCGGCCTTCACAGGCCATCACACCGGACGCTCGCCGAAGGATAAGCACACGGTCGAGGACGATCTCACGCGCGACGTGCTGTGGTGGGAAGGCAATCGCAAGATGTCGAAGGCGAACTTCGACACCATGCTCGCCGACTTCCGCGCGCACTGCAAAGGCAAGAAGCTGTTCGCGCAGGATCTGTACGGCGGCGCCGATCCGACCTATCGCATCAAGGTGCGTGTCTTCACCGAATACGCCTGGCATTCGCTGTTCATTCGCCAGCTTCTGATCCGTCCTGAAGTGGCCGAACTCGCGAACTTCGTCCCCGAACTCACCATCATCGACCTGCCGTCGTTCAAGCCGGACCCGAAGCGTCACGGCGGCCGCGAGGGCTCCGACACGCAGGTCGCGATCGACTTCACCAACAAGATCGTGTTGATCTGCGGTTCGTCCTATGCGGGCGAGATGAAGAAGTCGGTGTTCACGACGCTCAACTTCTATTTGCCGGCGCAGAACGTCGTGCCGATGCACTGCTCGGCCAACGTCAACGACGAAGGCGAGAGCGCGCTGTTCTTCGGCCTTTCCGGCACCGGTAAGACCACGCTGTCCGCGGACCCGAACCGCACCCTGATCGGCGATGACGAAACCGGCTGGGGTCCGGACGGCATCTTCAATTTCGAAGGCGGCTGCTACGCCAAGACCATCAAGCTCTCGCAAGAAGCGGAGCCGATGATCTGGGACGCAACCAACCGCTTCGGCGCGGTGCTGGAGAACGTCACGTTCGACCCATACACCCGCCAGCCGAACTACGATGACGACAGCAAGACCGAGAATACGCGTTCGGCCTATCCGCTCGACTTCATCCCGAATGCCTCGCGTTCGGGCCGCGCCGGCCATCCGAAGAACATCATCTTCCTCACCGCCGACGCCTATGGCGTGATGCCGCCGATCGCCAAGCTCACCGCGACGCAGGCGATGTACCACTTCCTGTCCGGCTACACGGCCAAGGTCGCCGGCACCGAGAAGGGTCTGGTCGGCGTGCAGCCGGAATTCTCCACCTGCTTCGGCTCGCCGTTCCTGCCGCGCCACCCGTCGGTCTATGCCGACCTGCTGCGCGACTACATCAACAAGCACAATGTCGACGTCTGGCTGGTCAACTCCGGCTGGACCGGCGGCAAGTACGGCGTCGGCCGCCGCATGCCGATCAAGGCGACGCGCACGCTGCTCACCGCCGCGCTCGACGGCTCGCTGAAGAATGCCGACTTCCGCACCGACCCGTATTTCGGCTTCGCGGTGCCGACGTCGGTGCCGGGCGTCGAGCCGCATCTCTTGAACCCGATCAAGACCTGGAAGGACAAGGCCGAGTTCGACAAGACCGCGCGCGATCTTGTCGGCCAGTTCCAGACGAACTTCACCAAGTTCGAAAAGCACGTGACGCCGGACATCAAGGCGGCCGCGCCTGAAGTGAGGATCGCGGCGGAGTAAGAGCGCCTCAATAAGTTAAATAAAAAAGGGCGGCCGATCTGGCCGCCCTTTTGTTTTTAAGGTGAATGGGTCAGCACCCCGTCAGCTTGCTCTTCTCGACCGTCAGGCCGAACAGCGGCCGCAGGCGCGTGCCGACGATGCTGCCGATGAACGCCGCGACCAGCCAGATCCAGCCATGCAGGCTGGCTGACGAAATCCCGCTGAAATAGGCGCCGATGTTGCAGCCATAAGCGAGGCGCGCGCCGTAGCCGAGCAGCAGCCCGCCGATGACGGCGGCGATCAGCGAGCGCAGCGGCACCGACCAGGTCGGCGAGAACTTGCCGGCGAGCCCGGCGGCCATCAGCGCGCCGAGGATGATGCCGAAGTTCATCACCGAGGTGACGTCGGCGAACACGCTCTGATGCAAGGGGGCAGCGCGCGCGCCCTGCCAGTAGCCCCAGGACGTGACGTCGAAGCCCGTCGCCAGCGCGATCTTCGATCCCCACAGCGCGAAGCCCGACGTGATGCCCCAGGGGCGTCCGGCGAGATAAAGCGTGGCAAAGTTTCCGAGCGCCAGCGCAACCGCGCCGGCGAGCAGCGGCCACGGCCCATGCAGGAAACGGTCGAAGCCGCGGCGCGGCGTCTGCACGCCCGTGGCGAGTTCGCCGTGCGTGCGCTTCTCGACCCAGACGGTGACGCCAGCGATCACGGCGAACAGCGCGAGGCTCAAGGCGAGCGCCGGCGCCCAGCCGAATTCCTTGATCAGGGAGACGCTGCCGATATTCGGCTGCGCCGACCACCACGGCAGATGCAGCGCGCCGACTGTCGAGCCGGCGATGAAGGCTGCGAGCGTCACCAGCATGCGCGTGTTGCCGCCGCCGGCGGTGTAAAGCGTGCCGGAGGCGCAGCCGCCGCCGAGCTGCATGCCGAGCCCGAACATGAATGCGCCGGCCAGAAGAGACACGCCGACGGCGCCGTATTCGCCATGCACCGGCTGGCCGAACAGCGTGCCGTGCGCCAGCGCCGGGAAAAACAGGATGGCGGCGACCGCGAGCATCAGCATTTGTGCGCGCAGGCCCGCGCCGCGACCGTCGGCAATTAACACGCGCCACGCGGAGGTGAAGCCGAAAAGCGCGTGATAGAGCACGAGGCCGAGAGCGCCGCCGAGCACGAACAGCGCGCCCTGCCGCCACGAATAGGCCTCGGCCAGCGCAAGCGCGCCGGCAACGAGGATGGCGCCTGCGACCGCGACGACGCCGCGGCTGGCTGGATGGCCGCGCTCGGTCTGCGGAGCAAGAAGTCTGGCATCGACGGAGAGGTCGGTCATGGCGGTCTTTCCAATAGAAGAATTACCACCCGGATGTAGAATGTTATTCTACGATCGGCAATATAGTGGCGATCCAAAGCAAAGGTTTTGCCAAAACGCCGCCATCTGTTGGAATGTCCGTGCTGCGTCTGACGCGAATTGGAGAAATATTCTCTTTCGTCCGCCTTCCGCCCCAAAAAGAAAGGCGGCCGTGAAGCCGCCTTCCTCCATCTCGTGAATTTGGCCTTGCTCAGTCGTTGGCCTGCGCCAGCTCCCGTCCGATGCGGTTGAAGCGGGCCTTCTGTTCGCTGGTGAGCGAGGCATAGAAGCCGTCGAGCGCGGGCTTCACGGTGTTCGCCGCGTCGATCATCGCCTGCAGCCGCTTCTCCATCGCTTCGAGGCGGCCCGGGGGCGTGATCGGCGTGTCATCCGGGCAGGCGGCCTGCATGATCGACACCGCCTTGTCGGTGGCCGCTTGCAGGGCGTTGAGCTCGGTTTCCTGCGCGTCGGTCGGCTTCACCACGTCCTCGATCTTCTCGATCGGCATGTTGCTCAAGCCGGGCTTCTGCTCCTTGCAGCTCTGCGCCTCCTGCGCCGAGTCCTGGCTTGCCTGCGCGGTTGTCGCCGGCTGCTGCTTCGGGCCGATCTCGTTGAAGCGCTCCTTCTGCTCGTCGGTGAGCGAGGCGTAGAACTTGTCGAGCGCCGGGCGCACGGTCTGCACCGTCTCGAGCGTCGCTTGCAGGCGTCCGGTCATGGCCATCAAGCGGCCCGGAGGCGTCAGCGGGAAGGCATTCTCCGCCGGGCACGAGGTCTTGAACACGGCCGCGGCCTTCTGGCCGGCGTTGCGCACGTCGGCGAGAAGCTGCTTTTGCTCCTCGTTCAGCCCGACCTTCTTTTCGATGTCGGCGAAGGGCCACGCGGTGACGCCGCTGCCGGGCTGCCTGCACAGCTCCTGCACCGCCGCGTAAGTCGGCGGCGGCGAGGAGGAGGCAATTGCCGGCGCGCTGCCGGCCGTGCCGGCCGGCCCGGCATAGGCATAGCCATCGACATAGTCCTGCGGCGGGCCTTGCTCGCCCCAGAACACGCCATCGAAGAAGTCGTCATAGGCGTAGGCCCAATAGCCGTCGTCATAGCCGGCTGGCCAGAACGTGTAGTCGAACACGTCGGAATAGGCGTAGGGCCAGAACACCGGGCCGTACCAGCCGACAAAGCCGGCGCGGCGCCCTTGCCGCCACGCACTGCGGGCAGCCATGCGGGCGCCCCGCGCCGCGGGGTAGCGGCCTTGCGCGCGCGCATTGAACGCGGCGGCAAAGCGGCCTTGGCGGGCCTGGTCCGTGGTCACGCGCGGCTGACCGTTGCGGCGCGGACCCGCCGCCGTGCGGGCATTCTGCCGTATGGCGGCAGCGCCCACGGCTGGCTGGTTCTGCTGCTGCCGCGTCAAGGCGCGCTGCTCACGCGCGCTATTGATCTCCTGACGTCGCGCTGCCCGCTGCGATGGCGGCAGGCGGCGCAATTGGCGGTCCTCGCGGGCTCGGAGCGTGCGCTCCTGGCGGGCCGCGGCGCGCTGCTGTTGTTGCAGCACGCGCGGATTGGCGTTGGGCTGGGCCTGCTGTTGAACACGCTGTTGCTGAGGCTGCTGACGTTGCGCGCGCTGCTGCTGACGCTGTTCCTGCCGTGCGGCGCGGCTGGTCGCCGCCGGCCCACGCTGACGTGTCGCGGCGCGTTGCGGTCCAGGCTGCGGCCTTGCCGCGCGCTGCGGGCCAGCTTGCTGCGGACGCGCCGTGTGTTGCGGCATCGGACGGCTGACCGCGCGCTGTTGCGGCATGGCGCGCTGCGGCGGGGCGGCGCGCACCGTCGGTTGCGGGCGCGCCGCGGGCGCGTGAAAGGCCGGGCGCTGCGGTGCCGCCGGCCGGGCCATCGGCGCCGGGCGGGCGGGTGCTGCATGAGGCGCCGGGCGCGCCGGCGCGGCCCTCTGTGCCCCCGGCTTCTGCGGGGCCTGCGCGCTGGCGCCGAGCGGCACAGCCAACCCGAGTGACACAATAACCGCCAGCAAATCTCTTCGGATCGCCATTCGACCGTCCCTCCAAAATAACGCCGACATAAAGTCCCGCTACTCAACCTAGTAAACGCGCGAGAGTTCACTGCCCTTTGGTCGCTCCCGCGGATGTGATCGAAGATGAATGTCTGGTAATTTTGGGCCGCTTTTTCTTGAGATACCGCGATGCACCATTTGCAGATTGGTGAAAATGGCGAGCGAATCACCGCCGTTGGGCTCGGCTGCATGGGCATGTCCGGGGGCTATGGACTGTCCGACGACGCCGAAAGCATCGCCACCATCCACGCCGCGCTCGACGCCGGTCTCTCGTTTATCGACACCGGCGACTTCTACGGCATGGGCCACAACGAGCTGCTGGTCGGCGAGGCGCTGAAAGGCGCGCGGCGGCAGAAAGCCTTCCTCTCGGTCAAATTTGGCAGCCTGCGCGGACCGGACGGCACACAATACGGCTACGACCTGCGGCCGGCGGCGGTGAAGAATTTTCTCGCCTACAGCCTGCGCCGGCTCAAGACCGATTACATCGACCTCTATCAGCCGGCGCGCTACGACCGCGCGGTCGCCTTGGAAGATACGCTCGGCGCGATCTTCGACCTGAAGACCGCTGGCTACGTGCGCCACATCGGCCTGTCGGAAGTCTCAGGCCGGACGCTTCACCGCGCGGCGACGGTGTATCCGGTGACGGCGCTGCAGATCGAATATTCGCTGCTCAGCCGCGGCATCGAACGCGCGATCCTGCCCGCGGTGCGCGAGTTGAAAATTCCGCTCGTGGCTTACGGCGTATTGTCGCGCGGGCTGATCAGCGACGCGACGCTCAACGGCGGCAGCGCGTTGGGCGAAGTGCGCGCGCGCATGCCGCGCTTTTCGGCGAAGAACTTTCCGCGCAATCAAAGGCTGATCGAGGCGCTGTCGCAGATCGCCAAAGCGCGCGGCGTCACCATCGCGCAGCTTGCGTTTGCGTGGATGCGCTCACGTGGGCCCGACATCGTGCCGCTGATCGGCGCGCGCCGCCGCGATCAGCTTGCCGAGGCTTTGGCGGGGCTTGCTTTGACGCTGACAACCGATGAACTCAAAGCAATCGAGCAGGCGGCACCCGCGGATGCCGTTGCCGGCGAGCGCTATGGCCCGCTGGCGATGAAGCACCTGGACAGCGAATTGCCGGTGTGAGGCTCCCCTCCCCCTGCGGGGAGGGGTCGGGGGTGGGGGCATCTCGAGACGCAAAATCATTCGCCTCTGACCCCCTCCCTAACGCTCCCCCGCAAGGGGGGGAGGGAACAGGCCAAGCACGGGGCTCGCTCCGATCGAACCCAAAGCAGTCACAAGTCAGGCGACTGCGTTGCAGGCGAACGCGATCTGCTCGACATGGCGGTGATCGGTGCCGCAGCAGCCGCCGAGCACGGTGGCGCGCGGCAGCAAGCGCCGCAAATCCGCGTATTGCCGGCCGAACTCGACCGGATCGCCGGCATCGAGCTCCGTCGCCTGATCGAGCTCCGCATGGCTGCGCCGCGAGGCATTGGCGCGCAGGCCGCCGATGCGCGTAACCCAATCGCCGCGGGCGGCGACCGCATCGCTGAAGTGGGTCGGATGCGCGCAGTTGATCATGTAGTAGACCGGCGCTCGATCGGTCGCCGCATCGACCTGCGCGATGGCTTGCTCCAGCATCTCGCCGGTCGGCAGGCGTCCGTCGGTTTCGACGGTGAACGAGATGACCACTGGCATGCCGGCCGCGCGCGCGGCGCGGGCGACACCGATGGCCTCGTTGACATAGCTGAGCGTGAAGGCGCTGACCAAGTCGACAGCGCAGGTGCTGAATACGCCGATCTGTTCGGCGTGATAGGCCTGCGCGTCGTCCGCGCTCATGATACGGCCGGGATCGTAGCCGTCGCCACGCGGACCGATATTGCCAGAGATCACCAGCGGCGTTCGCGGCGTTTCGAATTCATTCCGCAGGTCGTGCATCAGCGCGATGGCCTTGCGATTGATCTCGGCCAGCGCCGCACGCGAATAGCCGACTTTGGCGCCCCAGTCCGCGCTCGCGCGCCAGGTCGGGCTTTCCAGCACGAAGCCATGGCCGGCGCGTAGCGCGACGCCCGCATAGCGGGCAAAGTAGGCGCGCAGGAGCTCAGTACCAACCGGCGTGTCGAGCAGCGTGAAGGCCGCAAAGCACGGCAGATCGACGCCGTCATGGTAGATCAGGGTGGTCTCGATGCCGCCGTCGGTCAGGAAAATTTGGTTTGACGCTTGCGGCAGGCCGTCGCGATATTTCGGCGTCGTCATGTCCGGTTCCTCACATGTCGAGGATGTTCACGGGACCCACCAGTATTCTATCAGCGCGGCGTTTCGTTCTCGTGCGACCTTTCGTCGTCACTGCATAAGGTCGCGTAGCTGCGGACCCGATCTGTCATCCCGGGCGAGCGCAACGCGCGAGACCCGGGATCTAGTACGCCGCAGCCTGTCGAGAACACACGGTGGCGGCCGGACGCGACTCTAATTCGCGCTGGCCCGTCCGCCGCGCAGGCGTTCGAGCAACTCGGTGGTCGGATAGGAATCCGCCGGCAGGCCGACTTTCATCTGCGCCTTCTTGATCGCCATGCGGGTCTTGGCGCCGATCTTGCCGTCGGGCTCGCCGATGTCATTGCCCATCTTGATCAGGATGCGCTGCAGCTCCGACACCTGTTCCGGCTGCATCACCTCGATGTTCGGATCGCCGCGATTGACCGGCGGCGCGCCGGCCAGACGCGTGGCGAAATAGGCGACGGTGGTGACGTAGACCATCGACGAATTCCAGCCGAGCAGAGCCTGGAAATTGTCGTAAGCGAGGAAGGCCGGTCCCTTGCGGCCCATCGGCAGCAAGAGCGAGGCCTTCATGCCGTCCGACGGCAGCGGGCCGTGCGCGGCGCGCACGCCCCAGGTCACCCACTGCGAGCGCGGCAGTTGGATCGTGAGGTCGGCCTGGTCCCATGGCAGATCCTTGGTCAGACGGACTTCCTGCAGCCATGGCTCGCCGGCCTTCCAGCCCAGGTTCTTCAGGAAGTTGGCGGCGGAGGCGATGGTGTCAGGGACGCTCTTGACCAGATTGCGCTTGCCGTCGCCGTCGTAATCGACGGCGTTCTTGTAATAGTCGGAGGCGGTGAACTGCATGGCGCCGAGCTCGCCGGCCCAGTCGCCGCCGAGCATCTCGTCGATCTGCAGGTCGCCGCGCTGCACGATGCGCAGCGCGTCCATCAATTGCGGGCGGAAATAGTCGGGACGGCGGCAGTCATAGGCGAGCGTCGCGAGCGCCGCGAAGATGTTGCTGTTGCCGGTGTTGCGGCCGAAGTCGCTTTCCAGGCCCCAGAACGCGGTGAGAATTGGGGCAGGCACGCCGAATTGCTTCTCGACGCGGGCGAACAGCTCGGCATGGTCTCTCATTTGCGCTTCGCCGTTCGGCAGGCGCGGATTTGCCAGCAGCCGGTCGGAGAATTTGAGGAAGGAAAGGTTGAATACCCCTTGTGCGCGGTCGCGATTGACGATGCGCTGCTCGAATTTCATGTAGGGCGAGGCGGCGGCGATGATCTTGGGCGAGATGCCCTGCGCGGCGGCGTCTTTCTTGAACTGCTCGAGCCAGCTCTCGAAGTTGCCGGTATTTTGGCACGTCGCGGCCAAAGTGGGGCCGGCCAGGAGTGCGCTCGTGATCGCGATCACGAGCTTCAACGGCGTCTTGCGCATCGGTTCAGTCCGCCTTTTTCTAATTCGGGCCGGACTCTGCCGAATGCCGGGCCGGGGTCAAGGTCGATTGGGAGCGAGCGTTAAGACCCATCTTTGCGCAAATGATGGTTTAAGGCGGGTTCCAATCGTGCTTCAAAGCCGGTCCCGGGGGTAAGGCAGAAGGTCGCATGCAAGTCCTGGTGATCGGCGCCGGCGTCATCGGCCTGGCGGTTGGCCGCGCCGCGGCCCGCCGGGGCCATGAGGTGGTCATTGCCGAGGCGGCCGACGCCATCGGCACCGGCATCTACTCGCGCAATAGCGAGGTCATCCATGCCGGCATGTACTATCCCTCCGGCTCCGTGCGGGCGCGCCACTGCGTCGCCGGCCGCCGCCTGCTTTACGCCTATTGCGCCGAACACGGGGTGCCGCACCGAAAATGCGGCAAGTTGATCGTGGCGACGAACGATGCCGAGCTGGCGAAGATCGCGACCATCGCGGTGCAGGGCAAAGCCAATGACGTCGAGGGCCTGGGGCTGATCGAGGCCAACGAGGCGCAGGCGTTGGAGCCGGCGCTGTCCTGCATCGGCGCGCTTAAATCGGCTGAGACCGGCATTATCGACGGCCACGCCTATATGCTGGCGCTACGCGGCGACCTCGAAGACGCGGGCGGCGCCATCGCCTTCAACACGCCGGTGATGAGCGCGGCGCGCAAGGGCGCGCAATGGATGGTGCGGTTCGGCAACCAAGACGGCGACGAATTCGAATTCGATGCGGTGATCAATTGTGCCGGGCTGAATGCGCAGGCGGTGGCGCGATCGATCGCGGATTACCCCGACGCGCGCGTGCCGCGGCTGGTGCTGGCCAAGGGCAATTATTTTTCGTGTGCCGGCAAGCCGGCCTTCAGGCACCTGATCTATCCGACGCCGGTGGACGGTGGTCTCGGCGTGCACGTCACGCTCGATCTCAACGGACGCATGCGTTTCGGGCCGGACGTGGAATGGATCGCGCGCGAGGGCTACGCGGTCGACCCTAGCCGCTCGGAGTCGTTCTATGCGCGCATCCGTGCCTATTGGCCGGGTCTGCCCGACGGCGCGCTGAGCCCGGACTATTGCGGCATCAGGCCCAAGCTGACCGGCCCGGGCGAGCCGGCGGCGGATTTCCTGATCGACGCACCGGCGCAGCACGGCCTGCCGGGGCTTGTTCAATTGTTCGGGATTGAATCGCCAGGGTTGACGTCGTCGCTGTCGCTGGCGGAAGAGGTTGTGAGTTACCTGACCGATTGACCGGTGGTGCCTTGCTCGGCGCGCGCGGCCTTGGCCTGCGGCTTGATCGAGGACGTGATGTCTGCCGGCGCGCCCGGATTGGCCGGCGCGATACGCATCGCCGAGAGCTGGTCGCGATAGCTCTTGGAGAAGCCGGAATAGTTCTGCACCGGCGTAAAGTCGTTCGAATTCTTGCCGTCGTAGGCGACGAGGCCGTCTTTGGTCGCCACAACATCGCCCGGACGCAACGTCGGGTCGGTGTTCACGTCGACGTGCGCGAGACCGAACCCATCGCGTCCGTTGCATGTGCAACCGGCGACGACCTGCTTGCGGTAGGCGTAAGCGTTGTCGAGATCCACGTAGCGGCTGCCGTCACGCGTCGTCGCGAAATCGATGTTGCTGCCGGAATAGAGTTTCGTGTCCGCGGTCGGGCAGAAAGCATGGCACACGTCCGCGGCGCTGACATTGCCGCGCGACTGCACCGGGAAATAGCGGCCGTCGCAGCTGCGCACGCAAAAGCCCCGGGACGGATTGCTGTCGGCGGTGCGCTGCTGTGGCGCGTGTTCCGAAGGCGGATTGATGGCGCGCGCGAGGCTGGAGAAGGGATCGTTGGAACCGGAATGCGCCGGACGCTCGAAGGCATGGCGCAGTCCGCCGAAGATCGTATCGAAAAGACTTTGCGCGGACGCCGGCCCGCTCATGCCGAACGTGGCCACACAGGTGGCAACAATCCCGGCCGACAGCCTCACCACTGCGCTCGCACTACGGGAAGACATCACAAACCCCGCCTGGCCTTGCTTCGCAAATGCGAAGCCGCTTTCCCCTAACGTGCGGACGGGCGGAAAGTTGCGCCTGGACAAGGCCGCGAACCACCGCCCGTAAGGTGTACAAGAGGTAGCCGACTGGGAGTAAAGGGCGAGTTAGCAGGGGTCGGTTACCGGTGATCGTGGTTGGAAGTATTGCCGACAGACATGGGGGGAATAGGTGGACGCGTCAGCCGCAATCGAAATAGCGAAACACACGCTGCTTTCCGGGGGGATCATACTGGCCATCGGCACCGTGACCGGTTTGCTGGCACAGAAGATCAAGATTCCCGATGTCGCTGTTTTTCTGGTCGTCGGCATGGCGATCGGTCCCGAGGGGCTCGGGCTGGTCGACATCAAGGCCGATTCGGCGCTGAACCAGATCATCCTTCTCTTCGGCGCCAGCTACATTCTTTTCGACGGCGGGGCGTCGCTGCGATTCAGCGTCTTGAAGCAGGTGTGGATAACGATTGTCGTGATCGCCACGGTCGGGGTCCTCATCACCGCGGCGATCACCGGTCTGGCCGCGTATTACGTTCTCGGTGCACCTTGGATTGTAGCGCTTCTCCTGGGTGCGACGCTCTCCTCAACCGACCCGGCCACCCTGGTTCCAATTTTCCGGCAGATTCACATTCGCGATCGCGTGGCGCAGACGGTGATGAGCGAGTCGGCGTTCAACGACGCCATGGGCGCCATCGTCACGTTCGGCGTACTGGCTGTCGCGATGGGAACCGGCGAATTCTCATTGACGTCATCGATCCTCGATCTGCTGAAGCAATCGGTCATCGGCATTATCGCCGGAGTTGGCTTCGGATACGTGACCGCTTTGCTCATTGCGCATGAACGATGGTCGTTCCTTGCGGACTATGCCCCAGTGGTGACGCTCGTGGCGGTGATCGGCGCCTATTTCGCCGCCGACGGTTTGCAGGCCAGCGGCTTCATGGCCGTGTTCGTCTTCGGCATCATGCTTGGAAATAAAGAATCGTACGGCTTCAGAATGAAAGCGGACGAGGCGAGAAAGCTCGACGATTATGTCTCGACCACCGCATTCATCATGCGGCTGTTCATTTTTATCCTGGTTGGCGCCCAGGTCGATTTCGGTCTGATGGGCCAATATCTGACGGGCGGCATCATTGTCGTCACCGTCCTGATGCTGGTTGCCCGGCCGGTGACTGTTTTCGCGTGTGCGCTGCCCGACCGGCGCGCGCGATGGAGCGTCAGGGAGATGTTGTTCATGTGCTGGACGCGCGAGACTGGTGTTATTCCGGGCGCGCTTGCCGGCCTGCTGCTCGGCATGAAGGCGCCGGGCGCGCAAATGATTGCATCGGTGACGTTCATCGCAATTCTGATGACGATCTTGATCCAGGCGCCGACCACCAAATGGCTGGGAAAAGGTTTAGGCCTCTTGGAGAAGAGTGAGAGATGACGAAAGTCAAAGGATCGGCGCGATCGGCAGCAGCGTGAGGATGAGGAACAGCGGCACCAGCACGCAGGCGGCCCATAATAAGTAGCCGAAGAAGCTCGGCATCTTCACGCCGCGCTCGCTGGCGATGGCGTAGACCATGAGATTGGGCGCGTTGCCGATATAGGTGAGCGCGCCCATGTAGACCGCTCCCATGGAGATCGCCGCCAGCGTGCCGGCGAGAGGGCCCATCAACTCATGCGCATTGCCGCCGGCGAGCTCGAAGAAGACGAGATAGGTCGGCGCATTGTCGAGGAAGGCCGACAGAATGCCGGTGAGCCAGAAATACGCCGCCTCGTGCGGCTCGCCATTGCGGGCCGTCACCGCGTTCAGGAGGAAACCGAACGTGCCGTCGCGGCCGGCATGGAGCATGGCCAGCACCGGGATGATGCAGACGAAGATGCCGGCGAAAAGCTTGGCAACCTCGCGGATCGGTTCCCAGGTGAAGTCGTTGGCGGCGCGGTGCTCGTCCGGCGTCAGCTTGAGCGAAAGCAAGGCGATGACGATCAGCGCGATGTCGCGGGCGAGGTTCTGGATTTCGAGCGCGGTGCCGTAGATCGTCAGCGTGATGCCGGGCTTCCACGCGGCCGAGAGCAGGATGGCGCCGATGATGGCCGCGATAAGCGCCAGGTTGACGAGGCCGTGCACGCGCAGCGGTTCCGACTTCGGCACCATCCGCGGTTCGCGCCGTGCGTAGACGACGTCGACAACGACGAAAGCCACCAGCACGAAGGCGCCGGCGATCAGCGTCTGCGTCCACAGATGCGTGAGCGGCCAGAAGAAATCGACGCCGTGCAGAAAGCCGACGAAGAGCGGCGGATCGCCCAAGGGACTCAAGGCTCCGCCGATATTGGCGACCAGAATGATGAAGAACACGACGACATGGACATTGTGTTCACGCACCGCGTTGGCGCGGATCAGCGGCCGCACCAGGACCATCGCCGCGCCGGTGGTGCCGACGATGCTGGCAATCGAAGCGCCGAAGGCGAGCACCAGCGCGTTGCTCAAAGGCCGGCCGCCGAGATTGCCGGTGATCAAGAGCCCGCCGGCGACCGTGTAGAGCGCGAACAGCAGGATGATGAAGCTCATGTATTCGGCCAGCATCTCGTGCACGAAGGCGGCCAGCGCCACCGGTGCGTCGAAGGCGAGCGCCATCGGGACCAGGGTCAGCATCGCCCATAAGGCGGCGATCTTGCCGTAGTGCGCGTGCCAGATTTTGGGAAACAGCAGCGGGCCGGTGGCGATCGACAAGAGAATGCCCGCGAAGGGCAAGGCCCAGGGCCAGCTCATGGCCGCGCCGTCGAGGCCGGTGGCGGCGAGTGCGCTCTGCGGAGTCAGGAGGCCGCCGGCAACCGCCAGAGCGAGGATGGTTCGGCGCATGAGCATCGGCAGTGCCTATCAGGCGGAGGTGCACGCAGCAATCGGACGATTTGCGTCGATCAGTAGCGGCATGTGATGATCTTTGCCGAGCCAATCTGATCCGGGGGCAACAATGGCCGCACAGGTACGCTATCTCAATCCAAAAACGCTGGCGCCGCCGCCCGGCTATACGTACGTCGTCGATACTAAGGGTCCCGGCCGCACGGTGTATATCGCCGGGCAACTCGGCCTCGATCTCGACAACAAGCTTGTCGGCGCACCGGGCGATTTCAGCGCGCAATGCGAAAAGGCGTTTGAGAATCTTGGCGCCGCGCTCGCGGCGGTGGGCGCCGGCTTCACGGACATTGTGAAGATCAACAACTATCTTGTCGACATGGCGCATATCGCGCTTTTCCGTGAGGTGCGTGACCGCTTCCTCAACACCAAGGCACCGCCGGCGAGCACGACGGTGGCGATATCGCAACTCGCGCGACCGGGCGCGCTGTTCGAGATCGAGGCGGTCGCCGTGCTGCCGGCACGGGCCGCGAAAGCCGCGAAAACGCACCTCGAAATGTGGCGAAATCGAAAAAGGGCCGTCGCCGCTAGGCGAAAACGCTGGCCGGAACAATTGCCTGACGGTATTGAGGGGCGTTTGTCCCGCCTCTTGAGGATCCCATGCGCATTACCGGTATTGCCGACATCGTCGTCCCGATCTCATCCGCCATCGCCAACGCCTACATCGACTTCTCGACCATGACAGCGAGCGTCGTCGCGATCTTCACCGACGTCGTGCGCGACGGCAAACCCGTGGTCGGCTTCGGCTTCAATTCCAACGGCCGCTACGCGCCACAAGGCCTCCTGCGCGAGCGCTTCATTCCGCGGCTGAAGGCGGCGAAGCCGGACGAGATCGTCGATGCGCGCGGCATCATCGATCCCATCAAGGCGTGGGGCGCTATGATGAAGAACGAGAAGCCGGGCGGCCACGGCGAGCGTTCCGTTGCGGTGGGCGTGCTCGACATGGCGCTGTGGGATGCAGTGTCGAAGGCCGAAGGCGTGCCGCTCTGGCGCCTGCTCGCCGACCGCTACAACAACGGCAACGCGGATAAGACCGCCTGGGTCTATGCCGCCGGCGGCTATTACTATCCCGACAAGGACATCAGCGCGCTGCAGGACGAGATGAAGCATTATCTCGACCTCGGCTATTCCACCGTGAAGATGAAGATCGGCGGCGTGCCGCTCAAGGACGATCTCAAGCGCATCGAGGCGGCGCTCAAGGTGGTCGGCGGCAGGGGCGAAAACCTCTGCGTCGACGTCAACGGCCGCTACGATCTCGACGAGGCGCTCGCCTGCGGTGATGCCATCGCGCAGTATGATCTGCGCTGGTACGAG
>DATARB010000016.1:0-12840 GCA_036264375.1 Pseudolabrys sp.
CCAGCGGCAAGCAAAGCGGGCGACGAAAAATCAGCCCCGTGGAAATCACCAGTTCCCGGTGTTGGGCATCGACTTCCATGGTTCCTGCGGGGGCAGGGCACTGCCCTTCTGCAACAGCTCGATCGAATGCTTGTCCGGCGAGCGGACGAAGGCCATCACCCCGTCGCGCGGCGGCCGGTTGATGGTGACGCCGGCCTTCCTGAGCTTGTCGCAGGTGGCGTAGATGTCGTCGACCTCATACGCGAGATGGCCGAAATAGCGCGCCTCGCCATAGTCCTCGGTGTCCCAGTTATACGTGAGCTCGACCTCCAGCCCAGGGCGTCCGAGCTTCTTGGTCTCGTCAATCAGTTTCTCGTCGTCCGGTCCGACCAGGAACACGAGGGTGTAGCGGTTCTTCTCGTCGACGCGGCGGCGGGTCTCTTTCAAGCCGAGCTTGTTGACGTAAAAATCGAGCGCGGCATCCAGATCGCGGACGCGCAGCATGGTATGCAGATATCGCATAGGTCAAACCTCTTGAGAACGTCGTTAGTCGGCCGCCAGGGCCTGCAGGCGAGTATATAACAAATGATCGCTGCCGATTTTTCCACCGCCGTCTCACGCTTGCGCGATCTGATCGAGGGCGCGCGAACGATCGCGCCCTTCACCGGCGCCGGCATCTCGACCGAATGCGGCATTCCCGACTTCCGCTCGCCTGGCGGCCTCTGGACTAAGAACCGGCCGATCCCGTTCGACGAGTTCCTGGCGAGCCGCGAGATGCGCGACGAATCCTGGCGGCGGCGTTTCGCGATCGATGCGACCTTCGCGGCCGCCAAGCCCGGCCGCGGCCACCGCGCGCTCGCCTCGCTCTATCGCCGCGGCAAGGTACCGGAACTCATCACGCAGAACATCGACAACTTGCACCAAGCGTCGGGCATCGCGGCCGAAGACGTCATCGAGTTGCACGGCAATACTACCTTCGCGACCTGCCTTGGCTGCGAGCAACGCTATGACTTGTCATGGATGAAAGAGAAGTTTGACGCCAACGGCAATCACGCGCCGGACTGCCGGTGCGGCGGTTTCATCAAGACGGCGACCGTTTCGTTCGGTCAATCGATGCCGCTCGATGCGATGCAGCGCGCTGAAGACTTGACGAAAAACTGCGATCTGTTTCTTGCCGTCGGTTCCTCGCTCGTCGTCTGGCCCGCGGCCGGATTTCCATTGATGGCGAAACGCAATGGCGCGGCTCTCGTCATCATCAATCGGGATGCAACTGAGCTCGACGAGTATGCCGATCTGGTTGTGCGCGATGACATCGGCGACGTGCTCGCACCCTTCATTGACGCCTGATTCGCAAGGCTTTCCGCTGTGTACAGAGCTGTGCGCAAGCGCATTTTGCACTTTGCGGTTTAGGGCCGGGTGTTATCTTGAAGCCACAGATTCGGTGATGCGCCCCACAGAAGAGGCGCCATAGAGGCGGCGGCGTGCGGCGTCACCACGTCGGACGGGGTAGAAAAGAAAATGCCTGGCACAGACTTTCGGACAGGACTTGTCAGAGAGATCGTCGACGACGAAGCGACAGGCAGTCTCATTGAACTGTCGGGCGTGATCAAGTGGTTCGACGTTTCAAAAGGTTTCGGTTTCATCGTCCCTGACAACGGCATGCCGGACATCCTCCTGCATGTGACCTGTCTCAGGCGCGACGGTTTCCAAGCCGCTTACGAAGGCGCGCGCATCGTCTGCGAAGTGCAGCAGCGCGCGCGCGGGCTGCAAGCCTTCCGCATCATCTCGATGGACGAGTCTACCGCGGTGCACCCGGCAGAGATGCCGGCGCCGCGCACCCACGTCTCGGTGACGGCGACCAGCGGTCTCGAGCGCGCGCAGGTGAAGTGGTTCAACAGGCTGCGCGGGTTCGGCTTTCTCACCTGCGGTGAAGGCACTCCGGACATCTTCGTGCACATGGAGACGCTGCGCCGCTTCGGCATCGCCGAGTTGCGGCCGGGGCAGACCGTGCTGGTCCGCTTTGGGCCCGGGCCCAAGGGGCTGATGGCGGCGGAAGTACGCCCGGACGGCGGGGCGCTGGGTCCGGCTTCGCACTGACCGCTTCGGTGCCGATCACGGTTTTTCGCATTGCCGCTGGACGGATGTCCGCGTAAAGGCCTGGGCATGCGCTTCCATTCGTCGATTGCTGTCCTTGTCCTCGGATTGTTCATCGCGGCTGGCCCGGCCCAGGCGGCCGGCCAGTCGACGCTCGAGATCGCCACCAAGTCCGGGGTCCATCCATTCTCGGTCGAACTCGCCACCACCGAGCCCGAGCGCGAGAAGGGTCTGATGTTCCGCAAGGAACTGCCCGAGGGGCAGGGCATGCTGTTCGACTTCCATCGCGAGCAGGACGTCGGGTTCTGGATGCAGAACACCTACATCCCGCTCGACATGATCTTCATCAAGGCCGACGGGCGCATTTTGCGCATCGCCGAGAACGCCAAGCCGATGTCGACCGAGGTGATCCCCTCGAAAGGGCCGGTCCGCTTCGTGCTGGAGGTGATCGCCGGGACCGCGCGCAAGATGGGGATTGCCCCGGGCGACCGGGTGGCCTCGCCGCTGATCGGGAAGTAAGGTCAGCGTTCGGAATTAAAGCCGTTTATATTCAATAAGTTAGATGGTCGGGGCAGCAGGATTCGAACCTGCGACCTTCTGGTCCCAAACCAGACGCGCTACCAGACTGCGCTATGCCCCGCCGCAAACGGCGATGGCGTTCGATACACGCTCCTCCGTATGCCAGCAAGCGTCGACGCGCGACCGCTTCACATGATCGGCGGCCAGCCGACCGGGTGCATGCGCTGGATGATCTTGGCGAGCGAGAGGATGCGCGGCTCCTCGAAGCGGGCGCCGACGATCTGCATGCCCACGGGCAGCCCGTCGCCGGTCTTGCCGGCGGGCACGCTGCCGCCGGGCAGGCTCATCAGCGTGACGAGGAATGAGCCGGCGATCCAGTCGGTATAGTTGGCGAACGTCTTGCCGTTGATCACGGTGGGGAAGTTCTGGTCCACCGGAAACTGCTTCACCGGCGAGGCGGGTGTGAGCAGCAGGTCGTAACGCTCGAACAGGTCCGCGAACTTCAAGAACAGCTTGGCGCGCATCTGCTCGGCCTTGGCAAGCTCGAGCGGCGTCACCGTCAGTCCGCCCTTCACGTTGCCTTGAAGGTTCGCGCCGAACGCTTCCAGATGGTCGAGATTGGCAAAATGCTGGCCAACCATCCACAGCCCACGCCAGGCCTGGTAGGGCTCGCGGCCTTCGGACGCATCGAACTGGATGTCCTCGACGGTTGCGCCCGCGTCTTTCAGCGACAGCGCGGTCTTGCGGCAGATGGAGTCGATCTCGCTATCGACGCCGATGCCGGCAATGTCCGACACGTAAGCGACGCGCAGGCCCTTGGCGTCCTGACAGGCCGCGACCTCGGCAAGCGCGCTCTTCCACGGCGGCGCGACGGAGACCGGCGACAGGCGGCTGAAGCCGACGAAGGCGTCGAGCATGCGCGCGGCATCTTCGGCGCTGCGTGCCAACGGCCCATGCACCGACCCTGGGTCCCAGGCGAGCGGCGCCGGGTAATTGGGTGTGAGGCCGGGCGTCGGGCGGATGCCGACGATGCCGCAGAAGGCGGCGGGCATGCGCACCGAACAGCCGAAGTCGGTGCCTTGCGCCAGCGGCAGCATGCCGGTCGCGACCGCGACCGCCGAGCCGCCCGACGAGCCGGCCGAGCTCAGCTTCGGATTCCATGGATTGCGCGTGGCGCCGAACACCGGGTTGACCGTGTTGGCGCCGGCGGCGAATTCCGGCGTGTTGGTCTTGGCCACCACGATGGCGCCGGCCGCCTTGAGGCGACGCACCGCTTCGGCGTCCTCGGCGGGAACGTTGTCCTTGTAGAGCGGCGAGCCGTAGGTGGTGCGGATGCCGGCGGTGGCGGTCGTGTCCTTGATGCCGATGGGCAGGCCATGCAGCGGACCGGTTTCGTCGCCGCGCATGACCGCGTCGCCGGCCGCGAGCGCGGCCTTGCGCGCGTCGTCGGTGGCGAGCGTGACGATGGCGTTGAGCGAGGGATTGATGCGGTCGATGACCGAGAGGTGAGCGTCGAGGATCTCGACCGGCGTGATCTCGCGCGACTTGACGAGCGCGACGAGTTCTCCGGCGGACATCCGGGTCAGACTTGCATTAGCCATTTCTGTATTTCCTGCGAACAATTGTCTTCACATACTCGAAGATGACAATTCGGTCGCGATGAAGGCAGGTGTGCGATGTCGACGACCGTTAGTTGAACATGTTTTTGATCGGCGCAGTGACTATCTGCCGACGATGGGTTCGAGTTTGTAAAGAAAGAATATCCGAACGCGTTTGATGACGTCGATGATGCGCGACGTGCGGAGAGGGAGAGCCGGCGCGCCTGACCTTTTCTCTCATGGCTGGCCGCCTTGGTGAAATTGCGCTCCTATACAACCGACAGCGCGTAACAGACGGAATTCCAAAGATGAGAGCCAGCTTCGCGGTATCTGCGACCTCGTAGGGAGAAGGACGTGCCCTTTTGGGCCCCCATCAAGAGACTTGAATTATCTTCCAGAAGCTCTATTATATTTTTTTGAAGCCACTCTTCGGCACCCGCCGAAAGGGGCTTTTTGCTTTTGTGGGGCAAAAGGATGTCCACGAATAGAGACGGCCATATCAGACTGACGTCGCACCCCGGGCATCGCGCGCCGGCGCGTTACCCGATCACATGGGGCGCAGCGACGGCTCGCGAGCGCGGACCCATCATCGGTACTGTCACATCGCCGGGCGAACGCAATGCGATCGGTGCGCATGGCGGCTCCTACGCGCTTTATCGCGCGCTGGCGGTGTCATCCGGTGCGCTTAATCCGATCGCGCGTCCCGATCTCACCAATACGGCACCGGTCGTCGATGTCGGTCCGTTCCCGCAGTGGAGCGAGCCGGGACGCATCGTGTCGCTCGATCCGTGGGGGCATCGCGTCGCGCAGGATTTCGGCCGCGAGATCGCGGAAGGTCTCGATATCCGTCCGACCATCGCGATCACCAAGGCGCGCCTGACCATCCCTGAATTCGCCAGCGGCGAATGGGGCGTGAAGGCCGATGGCGACATCGTGCGCGAAGGCGGCGATATCGCAGTGACGAAGGCCGCAATCGATCCGGTCTGGTATCTGCCGGGCATCGCCGAGCGCTTCAAGGTCAGCGAAGACAAGCTTCGCCGCACACTGTTCGAGCAGACCGGCGGCATCTATCCGGAGCTCGTGACGCGGCCCGATCTCACCGTGTTCCTGCCGCCGATCGGCGGCATCACGCTCTATATCTTCGGCGATCCGGCAGCGATCGCCGACCGCAAGCGCAGGCTCACCTGCCGCGTGCACGACGAGTGCAACGGCTCCGACGTGTTCGGCTCCGACATCTGCACCTGCCGGCCTTATCTCATCCACGGCATCGCCGAATGCGTGAAGGAAGCGCAGAACGGCGGCGCGGGGCTGATCGCCTATAACCGCAAGGAAGGCCGCGCGCTCGGCGAGGTGACCAAGTTCCTGGTCTACAATGCGCGCAAGCGGCAGGAAGGCGGCGACCAGGCGGCAACTTATTTCGAGCGCACCGAATGCGTCGCGGGCGTGCAGGACGCGCGCTTCCAGCAGTTGATGCCGGACGTGCTGCACTGGCTCGGCATCACGCGCATCGACCGCTTCGTCTCGATGTCGAACATGAAATATGACTCGATCGTCGAGACCGGCATCGAGATCGGCGAACGCGTGGCGATGCCGGCGGATCTCATCCCGCCCGACGCGCAAGTCGAGATCGAAGCGAAGAAGGCGGCCGGCTATTACACGCCGGGCGAGGTGCCGACCACGGACGCGCTCAAGGCTGTCGTCGGCCGCAACCTCGAAGAGTTCTAGCCATTCCGACATCGACCCATACGCTCGCCAGCGAGCGTGACGTGGCGCTATCGCTATTGTCGTCAAGCGCGGTGCGTGAGCGCGCGCGTGAAATCCTCGACGTGGGACTGGCGGATGCCTTGCCGCATTTCCGCGTCGACATCGCCAAGCTCGCGCCGGCGGCGGCTTTTGTCGCGGAGGTGATCCGCGCCAATTATCCGGACCTGAAAGTGCCGCTGCATGCGCGCTGGCGGCACTTCGTGTTCAACGGCCGCGATTTGTGGGCTGAGATAGCGGCAAAGACGGCTTGGCAAGATGCGGCCGCGCGAGCCCGTGCGGCATTCGATCTTGCCATCGTCTCGGTGCTGCTCGATGCGGGGGCGGGGCCGGACTGGCGCTATCGCGATGCCGCGACGGGGCTGACCATCGGACGTTCGGAAGGGCTGGCGCTCGCCAGCCTGCGCATGTTCGAGGCGGGGCTGTTCTCGGCCGACAAGAACGATCCGCTGCGCGCTGACGCCAGCCGGCTTGTTGCCTTGACCGGCGAAGAATTGGCGCAAGGTTTTGGCGCAGGTCCCGACAATCCGCTCACCGGCCTGGAAGGCCGCGCTGCTTTGCTGGCGCGCCTGGGCGTCGCGATGCGCGACAACCCGAATGTGTTTGCTATGGCCGACAGCGCGCGGGCCGGCGGGCTGTTCGATCATCTCGCCGCGCGCGCCGAGGGAAGACGTCTGCCGGCGCCGGCGATTCTGGAAGCGCTGCTGCTGCATCTTGGCCCGATCTGGCAGAACCGCCTGAGCCTCGGCGGCGTGCCGCTCGGCGACACCTGGCGTCATCGCGCCATCAAGCGCGAAGACGCGGGCAACGGGCTGATGCCGCTGCACAAGCTGTCGCAGTGGCTGAGCTATTCGCTGGTCGAGCCGCTGCGTGACGCCGGCATCGCCGTCAGCGACATCGATGGCCTCACCGGCCTCGCCGAGTATCGCAACGGCGGCCTGTTCGTGGACATGGGCGTGATCGCGCTGCGCGACGCCGCCGCGGCCGGTAAGCCTATGGCCGTCGAGTCTGAAGTCGTGGTGGAGTGGCGGGCGCTCACCGTGGCGCTGCTCGACCGCCTCGCGCCGCTGGTGCGCGACAAGCTCGGACTTGCGGTCGCGGATTTCCCGCTCGGCGCGCTGCTGGAAGGCGGCACCTGGGCGGCGGGACGCAAGGTCGCGAAAGAGAAAAGGCCGGATGGGGGGCCGCCGTTCACCGTCGTCAGCGACGGGACTGTTTTCTAAGCTTTGAACATGTTCAACCAGAGACGCCCATACTCCGCTCATTCCCGCGCAAGCGGGAATCCAGGGCCGAGAACCGAAACGTCAGTGTTTTTTGCCCCTGGGTCCCCGCTTTCGCGGGGACGAGCGGTTGAAGTCTAGAGGTCATTCCATGGAAGGCGTCACCATCGTCAAGCATCCGCTGGTGCAGCACAAGCTCACATTGCTGCGCGACAAGACGCGTTCGACCAAGGTCTTCCGCGAGCTGTTCAACGAAATCGGCACGCTGCTGTGCTACGAAGTGACGCGCGACCTTCCGCTGGAAACGGTCGACGTCGAGACGCCGCTGGCGACGATGAAATCGCCGGTGCTCTCCGGCAAGAAGCTGGTGCTTGCGCCGGTCGGGCGCGCCGGCATGGGCTTCCTCGACGGCATGCTCAATCTGGTGCCGTCGGCGCGGGTCGCGCATGTCGGCGTCTATCGCGATCCGCGCACGCTTGTCGCCGTTGAATACTTCTTCAAGGCGCCCGACGACATGGCGGATCGTCTCGCGCTGGTGCTGCATCCGATGCTGGCGACCGGCAACTCAGCCGTGGCGGCGGTCGACCGCCTGAAGGAAGCCGGTGCGAAAGCCGTGCGCATCGTCTGCCTGCTGGCGACCGAGCGGGCGATCGACAAGCTGCGCGCGCATCACCCGGATGTGCATGTGTGGACCGCGGCGGTCGACGACACCATCAACGACGAGGGTTTCATCCTGCCCGGCATCGGCGATGTCGGCGACAGGATGTATGGGACAAGGTGATGCGATCCGTCATCCTGAGGTGCGAACGTGCGTAGCACGCGAGCCACCTCAAGTCGGCTATAGCCGACTTGAGCAATTTTAGATCCAATGTCGGGTAAACCCGACATTGAAGGATGACGGGCACTGAATCACGGGCTGTCACCCTTCGAGGGCGGCCTTCGGCCGCCACCTCAGGGTGACGGGGAAGACGTGCTGCGCTGCGCCCGGGACAGGCGTCCCTACACCGCCTCGATCCGCACCGTCTTCGCGCCCTCGTAAAGCACCGCGCGGCCGAGCTCGTAGAGCTTGTCCAAGCCCGAAGTGATCGTGAGGAAGTGGTTGCCCGCGAGCTGGCCCAGCTTGCTGGAGAAATGCACCGCGCCGTAGGCGAGCAAGATCTCGGTCTCCGAGATGCCGCCCGGATAGACGATCATCTGTCCCGGCGCCGGATAGCTGGTGTGGTTCTCGTAAGTCAGGCCGAGATCCATATCGCCGAGCGGAATCCACACGCCTTCGCCGCTCCAGCGCACGTGGATGATCTTGTTCTCGTAAGGCAAAAGCTTGCGGATGATCGCGCAGGTCTTCGGCGCGGCCGCCGTCTCGAGCTTGGCATCGAACACATACGATCCGGCGGTGACGCGGAGCTTGTCCATCCGGTGGACTCCTTCGAAGGATTCAGGGTTTCAGAGTGATGAGAACGTCGAGCAGGATGCGCGCGGCGATGCCGGCATCCTCGGCGGTGATCGTCTCGCGCGGCGAATGGCTGACGCCGCCATTGCCGCAGCGCACGAACATCATGGCGAGATCGCTGAGGCCGTCGAACATCACGGCGTCGTGGCCGGCGCCGCTCGGGAGCGTGCGCGGTGCGATGCCGGCGCGGGTGAAGGCGGCCGCCAGCTCGCCTTGCAGGCGCGGCGAGCAGGGCACGGCGGGCGCGCGTAAGAGCTCCTTGCGCGCGATGCTGACGCCGCGGCGCTTCGCGATCCGCTCCATCTCGGCGAAGATATCGGCGACCGCTGCGTCGCGGACGGCATCGTCGCCGGAGCGAATGTCGAGCGTGAATTCGCAGCGGCGCGGAATGACGTTGATCGCGGAGTTCGGCACCGACAGCCGGCCCACGGTGCCGACGAGATTTGGTTGGCTGCACCGGCTCTCGACATAAAGGACGATCTCCGAAGCCGCCGCCAGCGCGTCATGGCGCGAGCCCATCGGCACGGTGCCGGCGTGTCCTGCTTCGCCTTCGATCTCCACCGCATAGCGCACATTGCCGGCGATCGCCGAGACGATGCCGGCGGGCAGCCCCGCGCCGAGCAGGACCGGGCCTTGCTCGATGTGCACCTCAAGATAACCGAGCAATTTGTCTTTCGCGCGGGCGATGCGCGGGATGGCATCGAGATCGAAGCCTGACTCGCGGATGGCTTCGGCGAGCGGCATGCCGCCGCCATCCTTGCGCTCCAGCATTGCCGGATCGAAGCGGCCGGCGACGGCGCTGCTGCCGATATAGGGGGCGGAGAAGCGTACGCCTTCTTCTTCCGAGAACGCGATCAGCTCCAGGTCGAAGGGCAGGCGGCGGCCCTCCCGCACCAGTTCTTCGATGACGACCAGCCCGACGAGGATGCCGAGCCGCCCGTCGTATTTCCCCGCGTTGCGCACGGTGTCGTAATGCGAGCCGACGATGAGCGTCTTGGCGCCCGGCGCCTGCGACTTGTGGCGGCCGACGACATTGCCCACGGCATCGATCTCGACGCTGAGGCCTGCATGCTTCATCAGCGCCGCGAGCTCGCCGGCGACGTTGCGGTGCGCCGGCGACAGATAGGTGCAGGTGAGTTCGTCCGGCGTCTCCGAGAAGGCGGCGAGGTGGTCGGCAAGCGTCATGATGTGCTTGCCGAAATCGGGCGATGTGGCCGGGGGCGAGGTCATGCGGCGATGCGTACCAGAGTCGATGCCAAGGGGCGCACGTGTAGTATAAGACGCAAGGCGCAGCGTTGCACGCGCGGCGCTTTAGGCAGCGACAACGGACCGTGTGACATGATGAATGAGGCTTACCCGCGCGATCTCATCGGCTACGGGCGCAATCCGCCCGATCCGCGCTGGCCGGGCGGCGCGCGCGTGGCGGTGCAGTTCGTGGTCAATTACGAGGAGGGCGGCGAGCGCGCGATCATCCACGGCGACGCCACCTCGGAGGCCTTCCTGTCCGACGTGCTCGGCGCGGTGCCGTGGCCGGGCCAGCGCCACATGAACGTCGAGTCGATGTACGAATATGGCTCGCGCGCCGGTTTCTGGCGGCTGTGGCGGATGTTCACCGCTCGCAAGATGCCGGCGACCGTGTTCGGCGTGGCGACGGCGCTGGCGCGCCACCCGGACATCGTCAAGGCGATGCAGGAGGCCCGCTGGGAGATCGCCAGCCACGGGCTGAAATGGATCGACTACAAGGACGCGCCCGAGGCCGAGGAGCGCGCGCATTTCGTCGAGGCGATGCGCATTCATAAGGAGGTCACGGGCGAGCGCCCGTACGGCTGGTACACCGGCCGCAGCTCGGAGAACAGCCTCGGAATCGTCCTGGAGGAGGGCGGCTTCCTCTACTCGTCGGACGCCTATGCCGACGACTTGCCGTATTGGGTGAACGGGCCGAAGGGACCGCATCTTATCATTCCCTATTCGCTCGACGCCAACGACATGCGCTTCACCAATCCGCAGGGCTTCCCCAACGGCGAGGCGTTCTTCATCTATCTGCGCGACGCGTTCGATTGTCTGTACGCCGAGGGCGACAGCGCGCCGAAGATGATGTCGGTCGGTCTGCATTGCCGTTTGGCCGGACGGCCCGGCCGCGCGGCGGGCTTAGCGCGGTTTCTCGATCACATCGCCAAGCACGACAAGGTCTGGGTGGCGACGCGGCTCGACATCGCCCGTCATTGGCACAAAGAGCACATGAACCTCGCGAAGAGCGCGTGGACGGTGCGGTGAGCGCTGACCTCTATCCGTCATCCTGAGGTGCGAGGCAGCGAAGCTGCCGAGCTTCGAAGGATGACGGGCACGGGCTGTCACCCTTCGAGGCTCGCGACCCATGGTCGCTCGCACCTCAGGGTGACGGACGATGGCTGTGTGTTCACTCACTCGGCCGCTTCGCCCACCAGCGGCGCATAGATGCGGTCCGGCTTGAACGGGATCGCATAGTAACGCACGCCGGTGGCATCGCGGATGGCGTTGCCGAGCGCCGGCGCCACCGGATTGTACGGGCTCTCGCTCATCGACTTGGCGCCGTAGGGACCGAGCGCGGAGTCGGTGTCAGCGAAAAACACCTCGGTGCGCGGAATGTCGCTGAAGGCGGGCAGGTGATAGGTGCGGAAGCTCGGCGTCACCACACGGCCCTTGTCGTCGATGACGACCTCCTCGAACAGCGCCGCGCCGAGCGCCTGCGCCACGCCGCCCTCGACCTGGGCGCGGCATTGCATCGGGTTGATCACGCGGCCGGCGTCGGCCGCCTGCACGCTGTAGAGGATGCGGATCGCGCCGGTCTTGGGATGCACTGCGACGCGCATGCCATGCACGTTGAAGCCCAAGGTGCGCGGCGTGCCGTTGGTGCTGCCGGTGGCGGCAAGCTCCACGCCGAGGCGCGCGGCGGCGCTGTGGAGTTCGCGTAACGGAATGCGCCGGCTGCCGGCAGTCACGGCGTCGCCCGCAAGCGTACATGATGCGCGATCCGCCTGCGCATAATCGGCCGCGAAGGTGAGGATGCGCTCGCGCAAAGCTTCCGCGGCCAATTGCGTGGCGCGCCCGGCGATCACCGTGCCGGTCGAGCCATAGGCGCCGGTGTCGTGCCCGCCATGGTCGGTGTCGGATTGCCGGATGCGGATCTGCCTCGTGGACGCCGCCAGCGCGGTCGCCGCGACCTGCTGGTGCACCGTGGTGGTGCCATTGCCGAACTCCGCGGTGCCCACGGTCACGTCGTAGGTGCCATCGGCCGTGACCGCGGCGCGTGTGTCGGACAAATGTCCGCCGGGCGGCACCGTGGCAATCATGGTGAGCGCCACGCCTTCGCCGACCAACCAGTCGGCCGATGGTGCCGGCTCGCCTTTGCCGCTTGTCATCGCCTTGTCGACGAGATCGAGGCACTGGGTAAGCCCGTTGCTGTCGTAGACGATATCGGCGTGGGACTCGCCGTGCGAGAGCAGGGCATCGCCCGGCTTCACCGCGTTGTGGCGGCGGAATTCAAGTGCGTCCATGCCGATGGCGCGGGCGAGTTCATCGATCGCCTGCTCGACCGCGAAGTTGGTCTGCGGCAGGCCATAGCCGCGGAAGGCGCCGGCCGGCACCGTGTTGGTGTAGACGGCGTAGCCGTCGACCTTCTTATTGGCGCAGCGATAGACGGCGATGCTCTCCGAGCAGGCGTGGCGCAGCACCGCGCCGCCATGGTTGCCATAGGCGCCGGTGTTGGAGACGACGTGCATTTCGATCGCGGTCAAGGTGCCGTCGCGTTTGGCGCCGATCTTCACGCGCATGCGCATCGGATGCCGCGTGGTGGCGGCGACGAACTGCTCCTCGCGCGTGAATTCGAGCTTCACGGGACGGCCGGTGCGCAGCGCGGCGAGGGCGACGATATCCTCGACGAGCATTTCCTGCTTGGCGCCGAAGCCGCCGCCGACCCGTTCGCAGAACACCCGCACCTTGGCCGGATCAAGCGCGAAGATGTGCGCCAGTTCGCGCCGCGTGAGGAACGGCACCTGCGTACTCGCGCGCAGATTGAGGCGTCCGTGGTCGTCGACCCAGCCGATGGCGCAATGCGTTTCCAGATGCGCATGCTGGACGCGCGGCACATAATAGGTGCCCTCGCGGATTTCGTCGGCCGCGGCAAAGCCCGCCGCGACATCGCCGACGCCGCCATGCACTTCGGTGACGATATTGTGTTGCG
>DATARB010000094.1:0-12670 GCA_036264375.1 Pseudolabrys sp.
CCGCCGACACCCGCGAAGCCCGCGGCGCCGCCCGGCGCGAAGCGATCCTCACCGCCGCGCTCGACGAATTTTCCGAACGCGGCTTCGCGGCGACGCGGCTCGACGACGTCGCCCGCCGCGCCGGCATCGCCAAGGGCACGATCTATCTCTACTTCCGCGACAAAGAGAGCCTGTTTCAGGAGCTCATCCGCACCATGCTGACGCCGCTGGTCGGCACCATCGAGGCGATGGGCGCGGCCGATCTGCCGCTTTCGCAGTTGGGCGGCCACATCGCCGAGATGTTCGTGCGCGAGGTCTACGAGACGCGGCGCAAGGACGTCGTGCGCCTGATGATCACAGAAGGCCGCCGTTTTCCCATGCTTGCCGAATTCTATTACCGCGAGGTGCTTTCGCGCATCATCGCCGCCGTGCGCGCGATGTTGAAGCGTGCCGCCGCCCGCGGCGAGGTGCCGCCGGGGCTGGTGGATTTCCCGCAAATCCTGGCCGCGCCGGGCCTGCTCGCCATTCTGTGGAACGGCTTGTTCGAGCGTTTCGAGCCGCTCGACGTCCGCGTCATGATGAAAACCCATCTTGATCTGTTGTTTTCCCCCGGGAGAACGCCATGAGACGGACACCCGCCATCACGGCGGCCCTGGTGCTTGCCGGCCTCGCACTCGCCGCCTGTGACGAGAACAAGGACCGCATGCTGCAAGGTTGGGTCGAAGCCGATCTGGTTTTCGTCAGTCCGGACGAGCAGGGCCGCATCGAAAAGCTGAACGTGCGCGAGGGCGATCACGTCAACAAATCCGATTTGCTGTTCACCGTCGATGACGACCTGCAAAGGGCCGACGTCATGGTGCGGCAGACCGCCGTGATCAACGCGCAGCAGAGCTTTGACCGCGCCAAGGAATTGCTCAAGAGCAGCGCCGGGACGCAGAAGACCTACGACGATGCCGAGGCGGCCTTGCGCCAGGCCAAGGCCAATCTCGAATGGTCGCAGACGCGCCTTGCGCGCCGCAGCGCCTCGAGCCCGGCCGAGGGCACGATCCAGCAGGTCTATTTCCGTCCCGGCGAAACGGTCGCGCCGGGGCGCCCGGTGATCTCGCTGCTCACGCCGGGCAATCTTAAGATCCGCTTCTACGCGCCGGAGCCGGTTCTGCCCGAAATCAAATACGGCGAGAGCGTGCGCGTCACCTGCGACGGCTGCGAGCAGGGGCTGACGGCGAAAGTCACCTTCATCTCCGGCAGCGTCGAATACACGCCGCCGGTGATCTACAGCCTCGATGAGCGCGCCAAGCTCGTCTTCCTGATCGAGGCGCATCCCGACCATCCAGAGAAATTCCGTCTCGGCCAGCCGGTCACCGTGCTGCTGCCGGACAAGCCGGCGGGCGTGCCGGTGGCAAAAGAGTCATCGCGATGAACAATGCCGAGATTGTCATCGACGTGCACGGCCTGACGAAGAAGTTCGGCGGCCGCGCGGTGGTGCGCAATCTCTCCATGCAGGTGAAGCGCGGCACCATCTACTGCTTCCTCGGCCCCAACGGCTCCGGCAAGACCACGACGATCCGTATGCTGTGCGGGCTGCTCACGCCGGACGAGGGGACGGGCACCTGCCTTGGCTATGACATCCGCACCGGCACCGACATGATCAAGCGCCAGGTCGGCTACATGACGCAGCGCTTCAGCCTCTATCAAGACCTGTCGGTGCGCGAGAACCTGGAGTTCATCGCCCGCATCTACGGCCTTGCACGACCGGCCGCCGCGGCGCGGGCGGCGATCGAACGCCTCGGCCTCAACGGCCGCGAGGAGCAGATCGCGGGCGAACTGTCGGGCGGCTGGAAGCAGCGGCTCGCGCTCGGCGCCTGCACGCTGCCGAGTCCGCAACTTTTGCTGCTCGACGAGCCCACTGCCGGCGTCGATCCGAAGGCGCGGCGCGACTTCTGGAACGAGATCCACGCGCTCGCCGCCGACGGCCTCACGGTGCTGGTCTCGACGCACTACATGGATGAAGCCGAGCGCTGCCATGAGATCGCGTACATCGCCTATGGCGAGTTGCTGGTGCACGGCACCGTCGACGAGGTCATCGCCGCCTCGCATCTCACAACATATGTCGTGAGTGCGCCGGACAATGGCGCGCTCGCCGAACTCGGCGAGGAGCTCAATAAGGTCAAGGGTGTGGACATGGTGGCACCGTTCGGCACCAGCCTGCACGTCTCGGGCCGCGATACCGCCGCACTCGAGGCCGGCATCGCGCCGTTCCGCGAACGGCAGGGGCTTGCGTGGCACCATTCGCAGCCCTCGCTCGAGGACGTGTTCATCGACCTGATGAGCCGCTCTCAGGACAATTTCCAATGACGCGTCTCATTCCCAGCGAGGCGCCGCGCCGCCTTGGCGGGCGGCGTTTCTGGCGTAAGACGGGCGCCATGCTGATCAAGGAGTTCATCCAGCTCAAGCGCGACCGCGTCTCCTTCGCCATGATCATCATGGTGCCGCTGATTCAGCTCCTGCTCTTCGGCTACGCCATCAACACGACGCCGCGCGACCTGCCGACGGCGGTGCTGCTCCAGGAGCAAAGCGACCTCGCGCGCTCGGTGCTGGCGGCGCTGCAGAACACCAAATACTTCAAGGTCACCCAGCTCCCGCGCAACGAGGCGGAGATGGACGCGCTGCTCGCCTCGGGCACGGTGCTGTTCGCCGTGGAGATCCCGGCCAATTTCGAGCGCAACGTCCGGCGCGGCGACAAGCCGGCCATGCTGGTCGAGGCCGATGCCACCGATCCCGTCGCGTCCGGCACGGCCCTCGGCGCGCTGGGGCAGGTGATCCTCTCGTCCCTTTCGCACGATCACGCGGTGCCCGATCCGGCGGTGATGCCGTTCGAGATCCGCACGCATGCGCGCTACAATCCGGCCGCGGTGACGCAACTCAACATCGTGCCCGGGCTGGTCGGCACCATCCTCACCATGACCATGCTGATCTTCACCGCGCTGTCGGTGACGCGCGAGATCGAGCGCGGCACGATGGAGAACCTCCTCGCCATGCCGATCACGCCGGTCGAGATCATGCTTGGCAAGATCATCCCCTATGTGATCGTCGGTATCGTGCAGGCCTCGATGATCATCGGCATCGGGGTCGTGCTGTTCGGCGTGCCGATCATCGGCAATCTCGCGGTGCTTGCCTTGCTGAGCACGCTGTTCATCGCCGCCAATCTGTCGATCGGCTACACGTTCTCGACCATCGCGCAGAACCAGCTTCAGGCGATGCAGATGACAATCATGTTCTTCTTGCCCAACATTTTGCTGTCCGGCTTCCTGTTTCCGTTCGCCGGCATGCCGGCTTGGGCGCGATGGGTGGGAGAGGCGCTGCCGCTCACGCATTACCTGCGCATCGTGCGCTCGATCATGCTGAAGGGGTCGTCCGTCGGCGATTTGCGCTACGATGCGATCGCGCTTTGGGTGCTGATGCTGGTCGCCATGACCATCGCCGTGACGCGCTTCAGGCGGACGTTGGACTGATCTGCGGAGCTACTGCCTCACTGCCACACCGAGCCGTACATAAGGGCTCGTACGGCGGTCGCTGTCGGCGGCCCAGCCGGCGGCAGCCGACCATTCGTAAGCTTCGGCCTTGAGCCCGGTGATGTGTGCGCCGAGGCGCAATTGGCGATAGCCGTCGGAGGCGAAATATTGCGTCTCCGGCCCAGCGTAAAATCCGCCGAGCAGGTCCTCCAGCACACGCCAGCCGTAGGCCGCGCGCGCTGAATTGTTGGTGGCGATGGTCGAGAAGGACAGATCGCCGGTGATCATCGTGCGCTCGGTCGGCTCGTACCAAAGCTCGGCCGCGAAACGCGCGCCGACGTCGCTGCCGCGCAATTTGTTGCCGGGATCGTCTGGCCACAGAGTGTGCCGTTCGATGTCGAGGCCGAAGAATATCTTGGCTTCCACGCCGCCACGCTTGATGCGCCAGCCGGGCATGATCTGGCCGACCATCTCCGAGCCGAGGACCTCCTGGCCGCCGAGACTGTCCGCGTTGTAGCGATAGAGCCCGCCCGACAGCACGAGCTTGAACATCAGGCCGTCGTCCTCGAAGCCGCCGGGCGCGACGAGCAATCCGCCATAAGCAAATGCGCCGTTGCGCCACAGGTCGCGGCCGGAAAAAAGAATGACGGTCGCGTCCTCGTCGTCAGCCGCCCTTGCCGGAACGGCCACTACGCAAACGCAACACCAACAGAGAAGGATGGCCGCGGCGGCGAATGCTGCCGCGTGTACGCGCCAACTGCACACCACCGCGGCCCCTTACCGTCACCCGGCAGTCCGGCCGAAAACACTGGCATCATGCAACTAAAGCGGGTAATTCGCTTGTTGTCGAGTTGAAACGGCCGGGCCCTAGACGGAAGCCTTGGTGAGACGGCGCGGCGGGTCACCGAGGGTCCGGTGGATCATGGCCGAAAAGGCGCTCGGACTGGCATAGCCGACCGATGCGGCGGTCTCCGCCACCGAGGCGCCGTCCGCCAGCCGGGCGAGCCCGTCGACGGCGCGCAGCCGCGCCCGCCATTCGGCAAAGCCCAAGCCCGTCTCGCTGCGGAAGATGCGCGCCAGTGTCCGCCGGCTGGCGCCGGCTTCCTCGGCCCAGCGGTCGAGGTCATGTGCGATGCTGGAATCGTCGAGAAGGGCGCGGGCGACGCGCAGCGCGCGTGCATCGCGCGGCATCGGCACTTCCAGCCGGCGCTCGCGCAGGCGGCCGAGCTCGGTAAGGATCAATCGCGCGACAATGCCCGCGCGTCCGTCTTCGTCGAAATCGACCGGCTCTTCCAGGAGCGCCAGGATCAGTTCGCGCAGCAGGCCGGAAATCTCCACCAGCACCGGCTGCTTCGGCAGCGTTTCGGCCGCGGCCGGGTCGATATAGAGCGCCCGCATCTCCACGTGGCTGCGCATCGTGACGCTGTGCGGCCATTCCGACGGCAGCCAGAGGGCCCGCGCCGGCGGGAGAATCCAGGCGGCCTCGGCCGTTTCCACCCGCAGGATGCCGGAAGCTGTATGCAGCAATTGCGCGCGGCGGTGGAGGTGGAGGGGGATGCGATCGCCCAAAGCCAGCGTGCTAGCCATCACCGCCACCGGGCGAGGGGCGTCATCCATGTTGCGGCGGTAGATGGGCCGGGTATCGGTCATAGAGCCTTGGCCTGATCGCGACGAAAATCGACCGAACATCGCCAAAAGGCAAGAGTTATATCGGGGTGCCAGCAGCCGGGACTCGATGCCATGAACCCCACGACTCTTGCGCCGTCCGCCGAGGGCACCGCCCGCCGCCGCTCCATCGCCTTTCTTAACTGGGCGCACACCGTCGACCACTTCGTCCTGCTGATCTATCCCACGGTCGTCATCGGTCTCGTCTCGGTCTATGGCCGGCCCTATAGCGAGCTCATCGCGCTCTCGAGCGCGGCCTTCATCGCCTTCGGCCTGTTCTCGCTGCCTGCGGGCTGGCTCGCCGACCGCTGGAGCCGCCGCAATATGATGGCGGTCTTCTATTTTGGCTGCGCCGCGTCGCTGGTCGCTGCCGGATTGGCGCCGAGTCTCACGGTGCTCGCGGTCGCCCTGTTCGCGCTGGGCATGTTCGCCGCCATCTATCACCCCGTCGGCATGGCCATGTTGATCGAGGCCTCCGGCGCCAAGGGACGCACGCTCGCCTTCAACGGCGTCTGCGGCAATCTCGGCGTGTCGCTCGCGGCCGGCGTCAGCGCGCTGTTGGCGAGCTGGTTCAGCTGGCGCGCGGCTTTCATTGCGCCCGGCGTCTTGGTGCTGGCAACCGGCTTTCTCTATGTCGCGAAGACGCCCGACGATCGTCACCACGCCAAGACCCGCAAGTCGGTGCCCGCCGTGACGCTGACGCCGCAACTGGCGACGATCATGTTCAGCCTGTTTGTGGTGATCGCGCTCACGGCCGGCACGGTCTTCAACGTGTTGACCATCGCCCTGCCAAAGATCGTCGATGAGCGTCTCGCCACGCATGTGCCGCTGGTGCTTGCCGGCAGCATCGCAACCGCCGTGCTGATCTGCGGCGCGGTGGCGCAGCTCTGCGTCGGGCGTCTCGTCGAGCGCTTCACGCCGCACATGATGTTCGCGGTGATCACCGGGCTCGGCGCCCTCGGCAATCTGTGGGCCTCCTATGCCGAAGGCGTGCCGTTGATGCTGGCGCTCGCTTTGGCCATCGCGATGATCTACGGCCAGGTCACGGTCAACGACATGGTGCTCGCGCGCTACACGGCCGACGCCTGGCGCGGCCGTGTCTATGCCGTGCGCTATTTTCTACTGTTCATCAGCGCGGCGGTGGCCATCGGCATGATCTCGCTGCTGCACGAACACGGCGGCTTCGGCCTCGTGCTCGGAGTCAACACCGTCATCGCGGTGGTGATGTTCATCGCGACGATCGGGCTCACCGTGATGATCAACCAGATCGAAGGACGTCAGGCAGCGGCGCAGCCGGCGGAGTAGTTTTTCGCTCACCGGTCTCTCTGTTGCCGTGCCCGGGCTTGTCCCGGGCACCCCGCTTAGCAAGGCATTGCACGCCTAATCGAGATGGCCGCGACAAGCCTGGCCATGACAAATTGTTGAGTCGTCGTAACCGGAAGACACACTAAAACAACGGCGGGATCAGATCCTCGACCGTCACCCGCATGCGTTTCTTCACGTTGGCGACGACGCGGCTGCGGTGGCACGTTTTTGGGTCGCGGCAATAGCAGAGCAGGGCGACGCGCTTGCCCGACTTGATCAGCGTCACCAACTCGGCAAGCTGGGCCTGCGGCTCGTCGTTCTTGATGTGCCTGTCGTAAATTTTCCAGAGTGTATCGACGTCACCCGCGCGCGCCGCGGCGCGGCCTTCCGCCGGCGTGCCGAGCTTTTGCAAATGAACGTAGCCGATGCCGGCATCGTCGAGCGAGGACGCGAGCGTCCGCTTGGAAAAGCCCGGCCGCCGCGACGCCGCCACCGCGCGCGTATCGACCAGCAAGTCGATCTTGGCGCGCTTGAGCTCCCTCAGCACCGTGTCGGGCTTGGCCTGTTCGTAGCCGATGGTGAACAAATGTCGCATGAGCGCCGGACGCTTGTTGTTCCCGCAAGGATACGACAGATTGGCTCGTCATGACGCGGGAAATTTCCATGCAGGCGCCGGGCCGCCACGAGTAAATCTTTGCGCTTCCGTCCGATTTGACGACAGAAACCGTTTTCTCTTTCGCACACGACTTGCCGGTCGGGGGTGTTGTCGCGATTGTGGAACTCGAACCTGAAAGGGGAGCCTTTGTTATGCGCCTGAACGCGCGATTTTTTATCGGCATCGCCGCCATCACCTTTGCCGCCGCGTTGACCGCGCCGGCGTCTGCGCAGTACCGCATCCTCAATGTGTCCTATGATCCGACGCGCGAACTCTACCGCGCTTACGACGAGGCTTTCGCCAAGCACTGGAAAGAGACAACTGGCAAGACCATCGTCATTCAGCAATCGCACGGCGGATCGGGCGCGCAGGCGCGCGCCGTGATCGACGGTCTCGAGGCCGATGTGGTGACGCTGGCGCTCGAAGCCGACATCGACGCCATCGTGAAGAACACCGGTAAGATTCCCCCCGACTGGCGCGGCCGGTTGCCCAACAACAGTTCGCCCTACACCTCGACCATCGTTTTCCTCGTGCGCAAAGGCAATCCGAAAGGCATCAAGGACTGGGGCGATCTCGTGAAAGACGGCGTCGAAGTGATAACGCCGAATCCGAAGACGTCCGGCGGCGCGCGCTGGAATGTGCTCGCGGCCTGGGCCTGGGCCAAGGACAAGTACGGCGGCGACGAGACCAAGATGCGCGACTATCTCGGGGCCCTGTTCCGTCATGTGCCGGTGCTCGATACCGGCGCGCGCGGGGCCACCACGACATTCGTCCAGCGCAACATCGGCGATGTGCTGCTGGCCTGGGAAAACGAGGCCTTCCTGGCGCTGGACGAGCTGCAGCCTGGACAGTTCGAAATCGTCGTGCCATCGATTTCGATCAAGGCGGAACCGCCAGTGGCACTCGTCGATAAAAACGCGGAAAAGCACGGTACTACAGAAGTCTCTCGTGCTTACCTCGAGTACCTCTATAGCGACGTGGGACAGCAGATTGCGGCGAAGAATTACTACCGCCCGTCGAAGCCGGAAGTCGTCTCGGACGAGGCCAAGAAGCGGTTCCCGACTCTGAAGCTTGCCACGATCGAGGACTTCGGCGGCTGGAAAGAGGTGCAGCCGAAATTCTTCGGCGACGGCGGCATCTTCGATCAACTCTACAAGCCGAAGTGACACCAGCGGACGATGTCAGACGACGCGCTCTACAAATGGAAGCGGCCGAGCGTCATCCCGGGCTTCGGGGTGACGTTCGGCTTTTCTATGGCCTATCTCGGCTTGATCGTTCTCATTCCGCTCGCCGCCCTGGTGATCCGGAGTGCGTCGCTCGGCTGGCATGAGTATTGGAGACTGGCGCTCGATGCGCGCACGCTTGCAGCTCTGCGCACGAGCTTCGGCGGCGCGCTCATCGCCGCGATCGTCAACGGCTTCTTCGGATTGATCCTCGCCTGGGTGCTGGTGCGCTATCGCTTTCCCGGCAAGCGTCTGATCGATTCGATGATCGATCTTCCGTTCGCATTGCCGACTGCGGTCGCCGGGATCGCGCTCAGTGCGCTTTATGCATCGAACGGCTGGATCGGCGCCCTGGCGGCGCCGCTCGGCATCAAGATCGCCTATACGCCGACAGGCATTGTGGTGGCGCTGATCTTCGTCGGTCTGCCCTTCGTCGTGCGTACTGTCGAGCCGGTCCTCGCCGATCTCGACAAAGAGCTGGAGGAGGCCGCCGCGACGCTCGGCGCCAACCGCTGGCACACGATCCTGCGAGTCGTGCTGCCGCCGCTGATCCCGGCGATCCTGACCGGCTTCGCCTTGGCCCTGGCGCGCGCCATCGGCGAATACGGCTCGGTCATCTTCATCGCCGGCAACATCCCCTTCGTGTCGGAGATCGCGCCATTGCTGATCATCATCCGGCTCGAGGAGTTCAACTACCCGGCCGCAACCGCCATCGCATCGCTGATGCTGGCGATCTCGTTCACCATTCTGCTCGCGATCAATCTCATACAGGTCTGGAGCCGGCGGAGATTTGGACATGCGGGCTGATCCGCAGCTGCCGATCGCTCCGCCGTCCGCGACAAGCGAGCCGGCGGGGTTCCGCGCGGCGCTCATCGTGGTCGCGCTCGCGTTCTTCGGCGTCTTTCTGCTGATGCCGCTGATCGTGGTCTTCGTCGAGGCGTTCCGCGGCGGCTGGGCCGGCTACGTCAAGGCCATCAACAATCCGGACGCGCTGTCGGCCATCGGGCTCACCTTGATGGTCGCCGCCATCGCGGTGCCGGCCAACATGATTTTCGGAATCTGCGCCGCCTGGGCCATCGCCAAGTACGACTTCAAAGGCAAGAGCTTCATCGTCACGCTGATCGATCTGCCGTTCTCAGTGTCGCCGGTGATCGCCGGTCTCGTCTACGTGCTTCTGTTCGGCGGACGGGGCTATCTCGGTCCCTGGCTGGAAGATCACGGCATCCAGATCATTTTCGCGGTTCCCGGCATCGTGCTCGCGACGGTCTTCGTGACGTTTCCTTTCGTCGCACGCGAACTCATTCCGCTGATGCAGGAGCAGGGCACGGGCGACGAAGAGGCCGCCCTCTCGCTTGGCGCGAGCGGGTGGAAAACGTTCCTGTACGTGACCTTGCCGAACGTGAAATGGGCGCTCTTGTACGGCGTGTTGCTGTGCAACGCGCGCGCGATGGGGGAATTCGGCGCGGTTGCCGTCGTGTCCGGCAAGATCCGCGGCCTCACCAATACGATGCCGCTGCATGTCGAGATACTCTACAATGAATATGCGTTCACGGCGGCCTTCGCGGTCGCTTCGCTGCTGGCGCTGCTCGCGCTCGTCACGTTGGCGGTGAAGACGGTCCTCGAATGGCGCTACGGCGATCAGATCGCCGGAACCAACGGTCATTAAGGCTCAAGTGATGGATATTCGTATTGCGGATGTGCGCAAGGAGTTCGACCTCTACCCTGCGCTGCGTGGTGTCTCGCTCGATATCCGCTCGGGAGAGCTGATCGCATTGCTCGGTCCCTCGGGCTCGGGCAAGACGACGCTATTGCGCCTGATCGCCGGCCTGGAGCGTCCGACCACGGGCACGATCTATTTCGGCAACGAGGACGCCTCCAAAAAGAGCGTGCAGGAACGCAATGTCGGCTTCGTGTTCCAAAGTTACGCGCTGTTCAAGCACCTGACGGTCGCCGAGAACATCGGCTTCGGCCTCAAGGTGCGGCCGCGCGACAAGCGCCCGGCGCGCGCCGACATCCGCAAGCGCGCCAGCGAATTGCTCGACTTGGTTCAGTTGTCCGGGCTGGAGAGGCGCTTTCCGGCGCAGCTCTCCGGCGGCCAGCGTCAGCGCGTGGCGCTCGCCCGTGCGCTGGCGATCGAGCCGCGTGTGCTGCTGCTCGACGAACCTTTCGGCGCGCTCGATGCGCAGGTGCGGCGCGAACTGCGGCAGTGGCTGCGCGACTTGCACGAGAAGACCGGCCACACGACCGTCTTCGTCACGCACGACCAGGAAGAGGCAATGGAACTCGCCGACCGCGTCGTCGTCATGAGCCAGGGCCGCATCGAGCAGGTCGGGACGCCGGACGAGATCTACGACAAGCCGAACTCGCCTTTCGTGTTCTCCTTCATCGGCGAAGCGAGCGAACTGCCGGTGTCGCTGTCGAACGGCCAGATCTGGTTCGACAATCGTCCGACCGATCTCTTGTGCACGGATGCGCGGGAGGGGCCGGCGCGTCTGTTCATGCGTCCGAACGGCGTCGATGTGGTGGACGAACGGCCGGGCGCGATCCCGGGCGTGGTGTCGGCCGTCCGCCGCAGCGGCAGCTGGCGCCGCGTCGAGCTTTTGGTCGGCGCCGCCAACCACAAAATCGAGATCGAATTGCCGGCCGACGCCTCGCAAAACCTCTCGGACCGCATCGCCATCCTGCCGCGCTACTGGCGGCTATTTCCGGAATAGGGGCTACGATACGCGCTCGATCAAGGCCATCGCCGCGGCGGGCGCGCGCACTTTAGCTTCGTGGATGAAATAAATAAAAGTATCGCGCGGCTCTTTCTTGGCGGCTTTGCCGATCAGCGGCAGATCCTTCGGCGAACCGCCGGCGGCCCAGGCCTTCGCCCGCTCGGCCCAGGCATCGAGCGCCTTCGGCGGATAGCCGGCTTTGAGTGTCTCGTCGCCTTTCTGCAGGCGCGCATAGACGAAGTCGCCGGTGATGTCGGCGATCTCGGTGTGGGTGTCGTGCTCGGCGTAGACGACGGGGATCGCGAACTTGCGCAGCAGCGCGACGAAGGCCGGCGTCTTGAAGCTGTCGTGCCGCACCTCGACAACATGGCGCAGCGTGTGGCCGTCGAATGTCTTCGGCAGCAGTTCGAGGAAACCGCCGAAGTCGGCTTCGTCGAATTTCTTGGTCGGCGCGAATTGCCAGAGCAGGGGGCCGAGCTTCGGCCCCAGCTCGGTCACGCCCGACTCGAGGAAGCGCTTGATCGAGTCGCCGGCCTCGCTGAGCACGCGCCGGTTCACCGCGTAGCGCGGGCCCTTCAGCGCGAACACGAATGTATCCGGGACTTGCTCGGCCCAGGAGCGGAAGGTCTTCGGCGTCTGCGTGCGATAGAACGTGCCGTTGACTTCGATCGAGGTGAGATGCTCGGCAGCGTAGGGTAGTTCCTTCGCGTGCGGCAGACCTTTTGGATAAAAAACGCCGCGCCACGGCTCGTAGGTCCAGCCGCCGATGCCGACGTAGATGTGCCCCGCGCGTTTCGTCATTTCCCTGTCATGCCGATTCTATAGGGTCATTTGCAAGTGGTGATGGCGTGCCATCACCCGACGGCCACTTTCGTTATGGCGACGCCGGATGAACGCGCGCCATTTCGGGTGGTCGTTTCTTTTTGCGGCCATGGGCCCGTCCTCGCCACCCGAATTCCAGGTCGTGAACCCATAAAATGGGTAGGGCCTGCGCTGTAGGATGACGAATATGCGCCAAGCCTTGAGCGCATTATGCGCCATCGATAGTCCATTGCGCGACTGGCTTACCTCTGCGAGTTGGTATGTCTCGCCCGATCCAGGAACGCTCAACTATGCTCACCGTCTATGGCGAAGGTCGTGGCTTCCGCGTTGTTTGGCTGCTTGAGGAATTAGGATTGGCTTATCGGCTGCGCCCGGTCGATCTGCTGGCAGTCGAGAATGATCGAGATTTCCTCGCGGTCAACCCCGCCGGCTTCATTCCCGCACTGCAGGACGGCGAGACGATCATGGTCGAATCGATCGCAATTCTTGAGTACCTGCTCGCCCGCCACGGCTCAGGTTCGCTTGCCGTCGCCCCGGACGATCCCGCCTTCGCTTCCTACCTGCAATTTCTCCACTTAGGCGAGGCGGGGCTCGCCGGGCCGATGAACGCCGTCTTTGTCGGTCGCGAACTGGCGCCCGAAGCCGAGCGAAATGCCCGGGTTACCTGCTGGGCACTCGAGACCTTCGAGAGCCGGCTGGGGTTGGTTATCCGCCGCCTCGCGGATTGCCCCTATCTCGCCGGCGACCGATTCACTGCTGCCGATATCTCGGTGAGCTACGCCCTCCTGCTCG
>DATARB010000102.1:0-2572 GCA_036264375.1 Pseudolabrys sp.
TATCCGCTCCGCAAAGATTTCCCTCTGACCGGGTTCGTCGAAGTCCGTTACGACGACGAGCAGAAGCGCGTGGTCTACGAGCCGGTCCGCCTGCCGCAAGAATTCCGCAGCTTCGATTTCCTGTCGCCGTGGGAAGGGGCGGGCTACGTGCATCTTCCAGGCGACGAAAAGGCCAAGAGCTGAGCGATGGCCGAGAACCTTCGCAACTTCACCATCAATTTCGGCCCGCAGCATCCGGCCGCGCATGGCGTGCTGCGGCTGGTGCTCGAACTCGACGGCGAGATCGTCGAGCGTGTCGATCCGCATATCGGCTTGCTCCACCGCGGCACCGAGAAACTGATCGAGGCCAAGACCTACCTCCAGGCGATCCCTTATTTCGACCGGCTCGACTACGTCGCGCCGATGAATCAGGAGCACGCCTTCTGCCTCGCGGTGGAAAAGCTGCTCGGCATTCAGGTGCCCAAGCGCGCGCAATTGATCCGCGTGCTCTATTCCGAGATCGGGCGGCTTCTCTCGCATCTCCTCAACGTCACCACGCAGGCGATGGACGTCGGCGCGCTCACCCCGCCGCTGTGGGGCTTCGAAGAGCGCGAGAAGCTGATGGTGTTCTACGAGCGCGCCTCCGGCAGCCGCATGCACGCCAATTACTTCCGTCCCGGCGGCGTGCACGAAGACCTGCCGCCGAAGCTCGTCGACGATATCTATGGCTTCTGCGATCCGTTCCTGAAGGTCGTCGACGATCTCGACACGCTGCTCACCGGCAACCGCATCTTCAAGCAGCGCAACGTCGACATCGGCATCGTCGATCTCGCCGATGCCTGGAACTGGGGCTTCTCCGGCGTGATGGTGCGCGGCTCGGGCGCGGCCTGGGATCTGCGCAAGTCGCAGCCTTACGAGTGCTATTCCGAGCTCGATTTCGACATCCCCGTCGGCAAGAACGGCGACTGCTACGACCGCTATCTCATCCGCATGGAGGAGATGCGCCAGTCGACCAAGATCATGAAGCAGTGCCTGGAGAAGCTGCGCTCGCCGGAGGGCCAAGGCCGCGTCTCCGCCGACGACCACAAGATCGTGCCGCCCACGCGCGGCGAGATGAAGCGCTCGATGGAAGCGCTCATCCATCACTTTAAGCTCTACACCGAAGGCTATCACGTGCCGGCCGGCGAAGTGTATGCGGCGGTCGAAGCGCCCAAGGGTGAATTCGGCGTCTATCTCGTCGCCGACGGCACCAACAAGCCCTACAAGTGCAAGATCCGCGCGCCGGGCTTTGCGCATCTCCAGGCCATGGACTTCCTCTGCAAAGGCCATCTTTTGGCCGACGTCTCCGCCATCCTCGGCTCCATTGATATCGTGTTCGGAGAGGTCGACCGATGAGCGTCCGCCGTCTCGCGCCGCCCGAAGTCCAGCCGAAGGCATTCGTCTTCACGGCGGAAAATCTCGACTGGGCCAAGAAGCAGGTCGCCAAATATCCGGACGGGCGCCAGCAGTCGGCGGTCATCCCGCTGCTGTGGCGCGCGCAGGAACAATCCGGCGGCTGGCTGCCCGAAATCGCCATTCGTTACATCGCCGACATGCTCGGCATGCCGTATATCCGCGCGCTCGAGATCGCCACCTTCTATACGCAGTTCATGCTTCAGCCAGTGGGCAAAAAGGCCCACGTGCAGGTCTGCGGCACCACGCCGTGCCGCCTGCGCGGCGCCGACGATATCTTCGAGGTCTGCAAGCACCGCATCCATCACGATCCGCAGCACGTCTCGGCCGACGGCGACTTCTCCTGGGAAGAGGTCGAATGCCTGGGCGCCTGTGTGAACGCGCCGATGGCGCTGATCTGGAGCGATACCTACGAGGACCTGACGGCGGACAACTTCAACAAGCTGCTGGACGGCTTCGCCGCCGGCAAGCCGCCGAAGCCGGGCCCGCAGGTCGACCGCCAGTTCTCGGCGCCCCTGGGCGGCGCGACGACGCTGACCGATCCGGCGATCTACGCCTCCAGCCCGGCGGGCGGTTCGCCGCAGACCGCTCTGCTCGATGCGGAAGCCAAAACCCCCGGCGCTGCCGCCAATGCGCGAGAAGTGCCGGCGCCGAAGCCGCCGGCCGGCGACGCCAGCCGCAAAAACAAACCCAAACCGAATTGACAGCCAATGCTCGCTGACAAGGATCGCATCTTCAAGAACCTCTACGGCCTCCATGACTGGGGCCTGAAGGGTGCGCGTGCGCGCGGCGCCTGGGACGGCACCAAGGCGATCCTGGAAAAGGGCCGCGACGGCATCATCAAAGAGATGAAGGATTCCGGCCTGCGCGGCCGCGGCGGCGCCGGCTTCCCGACCGGCTTGAAGTGGTCGTTCATGCCGAAGGAGATCGGCGAACGCCCGCATTACCTCGTCGTCAACGCCGACGAATCCGAGCCCGGCACCTGCAAAGACCGCGAGATCATGCGGCACGATCCGCATCTCCTGATCGAAGGCTGCCTGATCGCCAGCTTCGCCATGGGCGCGCATGCGGCCTACATCTACGTGCGCGGCGAGTTCATCCGCGAGCGCGAGCATCTGCAGGCTGCGGTCGATCAGGCCTA
>DATARB010000120.1:0-12836 GCA_036264375.1 Pseudolabrys sp.
ATGCACGTTGACGGCTTCGACCGCCCGCGCCGAGGAGACGCCAGCAAGCGCGTTCACGAGGATCGCAAGCGTGGCCATGATAGGCAGGGAGGCCAGAAGGCCTCCTGCAAATCCGGCCGCCCGCGCAAGAACGCGTTCGACAGCGCGGCTCAATGCACGCCCCAATCCGCCCTCCGATCGCCTTCCCGCGCGGCGCCAAGGGTATCGCGATGGCGCGGAAAAGCACTGCTATCCAACATTACGTCGATTTCACGGCCCGTGTCCGGAAAGGCCCGTCAGCACGATCTTGCCGATATGCACGCTCGTTTCCATCCGGGCGTGCGCCGCCGCCGCCTGATCGAGCGCAAACGTACTGTCGATGACCGGCTTCACGCTTCCCGCAGCGAGGAGCGGCAGCACATGGGTCTCGACCGCGCGCGCAATCGCGCCCTTGTCCTCGATCGAGCGGGCGCGCAGCGTCGAGCCGGTGTGGGTCAGGCGCTTGAGCATGATGCGGCGGAAATCGACGGTGGCCTTGGAACTGCCGAGGAAGGCGATCTGCACGATGCGGCCCTCGACCGCGGCAGCCTCGTAGTTGCGGCCAATATAGTCGCCGCCGACCATGTCGAGGATGACGTGGGCGCCATGGCCGTCGGTCGCGGCCTTGACCACGGCGACGAAGTCTTCGGTCTTATAATTGATGGCGATGTCGGCGCCGAGCTTGCGGCAGGCCTCGCATTTCTCCTCGGAGCCGGCGGTGACTATCACGCGCGCGCCGAACTGCTTGGCGAGTTGGATCGCGGTGGTGCCGATGCCGGACGAGCCGCCGTGCACCAGCAATGTCTCGCCTTCTTTCAGGTGGCCGCGCTCGAACACATTGTGCCAGACCGTGAACGTGGTCTCCGGCACGGCGGCCGCCTCGATCATCGGCAGCGTGCTCACGGCCAATGTGTGGCTCGCGTGTGCCACAGCGTATTCGGCGTAGCCGCCGCCGATCACCAGGGCCATGACGCGGTCGCCGACTTTCCAGCGCGTGATGCCGGGGCCGAGCGCGGCGATTTCGCCGGCGATCTCGAGGCCGGGGATATCGGGCGCGCCGGGCGGTGGCGGGTAGTTGCCAATGCGCTGCGCGACGTCGGGACGGTTCACGCCGGCGGCCTTCACCTTCACCAGCAATTCGTCCTGACCGGGAGTCGGCACCGGGCGCTCTTCCGGCACCAGCATTTCGGGGCCGCCGGGGGCCTTGATGCCGATCACCGTCATCTGGCTGGGAAGTGTGGCCATCGTCGTCCTCATATTGCGCCGCCAGCCATTGTTTAGGCGGCCCTTCGCGATGTGACAACCCGCGGCGCGGCGGCTAGATTCGAAGTCTCGTGGAGGTGTGGAATGCCCGTATTCGAAGACGACGACAGACCGAAGAAAAAGGTCACCCACGAGATCGGCCAAGATCTCAGTCTGCTGTCGGTCGAGGAGCTTTCCGCCCGGGTGGAGCTTCTTCAGGACGAAATCAAACGGCTTGAGGCCGACATGGCGCAAAAACGCGCCACCCGCATGGCGGCCGACCAGTTCTTCAAGCGGTAAGCGCGAACCGGCAGCCGTGGCGCGGCGCGCAATGCATCAAATTTAACGTCTGCTTTCTACAACTCCTTAAGGCGTTATTAAGCTTTCTCGATCATTACTGGCATCGTGCTCATTCGTGGGCATTGAGTGGCTCCTGTCCACTCTGTTTGACGCCTCCCTGTTATCCACTTTGAGCCGCCGCATTCCGGCGGCTCCTTTTTTTGTGCCGTTTTGTGACAGGCGCGGGCGGCCGTTCACCCTTTAATCTTGCCTGAAAACCATGTCGTAAGGTCCGTCTGGACAGGATAGGGGGGCCCGCGCCATGCTTACCCAATCGTTTACGCGGACGGGCCGGTCGTAAGCGGCTGTATCAGGTGAGGCGTTGCGTTATGTCCGAAAAATCCATGCTCAGTGAATCGCAGCCGGTGTCATTCGGCGAACGGCTCGCCAATTCGCAGGTTTTCGCGGACCTGTTCCGCGACGGCATGGCCCTGGTGGAGGAGACCGCCACTTACCTCGATGGTCCCGGGCGGCAGGAATCCAAGAAGCTCGAGCGCGCCGCAGCCTTGGCCTACGCCACCGAGAGCATGCGGCTGACCACGCGGCTGATGCAGCTTGCGTCCTGGCTGCTGCTGCACCGCGCGGTGAAGGAAGGCGAGATGTCGCTCGCCCAGGCCAACAAAGAGAAAAGCAAGGTGAAGCTCTCGGCCGCCGACACTCACGATCCCGGCAATCTCGAATTGCTGCCGGAGCGGCTGGGCGAATTGATTGCGCGCTCGCAGGCTTTGCAGGGCAAGGTGAAGCGCCTGGATGCGACGATCCACAACCGCATTCCCTCCGACCAGGTGCCCTCGATCAACCCGGTGGAACGCCAGCTCGGGCTGCTGAAGGCGGCCTTCGGAGCGGAGAGCGTTTAAAGCGATTTTTCCGGAGTTGTTGTCATGGCCTGGCTCGTCCCGGCCATTTCGATTCATGGGGCAGGGCCGTGCCTCCCTCAGCGGGATCACCGGGTCACGGCGCTGCGCGCCGGCCAGGTGATGACAAGAAGAATGTCCCGGAATGACCGAGAGAGACAATTCGTCGCGTCCGGGGCGAATCTCCCAAACAAAAACCCCCGCGGTGAGCGCGGGGGTTTCCCATTCGCACGATCGTGCGAAACGCTTACTTCTTGTCTTCCTTGAGGAAGCCCGAGAACTTCTTCTGGAAGCGCGAAACGCGGCCGCCGCGATCCATGATCTGCTGCTGGCCGCCGGTCCAGGCCGGATGCGACTTGGGATCGATGTCCAAGTGCAGCGTATCGCCTTCCTTGCCCCAGGTGGTGCGGGTGGTGAACTCGGATCCGTCGGTCATCACCACTTTGATGGTGTGATATTCGGGATGAATCTCGGCTTTCATGGCTTATCGTTCCAATCTCTAAGTTCCGCCGGGCGCGCTCAGGCGGCGCCAAAATGCGCTGAATTTGGCGGCTCTATACAGGACCCGGACGCGGGCGGCAAGCCGCCGCGATTGACCCCGGTCACGGCCGCAGGGCATTGTCCGGCCTAACCGATCAGTATGGGCGCCACTCCAAAGTCCATCCGAGCACGCTATATCGGGCTTGGGCCCCGATCGGAGTTTTCCCATCCGGGAAATCGCCAGGATCAGATCCCGTCGACGCCAAAGGCGAGGCGTTTTCTAAGATAGGGCGTTGCGTCGCATGGACATTGCCAGTGATGGACGGGGCCTCGGCACGGCGAGTGCGCCGGCCCCCTCCGGGACTTCAGAGAAACGCAGAGTGAGGCTCCGGCCGCTCGCGAGGCTGATGCCTTACATCGGCCGCTACAAAGGCCGCGCCGTCGCCGCACTCATCTCGCTGATCGTCGCCGCGCTGACCACGCTGATCGTGCCGGTCGCGGTGCGCCGCATGATCGACTTTGGATTTTCCGCGAAGGCCGCGCAACTCATCGACAGCTATTTCGCGGTGATGATCGGCGTCGTGGCGTTGCTCGCGCTCTCGAGCGCCATGCGCTACTACCTCGTCACCACGCTGGGCGAGCGCATCGTCGCCGACCTGCGCAGCGACGTCTTCGCACATCTCACCAGGCTCTCCTCGGCGTTCTTCGACACCGCCAAGACTGGCGAGATGGTGTCGCGCCTGACCGCCGACACCACGCAGATCAAGTCGGCCGTGGGCGCCTCGGTTTCGCTCGCGCTGCGCAATCTGGTGTTGTTCCTCGGCGGCGCCGGCATGATGGTGGTGACCAGCCCGCGGCTGTCGCTGTTCGTGCTGGCGGCCATTCCTGTCATCGTGCTGCCGCTGGTCGGGTTCGGCCGCGCAGTGCGGCGCAAGGGCCGGCAGGCGCAGGACACGCTCGCCGAGGCTACGAGCTATGCAAGCGAACTGATCGGCGCCGTCCGTATTCTGCAAGCCTTCACCAACGAGTTGCTGGCGGCGCGACGCTTCAAGGCGGCGGTCGAGCAGGCCTATGACGCCGCGCGCGGCGCGACGCGCGCTCGCGCGGTGCTCACCGCGATCACGATCTTCCTCGTCTTCGCCAGCGTCGTGGTGGTGCTGTGGGTCGGCGCGCAGGACGTAATGGCGGAGCGCATCACCGCCGGGCGGCTAGGGCAGTTTGTGCTCTATGCGGTGTTCGCCGCCGGCGGCCTCGGTGAGCTCAGCCAGGTGTGGGGCGAACTGGCGCAGGCCTCGGGGGCCGCCGAGCGGCTGTTCGAGATCCTCGCCATCGAGCCGCAAATCAAAGCGCCGCCGCAGCCAGTGACGCTGCCGCAGCCTTCGCGCGGCGCGGTGAGGTTCGACGACGTGCGCTTCGAATATCCGGGGCGGCCGACCGCGCCGGTGCTGGAAGGCATTTCGTTCCAGGTGAAGCCGGGCGAGAAGCTCGCTTTGGTCGGCCCCTCGGGCGCCGGCAAGAGCACGATCTTCCATCTCATTTTGCGCTTCTACGATCCGCTCTCGGGCATCGTGAGCTTCGACGGCGTGCCATTGACCGACGCCGATCCGGCACGAGTGCGCGCCAACATCGCGCTGGTGCCGCAGGATCCGGTGGTGTTCGCGACGAGCGTGCGCGAGAACATCCGTTTCGGAAGGCCTGACGCGAGCGATGAGGAGATCGCGCGCGCGGCGGAAGCGGCCTATGCCGCCGATTTCATCGCGCGCCTGCCGCAAGGCTACGATACGCAGGTGGGGGAGCGCGGCATCACGCTCTCCGGCGGCCAGCGCCAGCGCATCGCCATCGCGCGCGCGATCCTGCGCGAGGCGCCGCTCTTGCTGCTCGACGAGGCGACGTCGTCTTTGGATGCCGAGAGCGAGACGCTGGTGCAGCAGGCGCTCACGCGGCTGATGCAGACGCGCACGTCAATCGTCATCGCGCATCGGCTGGCGACGGTGCTGTCGTGCGACCGCATTCTTGTGCTCGACCATGGCCGCATCGTCGAGGAGGGCACGCATGCATCGCTCTCCGTCAATGGCGGCCTCTACGCGCGGCTTGCGAAGCTGCAGTTCGAAGCGGCGTAGGCGCTTCCGTTGCCACTGTCATGGCCGGGCTTGACCCGGCCATCTCGCTTAGGTGGGCAGGGCCGTGCCTTCCTAAGCGGGGCCACCGGGACAAGCCCGGTGGCGACAAATCGAACGGCCCCTCCACGAAGCTCCGCTGTCATTCCGAACGCGAAGGCCGCCACGTCATCCTGTTCACCGCGAGGCCTGACACGGAGTTTTCGCCGTCGCCCGCATAGACAAAGCCGTGCTTCTCGTAGAAGCGGATGGCGCGGGCGTTGTCTTTGTTGACCATGAGGTCGAGCCCGCGCGGCGACAGGCGTTTGGCTTCGTCGACCAACACGCGCGCGATGTCGGAGCCCCAATGCTCGGGCGCGACGACGAGCTGATCGAGATACATCGTCTTCGGGTCGACGGTGACGAAGCCGGCGAGAACACCGTCTTTCTCCGCGAGCGTAATGTGTGTGACGGGCACCAGTTCCTGGCGCCAGCGCTCGCGCCACCAGGCAACGCGCGCATTGAAGTCGATGCGCGGATAATGCTGTTCCCACGTGCGCCGCCACAGTTCGATCGCCGCGCCTTCGTCGGCGGCGGTGTAGGGGCGGAGGATTGTCGCCGACACTTGCCTACACCTCTCCTCTTTCTGGAGTCCTGCGTGCGGCGTGTCTGAAGTGAAGGACGGATATCTCGCCGGCGACGATCCGATAATAAACCCGATAGGGGTAGCGAGTCGTGAAAATCACGCGCACATCGAGTTCGTCGGATTTCTGCCCAGCTTCCGGAAAATCGCCAAGCCGAGCAACGATCTTTTTCAATGACGGTGACCACGCGTCTTGCGGCGACCGGATTGTGCCGATCGATGTAAGAGCGAATGGAGTCAAGATCGGAAAAGGCTCGCGGGGTATATCGAACTCTCATGCCCGATGTTTATTGAAATATTCAGCAACAACATCGTCAGGGACAAACTCGCCGCGCTCAGCCTGCGCGAGACCTTCACGAACCGCAGTCCGTTCGTCGTCGGACAGGTGGTAAACGCCGAGGTGTTTAACCTCGATATCGATGACTGCCTGCATAAGTTCTGCCTGGGCCTCTTCAGGCCAGTCGGCGATGCGGTCGAGTATGCTTTCGACGATCTTGTTCATTGGAACAATATATCACGTCGAAATCCGATGAAAAGGCGCCTCACCGCTCCGTCAGCTTGAGCTCGATGCGGCGGTTGCGCTTGTAGGCCTCGTCGGTCTTGCCGAGATCGATCGGCTGGAATTCGCCGAAGCCGGCGGCGACCAGGTGCTGCGGCGACACGCCCTTGCTGATCAGGTACTGCACCACCGAGATCGCGCGCGCCGAAGACAGCTCCCAGTTCGACTTGAACGGACCGCCGGTCGATGAGATCGGCCGCACGTCGGTGTGACCGTCAACGCGCAGCACCCATTGGATATCGGTGGGGATTTTCTTTTCCAGCTCCATGATCGCAGTGGCGATCTGGTCGAGTTCGGTGCGGCCTTCGGGAAGAAGATCGGCCTTGCCGGTATCGAAGAAGACCTCGGACTGGAAGACGAAGCGGTCGCCGACGACGCGCACGTCGGGCCGGTTGCCGAGGATTTCGCGCAGTTTGCCGAAGAAGTCGGAGCGATAGCGCGAGAGCTCCTGCACGCGCTGCGCCAGCGCGACGTTCAGGCGCTGCCCCAGATCGGCGATGCGGCCCTGCGATTCCTTGTCCTTTTGCTCGGACGCATTGAGCGCCTGCTCGAGCGCGGCGAGCTGGCGGCGGAACGCGGCGATCTGCTGATTGAGCACCTCGACCTGCGCCATCGCCCGCGCGGACATCTGCTTCTCGCTGTTGACCTGATCCGAGAGCGCGCTTACCTGGCCTTGCGCGGCGGCGGCTCCGGCGCCCGCGCCTTCGGCTTGGCCTTTGTATTTGTCGCGGTCGCTCTCGGCGCCGGCGAGAGACGCGCGCAGCTGCGCGATCTGGTCTTCGAGACTCGTCTTGCCCGACTTCTCCATCGACAGGAGGTCGGTGAGCTGCGCGATCTGCGCGTTGAGACGATTGAGCGCGGTGTCTTTACCGGCGACTTCCTGCTGCAGATAGAATTGCACCACGACGAAGACGGTGAGGATGAAGATGATGCTCAGGATCAACGTCGACAGCGCATCGACGAAGCCCGGCCAGTAGTTCATGCCGCTGTCGCCGCGGCGGGATCGTGCGAGGGCCATTCTTGTACTCTCTACCTTTCCCCGTCATCCTGAGGTGCCCGCGCGGAGCGCGGGCCTCGAAGGATGAACGGCCGCTGACTCAGTGCCCGTCATCCTTCGAGGCTCGCTACGCTCGCACCTCAGGATGACGGATCGGGGCCCAGCCCGCCGCGCGCTACCGGTTCACCTGCTCGCGCACCATGATTTCCAACAGCTTCTTGATCTCGCGCTGCTGCTCGGCCTGGCCGTCGACCCAGTCGCGGATCATCTGCTGCTCGTTGCGCATGTGATGCACGAGGCCCTGGATCGCCTCGGCCAGATTGGCCATGGCGGTGGACGCGGCCTTGCCGGAGCCGGCCTGATCGACCGCCTCACGCAATTTGTCGATGGCAGACCGCATCTCGCCGCTGACGGCGGCGGTCGCGCCGGCGCCTGCGCCCGGTTCGACGGCATGGTCGTAGACGGTGGTCGAGAGCCAGTCTTCGAGCTCGGTATAGAAGCGGTTCTGCGCCTGGCTCGATTGCAGATCGAGGAAGCCGAGCACCAGTGAGCCGGCGAGGCCGAACAGCGAGGACGAGAACGAGATGCCCATGCCCGACAGCGGCGCGGCAAGGCCGTCGCGCAGCGAGTCGAACATCGAACCGGCATCGCCGCCGGCCTTGAGGCCCTGGATGACGCCACCGACCGAACTGACGGTTTCGATCAGGCCCCAGAAGGTGCCGAGCAGGCCGAGGAAGACCAAGAGGCCGGTCATGTAGCGCGAGATGTCGCGCGCCTCGTCGAGGCGCGTGCCGATCGAATCGAGGATGCTGCGCATCAATTGCGCGGAGATCGCGGTGCGGCCGACGCGGCTGCCAAGGATCGCGGCCATCGGCGCGAGCAGCACAGGGGGCCGCTCCACCGCGAGGCCGGGATCGGCGAGGCGGAAATTATTGACCCAGGCGATCTCGGGATAGAGGCGGAGGACCTGCCGCAGCGTCAGCACGATGCCGATGAAGAGCACGGCGAGGATGACCGTGTTCAGGCCCGGATTGGCCATGAAGGCCACCTGGATCTGCTTGTAGAGCAGAAAGGTGACCAGGCCGCCCAAGACGACGAACACCAGCATCCGGAACAGGAAGATGCGGGGCGAGGACAGTTTGAGCGGATCGAGTTCTTTTGCCATGCGATTGGAATTCACCGGCCCGAGGGTTGCGAATCAATATGGCACAGACCCGTGACGAGGAAAAAGCAGTCGCGCCGGAACCACAAGGGTAAACCGGTTGAATGGGTTTAAATTGCGGAGGATATTCTGAATTCCGCCTCTCCCGTCATCCTGAGGTGCCCGCGCGCAGCGCGGGGCTCGAAGGATAGACGCCGCAGAATCACCGGCCGCTCATCCTTCGAGGCTCGCTACGCTCGCACCTCAGGATGACGGGGAGAGGCCGTATCGGACAGTATTACCCCGCCGCCTTGAGGGCGCGCAGCAGCTCTTTCTGGATGGTCTCGTTGCCGGCGGCGACGTGGCCCTTGGCCAGCATCTCGTCGGCGCCGTCGCAGTCGGTGACATAGCCGCCGGCTTCGCGCACCAGGATAAGACCCGCGGCCATGTCCCAGGGGCTGATGTCGCGCTCCCAATAGGCGTCGAGACGGCCGGCGGCGACCCAGGCGAGGTCGAGCGCGGCGGCGCCGAAGCGGCGCAGGCCGGCGACCTGGCTTTGCACGGCGGCGGTTTCCCGGTGTGCCAGCGCCTGTTGGGGACGGCCGTGATGCGGCAGGCCGCAGGCGATCACGGCATCGACCAGGCGCTTGCGCGCGGCGACGCGGATGCGCTGGTCGTTGAGAAAGGCGCCTTTGCCCTTCTCGGCGATGAACAACTCGTCGGTAGCGGGATTGTAGACCAGCCCTGCCACCACGGCGCCTTCGCGCTCGAGCGCGATCGATATGGCGAATTGCGGGATGCCGTGCAGGAAATTGGTGGTGCCGTCGAGCGGATCGACGATCCAGGTGTGCGTCTTGTCGGTGCCCTCGCGAATGCCGCCTTCCTCGCCCAGGAAGCCGTAGTTCGGGCGCGCCTTGGACAATTCGGCGTAAAGCGTTTCCTCGGCGCGGCGGTCGGCCGCGGAGACGAAATTGGCCGGCCCTTTCAGCGAGACCTGGAGCTTCTCGACTTCGCCGAAGTCGCGTTTGAGCGCGCGCGCGGCCTTGCGCGCGGCGGCGATCATGACATTGAGCAGGGCGGAGTGGGGCATGGGGCGGTCTCGGCTGGATCATCCGCGCAAGCGGATGATCCAGTCATCTCCGGGCTCGCGAGAGAAAGAAGGGCGGTGGCTCCTGGATGCCCCGCTTGCGCGCAGCATGACAGAACGATGGGGTCTGCCCGCCGAAAGCCGCGCCGTCAAGAGCGCAGGCCGGCGGCCGTCGCCATCCATTTCTTGGCGGCCTGATCCGCGGCGTCGCGCACCGCCTGCGGCTGCTGTCCGGCAAAAGCGTCGAGGTCGGGATCGCCGGAGCCCGCCGCCTTGGCGATGATGTGCCATTTGATCGCCTCGGTCGGATTGGCGGCCATGCCGCGCCCGGCCATCAGGATGCGGGCGAGCCGGTTCTGCGCGATCGGGCTGCCGAGACGGGCGGCGCGCAGGAATATCTGGGCGGCGTCGGCTTCGTCCTTGGGAACCCCGGTGCCGTTGAAGCGGCCGATGGCGTATTCGACCATGGCGTCGAGATTGCCGCCAATCGAGGCTTGGCCCATGAGGACCATGGCCTTGGCCTGGTCTTTGTCGACGCCGCGGCCCTCTTTGTACATCGTGGCAAGCGCGTATTGCGCCTCTGGATTGCCGATGCCGGCGGCGGTGGCGAACAATTCGGCCGCGCGCTTGAAATCCTGCTGCACCTGCTGGCCTTGCAGATAGAGCAGGCCAAGATCGTAACAGGCGAGGGGATGGTTTCGGCTCGCCGCGTCCTGAAGCATGCGCATGGCTTCATCGAAGTTGCGCGGAATTCCGCGGCCCTGAATATCGAGCATGGCGAGGGCGAACATGGCGTTGGCGTCGCCCAGGCCCGCGGCACGGCGATACCAATCGGCGGCCTTGGCTTCGTCGCGGGGAACGGCGACCCCTTGCGTGTAGATCTCGCCGAGCAAGGTCATGGCCGCGGGGTCGTTCTGCTGCGCGCGCCTGGTCGCCTCGTTGAAGGCGGTCAGATAGAAACCGCGCTGATAGGCGCCGTAGGCGAGATCGGCATTGCCGGGCGCAGGCGTGGCGGCGGCCGGCGGTGCCGGTGGAGGCGGCGCTTTTTTCGCCGGCTGCGCGGTGGCGGGAAGCGCCGCCAGCGGCGCGGCCACGATCAGCGCGCCGATAATGCCGCGCCGGAACATGGTCATGGCGCGGGTTCCAGGGAGAGATGGGCCGCGGCCTCGGCCACGCAGACAGCGGCGCCGCGCGGATCGTTCCAGACCCAGTCGCCGAGGGCGACGAAGTCGGCCCCGGCCGTGACCAGCAGCGCCACTTCGCCGGCGGACGCGGCGAAGCCGACGCAGGGCGCCTCGAACACCTCGGCCCACCAGGCCACGCGCTCCTCGATCGACGCGAACTCGGGGCGCTCGCCGTTCTCGCCCGGCTCGCCGAACATCACGTAGTCGGCGCCCTGTTCGGCGGCCGTCATGGCGTCGTGCCGGGTTTCCAGGTGGCCGGCGCCGGCAATGCGTTCGGGCTTCAGGGTTTCCAGCGCCTCGGTGAATTCTCCGATGCCGGCGAGATGCGCACCGTCGGCCCCGGCGCGGGCGACGAGCTCGGCATGGCCGTCGAGCAGCAGGGCGGCGTCCTTGTCCTGGACGATGCGGCCAAGCGCCTTGGCGCGGTTGATCTGCGTCCGCTCGTCGGCGTCGGCGAGGCGCAGCAGCACCGCGGCGACGTCGCCGGCCGCCATGGCGGCCTCGAGCTGCGGCGCGAAGGCCTGCGCCTCATCGACGGGAGGCGTCACCAGATAGAGGCGCGGCGCGGGGCGCGGAGCGGCATTTTTCGGTCGCGAAGACATGGTTCCCGCATGGTAGCCCAATCGGGCGGAAAATTGACCGAGGGCCGGTCAGGGTGTCGCGGGCGTTGGGTATCACGGGCTGCCCTCGCGCGCGAGCAGGGAGCGCTGGTCGCGACGGGGTCGGCCGACGCTGCGTGAGAATTAGGGTCGGTCGTTGCCCGCGCAAGCGGGCAATCCGGTAATCACCGCCAGTTTTGTGAATATTGTCGTCCTCCGCTTTCGCGGAGGACGACAGCCGAACATAAGACGTCGAAGTATCCTCACGCCGGCATCGGAATCGGGCCGGTGTCCTTCGGTACTTTGTAGCCGCGCTGCACGGCGGGACGGGCGGCGATGGTCTCGTACCAGCGCTTCACGTTCGGATATTGCTTCAGGTCGATGGTCTGCCACTCGAAGCGCGAGATCCAAGGCCAGGTGGCGATGTCGGCGATGGAGTATTCGTCGGCGAGAAACTCGCGGCCTTCGAGGCGCGTGTTGAGCACCTTGTAGAGGCGGTGCGCTTCTTTGAGATAGCGCTCCTCGGCATAGGGCGCCTTGCCGGGATTATATTTCACGAAGTGATGCACCTGGCCGAGCATCGGGCCGGGGCCTCCCATCTGCCACATCGTCCATTCGATGGCGCGATAGCGGCGCTCGCCTTCCTTGGCCAAGAGCTTGCCGGTCTTGTCGGCGAGATAGATGAGGATCGCGCCCGACTCCATCAGCGTCTGGCCGTTGTCACGATCGACGAGCGCCGGAATGCGATTGTTCGGCGCGATCTTGAGGAAGTCCGGTGCGAACTGCTCGTCCTTTGAGATGTCGATCGGATGCGCCGTGTAAGGCAGGCCGATCTCCTCGAGCATGATGGAAGCCTTGCGGCCGTTGGGCGTCGTCCACGTGTACAGGTCGATCACGTTTAATGTCCTTGAATTGCGGCTTTTGAAGCGGAACGCGAAGCCGGAGGCGGGCGTTGTCAGAAGGCGGGTTTTAACAGGAGGCGACTATGAAGCTCAATGTCCTTACTGTGGCTTTGGCAGCCACCTTATTTGGAACGCTCGGGGCGAGCGCGCAGACGGTGATCGAAGAGCGGCGCGATCCACCGGGCGTGACTGTCGAACACGACCATCCGGACACGTCGGTGACGGTCGAAAAGCGCGGCGGCTTCCTCGGCACCGAGCACAAGACCATCACGCACGAGACCACGGGCGCGGGCGATTGCTCGAGCAAGACCGTGCATAAGGAAGGCATCGGTGGCGACACGACGGTGAAAAAGACCAACTGCGACTGAGGGTTTCGAAACGTGAAAAAGGCCGCATCTGCGATGCGGCCTTTTTCACGATGTGCTGTTTTGGGTGGGAACCCCTGCTGCGTCGAAGCGTTGGTGCGCGCATTCCATCGATGAACGGAGGCGACCATGATGAAGCTCAAAGTTCTGACGTTGGCGTTTGCAGCGACCGCTCTGGGTTCATTTGGCGCCGCAGCGCAGACGACCGTGATCGAGGATCGCGGCCCGCCGGCCGTTGTCATAGAGCCGCAACAGCCGCCCGTGGTGATCGAGCGTGCGCCCTCGTCCTCGACGACGACGGTCGAACGCGGTGGATTCCTCGGCACCGAA
>DATARB010000125.1:0-10212 GCA_036264375.1 Pseudolabrys sp.
AGCGTGGCGAGATAGCGGTCGCGATCGGTCTCGCGGACCAAGGCCGTGCAGTGATCTATTTGCGCCTGCATCCGAGCAATCTCGATGCCCTCCATCGGGGCGATGTCTCACACCCCGCTCATTCCCGCGCAAGCGGGAATCCAGCGCTGGGTCCCCGCTTTCGCGGGGATGAGCGGAAAACATCGCGCCCGGTCATTCGTTGAACGCTAATCCACCGCGATGAGCGCCGCGCCGACGCGGCGGCCTTCGGCCAGCAGGATATTCCAGGTGCGCACGGCGGCGCCCGTCGCCATAGCGTCGACGGTGAGCGATACGTCACGGAAGTGCGCGCGCAGGCGCTCGGGCAGAACGAAGGGATCGCGCCCGCCGCCGATCAGGAAGAAGTCGAGCGCGTCGGCGTGGTCGAACGCCGGCTGCAAGGCGGCGAGCGTGATCTCGCTCACGCGCGTGACCGGCCAGGCCCAGATGCCGTCGGGGAAACACAGAAGCGACCCGCGGTGCGACATCCCGCCGAACCGGAAGCCGCCGTTGCCGTAGGCCTCGATCGGCGCCGGCCGCGGCAGATGCGGGGCGTCGGCGCCGGGGGCCATGGCGTCAGGGCTTGCCGGCTTTTTTATCGGCCTTGCCGGACTTGGCGGTCTCTTTGTCGGGCGCGGTCATCGCGTCACGCCCGGTGCCGACGCCGAGATAGATCAGGATCGGCGAGGCGATGAACACCGACGTATAGGTGCCGACCAGCACCACGCCGAACATCATCGTCGCGGTGAAGGAATGGATCGCCTGCCCGCCGAAAAGCAGCAGCGAGAGCAGCGCCAGCGACACGGTGACGTGCGTGATCACCGAGCGCGACAGCGTCTGGTTGACCGAGGCGTTGAGCAGATCCGGCATCGGCATCTTGCGATAGCGGCGCAGCATTTCGCGGATACGGTCATAGATGACGACCGTATCGTTGAGCGAATAGCCCAAAATCGTGAGCAGCGCGGCGATGCTGGTGAGGTCGAAGTCGACGCGCGTCACCGACATGAAGCCGATGGTGAGCACCAGATCGTGCACGTTGGCGATCATGGCGCCGAGCGCAAACTGCCATTCGAACCGGAACCACAGGTAGATCAGGATGCAGAAGATCGCCAGCATCAGGCCGATGACGCCGTAGGACAAGAGTTCACCGGACACGCGCGGGCCGACCACCTCGACGCGGCGATAGTCCACGGCATCACCCAGCGCGGTGCGCACCTTGCCGACCGCGACCTGCTGCGCGGCGTCGCCGCCCGGCTGCTCGCCGATGCGGATGAGCACGTCATCGGGCGGGCCGAACTGCTGAAGCTGCACTTCACCCAGGCCGAGCCCGTTGAGCGTCGCACGCATCTTGGAGAGATCGGCGGGACCGGACTTGGTCTGCACCTCCATCAGGAGGCCGCCCTTGAAGTCGATGCCGAAATTAAGCCCGTGCACGAAGTAGAGCGTGATCGCCAGAATCGACGCGATGGCCGAAATGGGGAAGCTGATGCGCCGGAAGCGCATGAAATCGAATTTGGTATCGTCCGGTACGATGCGAAGAAGACGCATGATGAAGGCCCCCTAGATCGGAACGCGCTGGGGGCGCCGCCACCACACCCAGTACGCGACGATGAGCCGCGTCAGGGTGAAGGCGGTGAACACCGTGGTGATGATGCCGATGCCAAGCGTCACGGCGAAGCCGCGCACCGGGCCGGTGCCGATGTAGAACAGCACCGCGGCGGCGATGAAGGTGGTGATGTTGGAGTCGAGAATGGTCGCCAGCGCCCGCGAGAAGCCCGCGTCGATGGCGTTGATCGGCGTGCGGCCGCCGCGCACCTCCTCGCGGATGCGCTCGTAGATCAGCACGTTGGAGTCGACCGCGATGCCGACGGTGAGGACGATGCCGGCGATGCCGGGCAGCGTCAACGTGGCGTTGAGCAGCGAAAGAACGCCGAAAATCATGGCGACGTTGATCGCCACCGCGACGTTGGCGAAGACGCCGAACAACCCGTAGGTGACCAGCATGAAGATGATCACCATGGCGGCGCCGACGTAAGACGAAATCTTGCCCTGGGCGATCGAGTCGGCGCCGAGGCCGGGGCCGACGGTGCGCTCCTCGATGATGGTCAGCGGCGCCGGCAGCGCGCCGGCGCGCAGCAGGATGGCGAGGTCGTTGGCGCTCTGCACGGTGAAGCTGCCGGAGATCTGCCCGGAGCCGCCGAGGATCGGCTCGCGGATCACCGGCGCCGAGATCACCTCGTTGTCGAGCACGATGGCGAAAGGCTTGCCGACGTTCTCCTGCGTCACCTGCGCGAACTTGCGCGCGCCATTGGTGTTGAAGCGGAACGAGACGATGGGCTCGTTGGTGCGCTGGTCGAAGCCCGGCTGCGCGTCGGTCAGGTCGGCGCCGGAGACCAGCACGCGCTTCTCGACGAGATACGGCGTCTTCGGCGGGGCGCCGGTCGAGTAGAGCACCTCGTCGTCCGGCGGCGTGTTGCCCTGGAGCGCCTGCTCGGGCGCCATCTGCGTGTCGACCATGCGGAAGTCGAGCTTGGCGGTCTTGCCGAGGAGCTGCTTGAGGCGGGTCGGATCTTGGAGGCCGGGCACCTGCACGAGGATACGGTCGGTGCCTTCGCGCTGGATCAGCGGTTCGACGGTGCCGAGTTCGTTGACGCGACGCTCGATGATCTGGATCGACTGATCGACCGACTGGCGCACCCGGTCGGTGATCGCCGGTTCGGTGACGGTGAGGCGGATCAGGTCACCCGCTTCGCTGGTGATATCGAGATTACTCTGGCCGGCGGCGGCGAGCAGCCCGCCGAGCGGCTGTTGCAGGGTGCGCAGCTTGTCGAGCGCCTGGCTGGAATTGGCGCCCTCGCGGATGCGCACTTCGACGCTGTTGCCGCGCACGACGAGGCCGGTATAGCCGATACGGGCGTCGCGCAGCACGCGGCGCACGTCATCGCGCACCGATTCGAGCATATCCTTGCGCACGGTCTTGGTATCGACCTCGAGCAGGAGGTGCGAGCCACCCTGGAGGTCGAGGCCGAGCACGACGTGGCGCTGAGCCCATTTCGGCCAGCTATCGACGGTCTTGGACGAAATGAAGTTCGGCACGGCGCACAGGCACACGATCAGCGCCGTAAGAATAATCGCCGCCGCCTTCCACCGCGTAAAATAGAGCATGTTGTTTTCGACTTGAGCGACGGACCGGAAACGATCAGCGCGCCGCCGCCTCTTCCTTCACGGGTTCACCTTTGGCGCGGACGTCGCTCACCATCGACCGCATCTGGCGGATGCGCACGCCGTCCGCAATCTCGATCTCGATCTGATCGTCGTCGACCACCTTGGTGACCTTGCCGATCAAACCGCCATTGGTGACGACGGTGTCGCCCCGCCGCACGTTCTTGACCATTTCCTGGTGCGTCTTCACCCGCTTTTGCTGCGGGCGCAAGATGAGGAAATACATGATCACGAAGATAAGCACGAAAGGCAGAAGCGACATCAGCATGCCGCCGTCGCCGCCCGCCCCGCCGAACAGCGACCCACCTTGCGCAAATGCGGGCGTCGTAAACATCGTGTCGTCCTCGTTTGGGTTCCGGCCGGCCCGCTGGGCTTAAACCCCTCGCCGGCCCCGTAAATTCGCGCGGACTATAGCGGCCGCCCGTCCAATTGCAACGCCGCCAGACCCTCGAAACGGGCCGTTTCGGGGGCTTTCCCGCCCGGTGCGCGCTTGCCCGGGCGAGGCTGCCCGGCTAAGAGCAGCGCACCTCCAAAAAGCAGCGCACAATGGCCAAGACCACATCCGAAAAGCCCCATTCCATGCCGAAATCGAACGGTCCCGCCGTGACCCAGCCCGATGTGCTGGAGCGCATCGCCAATGCGCTGGAGCGCCTGGCGCCGAAGGCGAAGGCCCTGCCCGACCTCACCGCCGCCGACGCCTTCGTCTGGCATCCGGATGGGCGGCTTGCACCGGTGCCGCGCGTCAACCGCGTCGAGATGTCGCTGCTTCAGGGCATCGACCGCGTGCGCGATGTCCTGGTCGAGAACACCGAGCGCTTCGCCCGCGGCCTGCCGGCCAACAACGCGCTGCTGTGGGGCGCGCGCGGCATGGGCAAGTCGTCGCTGGTGAAGGCGGCGCATGCGGGCGTCAACGCCATTCTCGCGCGCGAGCAGAAGAGCGAGCCGCTCAAGCTGATCGAGATCCACCGCGAGGACATCGAAACGCTGCCCGAATTGATGACGCTGACGCGTGGTTCGGAGTACCACTTCATCCTGTTCTGCGACGACCTCTCGTTCGACAATGACGACACCAGCTACAAGTCGCTCAAGGCGGTGCTGGACGGCGGCATCGAAGGCCGGCCGGAGAATGTGATCTTTTACGCCACATCGAACCGGCGGCATCTGTTGTCGCGCGACATGATGGAGAACGAGCGCTCCACGGCGATCAACCCCGGCGAGACGGTCGAGGAAAAGGTATCGCTCTCCGACCGCTTCGGCCTCTGGCTCGGCTTCCACCGCTGCAGCCAGGACGAATTCCTCGCCATGGTTGACGGCTACGTCACGCATTACAAGATGAAGATCGACACCGAGGAAATGCACCGCGAGGCGCTGGAGTGGTCGACCACGCGCGGCTCACGCTCGGGCCGCGTGGCCTGGCAGTACATCCAGGATCTGGCCGGACGGCTCGGCGTGGTACTCAAGGATTAGGAAAGGCGCACAGCCTCTCCGCCATCCACGTCTTTGCAGCATATCAACGGGAAAGACGTGGATGGCCGGGACAAGCCCGGCCATGACGCAGAACATTTAGGCTACGCGAGTCTCACGCCCCGCCGAGATACTTGGTCGGATCGACCGGCGTTGAGCCTTTGCGGATCTCGAAGTGCAATTGCGGCGACGAGACGTTGCCCGTCTGCCCCGCATGGGCGATCGTCTGCCCGCGCTTGACGCTGTCGCCGCGCTTCACCAGCAATTCGCTCGCATTGGCATAGGCCGAGACGAAACCGTCGGCGTGACGGATCAACACGAGGTTGCCGTAGCCCTTGAGCTCGTTGCCGGCATAGGCAACGACGCCGTCATCGGCGGCCTTGACTGGGGTCCCTTCCGGCACGGCGAGATTGATGCCGTCGTTCTGCGCGCCGTTGGTCTTGGAGCCGAAGCCGCTGATGATGCGGCCTTTCACCGGCCAGCGGAATGACGGCAAGCCGCCGGCGGCATCCGCCTGCTTCGCAACGGTCTCGGTGCTCGCCGGCTCTTCGGTGGCCATGCGCGCGGTCTGCACCGGCGTGGTCTCGACCTTCTGCACCGGCGCAGCGGCCTGCGGCCGCGAGATCTGTGGCGGCGCCGCCTGAACGGGCGCCTGCATCGCTTGCGGTTGCGCGGCGGCGGTGCGCATCGGCGCCGCCGGACGGGCCGCCGCGGCCTCACGATGGCCGCCGGGGATTACGATGCGCTGGCCGATCTCAACCTTGGTGTAAGGCTGCATCTTGTTCGCGCGCGCGAGTTCGCTCAGCGGAATGTCGTAGCGGCGCGAGATGCGCATCAGGCTTTCGCCCGCCTGTACGGTGTGCATGCTCTCGCCGGCCGTGGCACGCATCGGCGCGGGCGCCGGTGTGTAAGTCGGCGCCGGCGCCTGCACCGCGGCGACGCGTGGAGCCTGCCCATGCGGCGCGCCTTCGGCGACGTAACGCGGAATGACCAGCCGCTGCCCGGGGCGAACCGCCGAGGCTTCGCGGATGCCGTTGGTCTGCATGATCGCCCAGGCCGGCACGCTGTACCGCCGTGCGATACTGTCGACCGTCTCACCGCTCCGCACGCTGACCGGCGTCCCGCCGTCCCAGGTCCAGTGTCCGGCCGGCTTGGGCGGCTCGACCGGAACGATCGGGGCGGCAGCAACCGGACGCTCGGCGACTGAGCCGGTCACGTCTGACGGCGGACGGTAAGCGCCGAGGCCTTGCGCCCCGTAGGACACGCCGCCCGAGTTTGAACTGACGCTCGGCGCGACTGTCGCCGGCCGGCTCGGTGCCGGCAGCGGCTGCGCTTCGATCGGCCGATACATCGGACGCTGACCGCCGACCGAGCCCGTAACCTCCTGCTGTGGAGGCGGAGCCTGATGGTTCGACGCGAAAGGATTGGAGTCAAAGCGAGCGGAGTCCGCACAACCGGCGGCGCTGACGCCGACAACAGCAAGGACTGCGACACTCGCAAAGGCACGCGAACGAGACGACACGGTGGGTCGCGGCATATGGTTACTCACTCATACGCGAGGTAACGAGAGCTTGAAATAAAGCAGCCGCGAGTAAATAAGGTTTTAAGAATACTGATTTCTTACCGAAGACTTGGCCTGCGCCCGTAGACTTGAGCCCTAGCCGTGCGGCTCAACATGCTGAGAATGTCTAGAGTTCTCGCGCCTTGCCGTGCAGCAGAGGCACAAAGCGCACAGCGATCAGATCCTCCCGCGCGAGGCCCGTTTGCGTTTTGGTAAGCTTGACAATATTTTGCGGCCCGTCCTGCGGACCAAGCGGCAGCAACATGACACCGTCGTCGGTGAGTTGATCGAGCAAAGCCTGCGGCACCTCCGGCGTTGCGGCGGTGACGATGATGCGGTCGTATGGCGCTTTCTCCGGCACGCCGGCAAAGCCATCGCCCACCACCACCTCGACATTGTCGTAGCCGAGTGTGCGCAGGCGCCCGCGCGCCTTCTCAGCCAAAGTGCGGTAGCGCTCGATGCTGACCACGTCATGGGCGAGTCGCGACAGCACGGCCGCCTGATAGCCCGAGCCGGTGCCCACCTCCAGCACGCGATGTTCGGGCCGCAAACGGAGATGCTCCGTCATATAGGCCACCACGTAAGGTTGACTGATGGTTTGCCCGCACGCGATCGGCAAGGCCTGGTCGGCATAGGCGCAGTCGGCGAAGTCCGGCTCGACAAACTGCGCGCGCGGGACCTCGTCCATGGCGCGCAGCACGCCCTGGTCGGCAATCCCGCGGCGGCGCAACGTGAGCAGGAACTCCATGCGGCCAACATCCTGCTTTTCGGCCTGTTGAATCACCCCGATCCCCCGTTTCCGCCATTTTTAACACGTTTGCTGCCGGTTCAGGTAAGCTCACGCAAAAACCCGGCGGTGTAAAAATAGGAACCGGCGACGCGTCGCCGGGTGCGGATCGGGAGCAGGCAATGACGCAATCCGGACAGTCATCACCAAGGCTCTTGGTGGTGGAGGACGAATACCTGATCCGAATGTTGCTGGAGGATATGCTGATCGATCTCGGCTACTCGATCGCCGCCGCGGTCGGCACGATTGCCGAGGCGAGCGAATTCGCCAAGCATGGCGAGTTCAACGCTGCCATCCTCGACGTCAATCTCGATGGCCAGGAGATTTATCCGGTGGCCGAGATCCTCGCCAAGCGTGGACTGCCCTTCGTGTTCGTCACCGGCTATGGCGAGAACAGCCTGCCCGTGATCTACCGCGACCGGCCGGCCTTGCAGAAGCCGTTCCAGGCCGAACGTCTGCAAGAGACGCTCGAGGAGATGTTGGTGTAGGACGCAGAGGCCCGAGCATGAATCAAGCTTAGCCGCGTCGGCCGTCGCCTTTCGAGGCTCGGCCTTCGGCCTCGCACCTCAGGGTGACGGGACAATAGCGGTGCCCGCGTCGATCAAGAGCGCGCGCGATCAAACCGAGCGCCCTACTCCAGCTCCACCACTTTGCCTTCGTTGAGAGTCACGCGCCGGTCCATACGGGCGGCGAGCTCCATATTGTGCGTGGCGATGATGGTGGCGAGGCCCGACGCGTGCACGAGCTGCATCAGGGCGTTGAAGACGTGGTCGGAGGTGTGGACGTCGAGATTCCCGGTCGGCTCGTCGGCGAGCAAAATCCTCGGCGCGTTGGCGACCGCACGCGCGATGGCGACGCGCTGCTGCTCGCCGCCGGACAGCTCGGCCGGGCGGTGCGTGAGCCGGCTGGCAAGGCCCAGATACGACAAAAGCTCGGTGGCACGCGTCGCCGCCTCGCGGCGCGAGAGGCCGCGAATCATCTGCGGCAGCACGACGTTCTCGATCGCCGAGAACTCCGGCAGCAGATGGTGCGACTGGTAGACGAAGCCGATCTCGCTGCGGCGGATGCGCGTGCGCTCGTGGTCGGGCAGGATCGCAGTGGCGCGGCCGTCGATATAGACCTCGCCGTGGTCGGGATGCTCGAGCAGTCCCGCGATGTGCAGCAGCGTCGATTTGCCGGCGCCAGATGGCGCGACCAGCGCCACCGACTGTCCCGGCCAGATCGCAAGTTCGGCGCCGGTGAGAATGTCGAGCGTTTCTTCGCCCTGGCGGTAGCGGCGCTCGACAGCCTGCAGGAATAGCACCGGAATTTCCTGCTCTTCCGGCTGCTCTACGTCGGGGCGCGACTCGACCATCATGTCACTCATAGCGCAGCGCCTCGACCGGATCGAGGCGCGCGGCGCGCCAGGACGGGTAAAGCGTGGCGAGGAACGACAGCACCAGCGCCATGACCACCACCGCGCTGGTTTCGCTGGTGTCCATGTCGGCGGGGAGATGCGAGAGGAAATAGAGCTCGGGCGAGAACAACTCGGTGTTGGTGAGCCAGGACAGGAACTGGCGGATGTTCTCGATGTTCAGGCAGATCACCACGCCGAGCAGGAAGCCGACCAGCGTGCCGACCACGCCGATGGAGGCGCCGGTGATGAGGAACACGCGCATGATCGAGCCCTGACTCGCGCCCATGGTGCGCAAGATGGCGATGTCGGAGCCCTTGTCCTTCACCAGCATGATCAGGCCGGAGACGATGTTGAGCGCGGCCACCAGCACGATCAGCGTGAGGATGAGGAACATCACGTTGCGCTCGACCTGGAGCGCATTGAAGAAGGTGGCGTTGCGCTGGCGCCAGTCGATCATGAAGATCGGTCTTTGCGCGGCCTCCTGCACCTCCTTTCGATAACTATCCACGCGGTCGGGATTGTCGGTGTACACCTCGATCGCGGTGACGTCTCCGGCGCGGTTGAAGTAGGCCTGCGCCTCCTTCAGCGGCATGAACACCATGGCGGAATCGTATTCCGACATACCGATCTCGAAGACGGCGGCGACCTTGTAGACCTTGATGCGCGGCGTGGTGCCCATGGGCGTCACGGCTCCGCGCGGCGCCACCAGCGTGATATTGTCGCCGGCGCGGATCGAGAGCTGGTCTGCGAGCCTGCGGCCGATGGCCACGCCCTGCCCGTCATCGAAGCCGCCGAGCGTGCCCTGCTTGATGTTGTTGACGACCGACGGCAAACCCTCGAGGTCCTTCAGGCGGATGCCGCGGATGAGCACGCCGCCGGCATTGAACGGCGACGACGCCAGCGCCTGCCCCTCGACGATGGGCGCGGCCAAGCGGACGCCTCGCACGGCGGCGATGCGCGCGGCAACCTCGTTCCAGTCGGTGAGCGGCTTCTCCAGCGGCTGGATCAAGAGATGGCCGTTGAGGCCGAGAATCTTGTCGAGGAGTTCCTTGCGGAAGCCGTTCATCACCGCCATCACGATGATGAGCGTCGCGACGCCCAGCACGATGCCGAGGAAGGAGAACCCGGCGATGACCGAGATGAATCCCTCTTTGCGGCGCGCACGCAGGTAGCGCAGCGACAGCATCCACTCGAACGGCGAAAAGGGCCGTGTTCCGTTGCGGTCGGTCATTGTTGATTGGTTCCCACCAGTGTCGGATTTTCACACGATTCTGGCGGTTTCAAGCCCTTGGCACGGCGAAAGTGCTTGGTCGCGCACAGGTTTCTTGAAGGGGCGATTGAAGAGGCGACTAGTGAGTAGCGAATAGCGATTAGAAGAGGCCACTGTCGGCCACGCCGGGTTCCCCTCCCTATTCGCCACTCGCTATTCGCCTATCGTCCCAGCAAATCCAGCGCAGCCGCCGGCGACATGAGTTCTTTGGTGCCCGTGGCGCGGTTCTTCACCTCGACCTTGCCTTCGGCGAGGCCGCGTGGGCCGATCATCACCTGCCACGGGATGCCGATCAGGTCGGCGGTCACGAATTTGCCGCCGGCACGTTCGTCACGGTCGTCGTACAGCACGTCGATGCCCTTGGCGCCGAGGTCGCGATAAAGCTGATCGCAAGCGCCGTCGGTTGCCGCATCGCCCTGCTTCAGATTGAGGATCGCCACCTTGTAGGGTGCGACCGCGTCCGGCCAGATGATGCCGGCGTCGTCGTGCGAGGC
>DATARB010000185.1:0-6333 GCA_036264375.1 Pseudolabrys sp.
TCGCGGCTCGAAGGCCGGACGGTGGTCTATGTCTACCCGCGCACCGGCGTGCCGGGGCAGGATTTGCCTGAGGGCTGGGACGCGATCCCCGGCGCGCGCGGCTGCACGCCGCAATCCTGCGGCTTCCGCGATCACTTCGCCGAGTTGCGGCAGCTCGGCGTCAAGCAGCTGTTCGGCCTGTCGACGCAGGACACCGCCTATCAGCAGGAGGCCGCAACCCGCCTGCATCTGCCGTTCGCGATTCTCTCGGACGAGGCGCTTGCCTTCACCAAGGCGCTGAACCTGCCGACTTTTACGACGTCCGGAATGACTTTGCTCAGGCGCATGGCGCTCATTGTCGACGACGCCGTCATCGTCAAGGTGTTCTATCCGGTGTTTCCGCCGGACAAGAATGCCGAAGAGGTGACCGCCTGGCTGCGGGGATGAGATCACGCGGCGTCTAAATAGCGCCGCACGTCGGTGAACACCTTGCGGAACATCTCCGGCGTGAGCACGCCGGTGTTCGTGTTGTAGCGCGAGCAGTGATAGCTCGAGAACAGCGCCAGCGTGCCGATCGTGTGCCGGCCATTGTGTGTGAACGGCGTCGCTGCCTTTTTGGCGCCGAGCGTGGTCACCACGCTATCGTGCGCGATGCGGCCGAGCGCGACGATGGCGCGCAGCGTCTTCATTTCCGCGATGGTCTCCTTGAGGAAATCGCGGCAGGTCGCGATCTCCGCCGTCGTCGGCTTGTTCTCCGGCGGCACGCAGCGCACCGCATTGGTGATGCGACAGTCGGTCAGCTCCAGGCCGTCATCGGGGCGCGCGGCGAATTGGCCGCGCGCAAACTTGTATTTGATGAGCGTCTCATACAGGAGAACGCCGGCGTAATCGCCGGTGAATGGGCGCCCGGTGCGGTTGGCGCCTTGCAGGCCGGGCGCGAGACCGACGATCAGCAGCCGCGCATCAATCGGGCCGAAGGAGGGGACGGGCGAATTGAACCATGCCGGCTCCTCCTTTCGCCACTTGGTGCGAAAGGCAACGAGTCGCGGACAGCGCGGGCAATTGCGCCCCGGCTTACCATCGCCCCCCGGCATGGCGTGCCGCTATTCGAACGACTCGTCGTCGTCATCGAGCGGCGCTCCGGCGCCCGCGCGCTGCGGCGCGGTCGTTGGACGCTGCAGGAATTGCGGCGTGTGCTGGCTCGGCTCGCGTTCGTCACGCGGTCCACGCGGCTCGCGCGGCGCACGCTCGGACGGATCGCGGCCGATCTTGCTCTGCAGCGTGACGATGTCGGTGAAGACGTCGGCCTGGCGGCGCAATTCGTCGGCCACCATCGGCGGCTGCGTCGACACCGTGGACACCACGGTCACGCGCACGCCGCGCCGTTGCACGGCTTCAACCAGCGAACGGAAATCGCCGTCGCCGGAGAACAACACCATGTGATCGATCGAGCCGGCGATCTCCATCGCATCGACGGCGAGCTCGATGTCCATGTTGCCTTTGACTTTGCGGCGGCCGGTCTGATCGACGAATTCCTTGGTCGCCTTGGTGACGACCGAATAGCCGTTGTAATCGAGCCAATCGATCAGCGGACGAATGGAGGAGTACTCCTGATCTTCGATCACCGCCGTGTAATAAAACGCCCGCAGAAGATAACCACGCGATTGAAATTCACGCAGCAGGCGCTTGTAGTCGATATCGAAACCCAATGATTTGGCGGTGGCGTAAAGATTGGCTCCATCAATGAACAATGCGATCTTTTCACCGGGAACGGTCATGTTTAGGTCTCTCGTCCTCGCAATTCGCGTGTATCATTCCGATCCGGCTAACCCCGGGCGCGCGAGCAGCGCGGGACGCGCAAGGCTCGGATCGGCGCTATAGAACAGTCGATGTCACCGTCAATCAATTCGGCGGGCACCACATGCAATCACGCCATTGCCGACAAAAATCCATTTCGGTCCGGCCTGCTTGCTGGGCTGGCGTAACAGACGGTTGCGGCTAAACCAAGACAAAAATGCTTGAAATTCCCGATGCTAGGGGATACGTAACCAGTTGTTTCAAGGACATAGTTCCACGCTGAGGGAGTGACGAGCCGATGGCCCGTGTCACCGTAGAAGATTGCATCGACAAGGTTGAGAACCGTTTCGACCTCGTACTGTTGGCGAGCCACAGGGCGCGCATGATCTCGTCCGGTTCGCAGATCACCATCGATCGCGACAACGACAAGAACCCGGTCGTGGCGCTGCGCGAGATTGCCGATACCACCGTCTCGCCGGGCGACCTCAAGGAAGACCTGATCCATAGCCTGCAGAAGTACGTCGAGGTGGACGAGCCAGAACCCGAAGTGCCGCTGATCGGTGCCGGGTCCGGTTCGGGCACCGACTCCGACGACACCGAGGTAACCGCCGACCGCATGACCGAGGAAGAATTGCTCAAGGGCCTCGAAGGTCTGGCGCCGCCGGAAGAAGTGCCGGAGGAAGAGGGCGAGTAAGCCCTTTCCGCGCGCAGGCAAAATCGTCGCAACGGCCCGGCCTCAAGCCGGGCCTTTTTCTTGCTCGCGTTCTTTTGCGAGAGGCCTCGCCAAACACTTGTGGCCGCCCGGAAACGTCGTGATATCCTTAACTTGAGCCGCCGCGTTAAACCCGACGAGGGCCCGCGGCGCCTCTGCCGGCTTGCATAACGATTCCGACAGGCCTGTCCCCGCCCGGATGCGGGTGGAGAAGAGGTTTGCCGGAAAAGTTCAAGTAAAGGTTCAGGTGTACACAAAGTGTTAGGTGTGGCTCTGATTTCATCGGAAACGAACGACGGCCTATGACGCGCCCACGCCCCGATCTGCCGCGCATGCAGAAGCAGTCCCCAACCCGGGCGCCGCTCGTGGCCCTGCTCGCCGATCCGCAGGTGCTCGAGCGGCCGGCCCCGCCGCGCAAGCCGCAGATGATGCGCCAGTACGATCTGATCGAGCGGGTGCGCGCGTACAATCCGAATACCAACGAGGCGCTGCTCAACCGCGCCTATGTCTACGCCATGAAGGCGCATGGCGATCAGCGCCGTGCCTCGGGCGATCCGTATTTTTCGCATCCGATCGAAGTGGCGGCGATCCTCACCGACCTCAAGCTCGACGACGCCACCATCGCCGCCGCGCTCCTGCACGATACGATCGAGGACACGGATGCCACCCGCGCCGAGATCGACAGTCTGTTTGGCCCGGACATCGGCCGGCTGGTCGAGGGCCTCACGAAGCTGAAGAAGCTCGACCTCGTCACGAAAGAGGCGAAGCAGGCGGAGAACCTGCGCAAGCTGCTCCTGGCTATCGCCGACGACGTGCGCGTGCTGCTCATCAAGCTCGCCGATCGCCTGCACAACATGCGCACGCTCCACTGGATGCCGGAGGCGTCTCGCCGCCGTGCCGCCGAGGAGACGCTGGAAATCTATGCGCCGCTCGCCGGCCGCATGGGCATGCACGAGATGCGCGAGGAGCTCGACGACTTGGCCTTCCGCGAGCTTTATCCGGAAGCCTATGAGGTGGTCAGCGCGCGGCTCAACGGGCTGGAGGAGCGCAGCCGGCTGATCATTTCCGAGATTGAGAATCAGCTGACCAAGAAGCTCGCCGACCGCGGCAGCGAAGCGAAAGTCGCAGGACGGCGCAAGCGCGCCTATTCGATCTGGCGCAAGATGGAGCGAAAGTCGGTCGGCTTCGAGCAGCTCTCCGACATCTTCGGTTTCCGCGTCGTCGTGAAGTCGGTCACCGATTGCTACCAGGCGCTCGGCATCGTGCACACGACGTGGCCGATGGTGCCGGGCCGCTTCAAGGATTACGTCTCGACGCCGAAGGCGAACGACTATCGCTCGATCCACACAACGGTGATCGGCCCGGGCAAGCAGCGCGTCGAGCTGCAAATCCGCACCCAGGAGATGCACGAGATCGCCGAATACGGCATCGCCGCGCATGCGCTCTACAAGGACGGCGCAGGTTCGCCGACCGAGCTGCTGTCGCGCGAGTCCACCGCCTATGCCTGGCTGCGCCGGACCATCGAACTCCTGGCGGAAGGCTCCAACCCGGAGGAATTCCTCGAGCACACCAAGCTCGAGCTGTTCCATGACCAGGTGTTCTGCTTCACGCCCAAGGGCAAGCTGATCGCGCTGCCGCGCCGCGCCACGCCGATCGACTTCGCCTATGCGGTGCACACCGGCATCGGCAACACGGCGGTCGGCTGCAAGATCAACGGCAAGATCGCGCCGCTCACCTCGGAGCTGGTCAACGGCGACGAGGTCGAGATCATCACCTCGAAAGCGCAGACGGCGCCGCCGGCGGCCTGGGAGTCGCTCGTCGTCACCGGCAAGGCGCGCGCCGCGATCCGCCGCGCCACACGCGTTGCCGTGCGCGCGCAATACACGGGCCTCGGCCGGCGCATCGTCGAGCGTCTGTTTCAGCGCGCCAAGATCGCCTATTCCGACGAGAAGCTCACCGGGGCGCTGCCGCGGCTCGCTCGCTCCTCGATCGACGAGGTGATGTCGGCGGTGGGGCGCAGCGAACTCAAGGCCTCCGACGTCGCCCGCGCCATGTACCCCGACTACAAGGAGGAGCGCGCGGCGGCCATGGCCGTGCGGCCGAAATCGGAGAGCGGCTGGTTCGGCCTGAAGAAGCTCACCTCGGTGAAATTCAAGGTGCCCGATGCGCCGGGCGCTTCGGCGATCCCGATCCGCGGCATCAACGGCGATCTGCCGGTGAGCTTCGCGCCGAACGGCGGCGCCGTGCCGGGCGACCGCATCGTCGGCATCCTCACGCCGGGCGAGGGGATCACCATCTATCCGATCCAGTCGCCGACCTTGAGCGAGTTCGAGGATCACCCGGAGCGTTGGCTCGATGTGCGCTGGGATTCCGAGGAGAGCGTCCCGCGGCGCTTCCCGGCCCGTATCACAGTGCAGTCGGCGAACGAGCCCGGATCGCTCGCCTCGATCGCCCAGGTGATCGCCGAGCACGACGGCAACATCGACAATATCCGCATGACGCGCCGGGCGCCGGACTTCACCGACGTGGAGATCGATCTCGAGGTCTACGACCTCAAGCATTTGACCGCCATCCTGGCGCAACTGCGCGCCAAGTCGACGGTGGCGAAAGCGGAGCGGGTGAACGAGTAACGCCGTATGACCGTCCCGCCCCTTCGCCTCGGCGTCAACATCGACCATGTCGCCACCATCCGCAACGCGCGCGGCGGGCTTAATCCCGATCCGGTGCGTGCGGCCAAGCTCGCCATCGCCGCCGGCTGCGACGGCATCACGGCGCATCTGCGCGAGGATCGCCGCCACATCCGCGACGACGACATCGCCCGTCTCAAGGCGGAGATCGACAAGCCGCTGAACATGGAAATGGCGGCGACCGACGAGATGGTCCGCATCGCGCTCGCCACCAGGCCGCACGCCGTCTGCATCGTGCCGGAGAAGCGCACAGAGCGCACCACCGAAGGCGGTCTCGACGCCGTCGGCAACAAGGCCCAGCTCGCACCCGTCGTGCACGCGCTCAAGGGCGCCGGCATTCGCGTGTCGCTGTTCATCGCGGCGGCGCCGGCGCAGATCGAGACGGCGGCCGAACTGGGCTCAGCCGTCATCGAGATCCATACCGGCGCCTGGTGCGACGCGCTGACCGAGGGCCGCGCCGGCGAGGCCTATGCCGAATGGCAGCTCATCCGCGCCGGCGCCTTGCTGGCGCAGAGCTTCGGGCTGGAGGTGCACGCGGGACACGGCCTCGACTATGCCAGCGCCGAGACCATCGCCGCGCTGCCGCACGTGGTTGAGCTCAACATCGGCCATTTCCTGATCGGGGAGGCCGTGTTCGAGGGGCTTTCCGAGACCGTCAAGTTCATGCGCGCCGCGATGGATCGGGGTCGTGAGAAAGTGGGCGCATGATCCCGAAAAGTGGGCACCGGTTTTCGGATAAGATCATGCGCAAGGAAAAGGCATGATCCTCGGCATCGGCTCCGACCTCTGCGACGCCCGCCGCATCGCGGCGGTGCTCGAACGCCATGGCGAGCGCTTCCTCGACCGCATCTTTACGCCGGCGGAGCGCGCCAAGGCGGAGCGCCGCGCCAACCGGGTCGAGACCTACGCCAAGCGTTTCGCCGCCAAGGAGGCCTGCGCCAAGGCGCTCGGCACCGGCTTCCGCCGCGGCGTGTTCTGGCGCGACATGGGCGTGGTCAATCTGCCCTCGGGGCGGCAGACCATGAGCCTGACCGGGGGGGCGCTGGCGCGGCTCAAGGCGATCACGCCGGCGGGCTGCGAGGCGGTCATCGACGTCTCCCTCACCGACGAAGGCCCCACCGCCCAGGCTATCGTCATCATTTCGGCGGTGCCTTCGGC
>DATARB010000223.1:0-2114 GCA_036264375.1 Pseudolabrys sp.
GATCCGCGACGTCGCGACCTTGGTCTCCGACATCGCGCGGGCGAGCGCCGAACAGGCGACCGGCCTCGAAGAAGTCGGCAAGGCTTTGGCCCAGATGGACGAAGTGACGCAGCGCAACTCGGCGCTGGTCGAGGAGAACGCCGCCACCGCGCACACGCTCGAAGAACAGGCGAAGTCGATGGACGAGCAGGTGTCGTTCTTCCGCACCGAGGAAGAACCGGTCGACGTGGCTCCGGCTCGGCCCGTGGCGCCCGCCCGTCAGGCGGCACGGCCGCACGCACCTGAGCAGAAGCCGGCTCGGGCCAAGGCGGCGGCCGCGTAATTGTGCCGCCGCTCGCAGCCGAATGTTAATCTGGAACAACCAAGCCGGATAAGCAGATCGCGTCCGGCCGAACGCGCTATTTAAAATTGCGTTCAGGACTTTTCGTCACTCTTCACCAAAAGACGCATGCGGAAATCATCGCGTTTCCGCGTGGGGCGCGGGGCCCCTTTGCGGGTAATTGCGTGGGAAGGGTGGGGACGTGATGCTCAATCGTATTTCGGTCAACGCGCTGCTGAAGTCCGTCTTCGGCCTGATGGCGGCGGCGATCATCGTCGCGCTCGCGGCCGGCGCCTGGCAATCGTGGAGCCGGCTGCGCACCGCGACCAGGATCGCCAATAATGCCGAAGCCTCGATCTATCTGTTCACCGGTCTGCACAATCTGCGCTTCGACCGCAGCTTCACGGCGCGCGCCGTCCTGAGCGAGCAGTTGAACGGCTTCGTCCCGGTGTTGACGAACGCGCGCGCGGCCGAGGTCCCGGCGATGCAGGCCGGCCTCCAGGCCCTGCAGAAAGTCGAATTCCCGCCCGGCAGTACGGCGATCGCCGACCTTCAGGCCGGCCTTAATCGGCTCATCGCGTTACATAAGGAAACCGAGGCGGCGGTCGCGCTGCCGAAGGCGCAGCGGCGCGCGGACCTCGCCGACGACATGGTCAAATCCAGCACCGCCTTAATGGAGACGCTGGACAAGATTTCGTCCCAACTCGCGCAGATGGTGAAGCTGCAAGACCCGCTCACCGACCATTTGATCGAGCTCAAGCAACTCGCCTGGGCTATGCGCAACGCGGCGGGCGACCCGGCCATGTACGTGACGCTGACGATCGCGGGCCAGTTCAAGCCCGAGATGATGCAGAAATTCGCGGGCTCGGTGGCGCGCGCGCAAGGCTTGTTCGCTGCGATCGAGGACTTCGTGCAAGGGCTGCCGTTGCCGCCCGCTCTGGCCGACGCGATCGAGAAGTGCAAGACGGACTTCTTCGGCAGCGACTACGCGAGCCAGCAACTCGCTGTCCTCAAGACCGCGGCCGCCGGGCAGAAGATCACGGCCGATTCGGCGTATTGGGATCGCTCGTCCATCGAAAAGCTCGACCTGCTGCTGCGCGTCGCCGAAGTGTCGCTGGACGCCGCCAAAAGCCACGCCGCCGACCTGCGCGCCCAGGCGCAGCACAGCCTGTTCCTGCAACTCGGGCTGCTGGGGATCGCCGTGTCCGTCAGCGCGGTGATGATGCTGGTGATCACCCGCCGCATCGCCAATCCGCTCCTGGGGGTGCAGCAGGTGATGCTGCAGATCGCCAGCGGCGACTTCAACGCCGCTCTGCCGGCGACGAGCCGCCAGGACGAGATCGGGCAGATCGTCACCGCCGTCAACGAGATGGTCGGGCAGGTGCGCGCGACCATCAGCAACATCAAGGACTCGGCGCGCGAGGTGACCAACGCCTCGAGCGAAATCGCGATTGCAACAACGGATCTGTCGCAGCGGACGGAAGAACAGGCCGCCAGCCTGGAAGAGACGTCGGCCTCGATGGAGGAAATCTCCGCCACCGTGCGCAAGAACGCCGAGAACGCGCAGCGCGCGCAGCAGTCGGCGCTCTCGACGCAGAAGGCCGCCGACCGCGGCGGCGCGGTCGCCGGCAAGGCGGTGCAGGCGATGTCGCGGATCGAAGAATCGTCCGGCAAGATCGCCGACATCATCGGCGTCATCGACGAGATCGCACGCCAGACCAACCTGCTGGCACTGAACGCGGCGGTGGAAGCCGCGCGCGCCGGCGAGGCCGGCCGCGGCTTCGCCGTGGTGGCG
>DATARB010000261.1:0-6731 GCA_036264375.1 Pseudolabrys sp.
GACCATGAGCCTGACCGGGGGGGCGCTGGCGCGGCTCAAGGCGATCACGCCGGCGGGCTGCGAGGCGGTCATCGACGTCTCCCTCACCGACGAAGGCCCCACCGCCCAGGCTATCGTCATCATTTCGGCGGTGCCTTCGGCGCTGCCGCCGCAGGCCGGCTGAGAGCGGGAATCTGTGTTTCCCCAACAGCTTATCGTGCTGTTCAGGCCTTATTCATTGCGCCTGGGGGTGGCAGCCGCTACAAGGTCGCGGGGCGCCTGAGCCGAGAGGCGGGACGAGAGGCCGATGAGCGTGACATCCGGAACTAAGCGGAAAGAGGGCGGGTTTTCCGAGACGATCCGCGTGGTCTTCCATGCGCTGGTCATCGCTTTGGTGATCCGAACCTTCTTCTTCCAGCCGTTCAATATCCCGTCCGGCTCGATGAAGGCGACGCTACTGGTCGGCGACTACCTGTTCGTCTCGAAATATTCCTACGGCTACAGCCATTTCTCGCTGCCGCTGTCGCCGCCGCTCTTCTCCGGCCGCGTCCCCGGCAACTGGATGCCGCAGCGCGGCGACGTTGTCGTCTTCCGCCTGCCGAAGGACACGACCACCGACTACATCAAGCGCGTGATCGGCTTGCCCGGCGACAAGATCCAGGTGATCGACGGCGTCGTGAACATCAACGGCACGCCGGTGAAGCGCGAGCGCGCGCCGGACTTCATCGAGACCGAGGAGGGCACGCGCGAGGCGCCGGTCAAGCGCTGGAAGGAGACGCTGGACAACGGCGTCAGCTTCTACACGCTCGACCTCGTCGACAACGGCTTTGCCGACAACACCCAGGTCTACACCGTGCCGCCCGGCAACTATTTCATGATGGGCGACAATCGCGACAACTCGACCGACAGCCGCTTCAGCCAGGTCGGCTTCGTGCCGTTTGAGAACATCGTCGGCAAGGCGCAGCTCATCTTCTTCTCCGTTTATGATGGCGAGCGTGCTTGGGAATTCTGGCGGTGGCCGTTCTCGGTGCGCTGGAACAGGCTGTTCACGATCGTCAGATGAGCCGGAAGGCGGCGAAGGACAAAGAACGCGCGGCGCTCGAAGAGCGGATCGGCTACAAGTTCGCCGACAAGGCTCTGCTTGAGCGGGCGCTCACGCATATCTCGGCGCTGTCCGGCGGCGCCACCCGCGTCAACAGCTATCAACGTTTGGAGTTTCTCGGTGATCATGTGCTCGGCTTGGTGATTTCCGACATGCTCTATGGCGCCTTTCCCAAGGCGAACGAGGGTGAACTGTCACGCCGCCTCGCCGATCTTGTGCGCAAAGAGACCTGCGCCGACGTCGCGCGCGCGATGGATGTCGGCCCCGCGCTCAAGCTCGGCAATTCGGAATCGCACGCGGGCGGGCGATTGCGAAACACCATCCTCGGCGATGTCTGCGAGGCGCTGGTCGGCGCCGTGTTCATCGACGGCGGCTATCAGGCGGCCGATGAGCTGGTCGCGCGCTTCTGGAAGGAGCGCATGCTCAAGCCGCCGCGGCCGTTGCGCGATCCCAAGACGATGTTGCAGGAATGGGCGCAGGGGCGCGGCCTGCCGGCGCCGGCCTACAAAGAGGTCGCCCGCACGGGGCCGCACCACGATCCGAAATTCCGCGTCGCGGTGATGCTGCCCGACCGCCCGGACGCGGAAGGGCTCGGCGGCTCGAAACGCGCCGCGGAGCAGGCCGCGGCGGCCGCCATGCTCACGACCATCGGCATCGCAGCGGACAAGATCGATGGCTGACGAACCTCGTCCCGACACCTTGCCCGCAGGCGACACGCGCTGCGGCTTCGTCGCGCTGATCGGCGCGCCCAATGCCGGCAAATCGACGCTGCTCAATGCGCTGGTCGGTTCCAAGGTGACCATCGTCTCGCACAAGGTGCAGACGACGCGCGCGCTGATCCGCGGCATCGCGGTCGAGGGCGCCTCGCAGCTCATCTTCGTCGACACGCCGGGCATCTTCTCGCCCAAACGCCGGCTCGACCGCGCCATGGTGACGACCGCCTGGACCGGCGCGCACGAAGCCGATCTGGTCGGCGTGCTGGTCGATGCGCGCAAGGGTCTCGAGGAGGAGGCCGAGGCGATCGTCGAGCGGCTCGGCGACGTGCGGCCGCCGAAGATCCTGATCCTCAACAAGATCGATGTCGTGCCGCGTGAGACGCTGCTCGCTTTGGCGCAGACCGCCAACGAGAAAGCCAAGTTCGAAGCGACCTTCATGATCTCGGCTTTGACCGGCGACGGCGTCGCCGACTTGAAGCGCTGGCTCGCTGAGCGCGTCCCGCCCGGGCCCTGGCTCTATCCGCCGGACCAGATGTCGGACGCGCCGATGCGTCAACTGGCCGCCGAGATCACGCGCGAGAAACTGTTCGAGCGGCTGCACCAGGAATTGCCCTATCACTCCACGGTCGAGACCGAGACCTGGAAGGAATTGCGCGGCGGCGACATCCGCATCGAGCAGACGATCTACGTGGAGCGCGAAAGCCAGCGCAAGATCGTACTCGGCAAGGCCGGAGCCACCATCAAAGCGATCGGCGAGGGCGCCCGGCGCGAGATAGCGCAGATCACCGAGACCAAGGTGCACCTGTTTTTGTTCGTGAAGGTGCGCGAGGGCTGGGGCGACGACCCCGAGCGCTACCGGGCCATGGGCCTGGAGTTTCCGAGGGAGTAGGGGTGAGCATTGGGCTCGCAGATGCCTTTTCGCTCTCACCCCACCCCGGCTCGCTGCGCTCGCCGACCCTCCCCCTCCAGGGGAGGGTGAACGAGAGTCGAGGAGCGGCACGCGCATGCAATGGACCGATGAAGGCATCGTGCTCGGCGTGAAGCGGCACGGGGAGGCCGGTGGCATCCTCGAACTGATGACGCGCGAACACGGCCGCCATCTCGGCATGGTGCGTGGCGCCTTCGGCGCGCGCCTCAATCCCGTCGTTCAACTGGGAAACACGGTCAGCGCCACATGGCGTGCGCGGCTCGACGAGCACCTCGGCAACTACACCGTCGAAGCCTTGAACCTGCGGGCGTCGAGCTTCTTTGCGTCATCGCATGCGATCTATGGCCTCGGCCATCTGGCGGCGCTGATGCGCCTGCTGCCCGAGCGCGATCCGCACGAGGGGCTTTACGCCGTGTTCGAAAGCCTGCTCGAACACCTCGATGACGCAGGCGCCGTCGCGCCGCAGGTGGTGCGGTTCGAATTGCAGCTTTTGTCGGAGTTGGGCTTCGGCCTCGACCTCGAGCAATGCGTGGCGACCGGGGCGACCGACGAGCTCGTCTTTGTGTCGCCGAAGTCGGGCCGCGCGGTCTCGCGTTCGGCGGGCGAACCGTGGGCCGACAAGATGCTGCGGCTGCCCGCCTTCCTGCGCGAAGACGTTGCGTTGCCGGCCGGCCGCGATCTTGCCGACGGCTTTGCGCTCACCGGCTTCTTCCTGACCCGCTATGTGCTCGAGCCGCGCGGCGTGACGCTTGGCGACGAGCGCAGTCATTTCATCGCCGCTTTGGCGCGCGCGCTGCCGAATGTGGCGTGACGTGTTTGCGCACAAAAAAAAGCGACCCGGCTTGTGACCGGGCCGCTCCGACGCAAACTTTCAGCAAACGCTTGGCCGACTACCAGTGGCGGCAGACGCGCCGGATCTCGCACACGCGGCGGCCATAGGGGCCACGGTGGCACACGCTGATACGCCGGCAGGCATAGGCCGCCTTCTCAATCAGGGAAGCCGACACCGAATTCGACGCATTATTGATGCCGCTGCCGATGGTGGCGGCGGACGCGCCAGTCGTGGCGGTCAGGCCGACGCTGAGTGCAAACAGAGCCGACAGCATGGTGATGCGCATTTCCATTTTCCTCCAGTTTTCGTACCCACGTACGGACCGGAATTGATCCGCCCCCGGAACTACGACTTTGAACATTACCGTGAGATGTCAAACCAACGGCCGGCCCCACGGCCGGACCGGCCGAAACGTTCGTTATCAGGATTCGCTTAAGCCTGGATCACCAGTGGCGATAATAGCCGCGGCCGCCGTAATAGCCGCGTCCGTAGTAGCCCCGTCCGCCGTAATAGCGTGGGCCACCCCAGCAAACCCGCCGCCAGCCGCAGCCATAGGGCCCGCAACGCCAGACGCGGCGGCAGGCATAGGCCACATCCTGGGTGAGTCCGTTGGCGTCAACCGCCGCCGCAATGCCGGCCGGCGTCGAGACCGTCATGGCCTCGGCACTCGTCGGCGCGAGCGAGCCCGCGGCCATGACGGCCAGCGCTGCGGCCGCTGCCAGAATTATTCTGCGCATGTGTCCCTCCATCTCAAAAAAGCCAAAACCCAGCGTAGTGCTGCGCTAGATAACGCGTCCACGCTTCCTAGGTTCGAAATCATACCTCGAAAATTTGGAAGAATAGATGGCCGGAGTGTTCATCGCTTGTTCATCACTGTGCAAAGCATTAGTTAGGCGCCATGGCTAAAACACCGATTCCCCCGGAAAAGGGCGAGGTTGAAGACGTCACGTTGCGGGCCGCGCTCGAGGAGCGCTATCTCGCTTACGCCTTGTCCACGATCATGAATCGTGCGCTGCCGGATGCGCGCGACGGGCTTAAGCCCGTGCACCGCCGCATCCTTTACGGCATGCGGCTCCTGCGCCTCGATCCCGGCGCGGCCTTCAAAAAATCTGCCAAGGTCGTGGGCGATGTGATGGGTAATTTCCATCCGCACGGCGACCAGGCCATTTATGACGCTTTGGTGCGGCTGTCGCAGGACTTTGCGCAGCGCTATCCGCTCGTCGATGGGCAGGGCAATTTCGGCAATATCGACGGCGATAACGCTGCTGCGATGCGGTACACCGAGGCGCGGCTGACCGAAGTGGCGCGGCTCTTGATCGACGGCATCGACGAGGATGCGGTCGATTTTCGCGCGACGTATGATGGTACGAATCAGGAGCCGGTGGTTCTGCCGGCGGCCTTCCCGAATCTGCTTGCCAACGGCTCGCAGGGCATCGCCGTCGGCATGGCCACGTCGATCCCGCCACACAACGTCGCTGAATTGTGCGATGCGGCGCTGTATTTGATCGACAATCCGAACGCGCGCAGCCGCACCCTTCTGAAATACGTGAAGGGGCCGGATTTTCCGACCGGCGGCATCATCGTCGACACCCCGGAGACCATCGCCGAGGCCTACGCGACCGGCCGCGGCTCTTTCCGCGTGCGCGCCCGCTGGCACACGGAAGAGGCCGGGCGCGGCACCTACATTGTCGTGATCACGCAGGTCCCCTGGCTGGTGCAGAAGTCGCGCCTGGTAGAAAAGCTCGCCGAGCTGATCAACGAGAAGAAGCTGCCGCTGGTCGCCGACGTGCGCGACGAGTCGGCCGAGGATGTGCGCCTGGTGATCGAGCCGCGCGCGCGCACGGTCGATGCCGAATTGATGATGGAATCGCTGTTCAAGCTCACCGAGCTCGAAAGCCGTATTCCGCTCAACATGAACGTGCTGGTGAAGGGCCGCATCCCGCAGGTGCTCGGCCTCGGCGAGGCCTTGCGCGAATGGCTCGACCACCGGCGCGACGTGCTGCTGCGCCGCTCGCGGCACCGCGTCGGCGAGATCGAGCATCGCCTCGAAATGCTCGGCGGCTTCCTCGTCGCCTATTTGAATCTCGACAAGGTCATCAGGATCATCCGCACCGAGGACGAGCCCAAGCCGGTCCTCATCAAGACCTTCAAGATCAGCGAGGTGCAGGCCGACGCCATCCTCAACATGCGCCTGCGCAACTTGCGCAAGCTCGAGGAGATGGAGATCCGCGCCGAGGACAAGGCGCTGCGCGACGAGCTCAAGAAGCTCAAATCTCTGATCGGGTCCGAAGAGCAGCAGTGGAGCGCGATCGCCGGTCAGATCAAGGGGCTGAAGGAGACGTTCGGCGCCAAGACCGAGATCGGCAAGCGCCGCACCACCTTCGCCGAAGCGCCGGCGCACGACGTGGCGGCGATTGAAGAGGCGATGGTCGTGCGCGAGCCGGTCACCATCGTCGTCTCCGAGAAGGGCTGGATCCGCGCCTTGCGCGGCCACGTCGCCGATCTCTCTAGCGTCGCCTTCAAGAACGACGACGCGCTGAAATTCGCGTTCCCGACCGAAAGCACCGCCAAGATCCTGATCTTCGGCAGCAACGGGCGTTTCTACACGATCGAGGCCTCGAAACTCCCCGGTGGCCGCGGCCACGGCGAGCCGGTGCGCCTGTTCATCGATCTGGAGCAGGAGGCCGATGTCGTCTCGGCCTTCGCCTATCAGGGCGGCCGAAAATTCCTCGTGGCGAGCTACGAGGGCAACGGCTTCATCGTGCCGGAAGACGAAGTGCTCGGCACGACACGCAAGGGCAAGCAGGTGCTCAACCTCAAGGCGCCCGACAAGGCCGCGGCGATGACCGTCGTCGATGGCGATCTGGTCGCCACCGTGGGCGAGAACCGCAAAATGGTGATCTTCGGCATCGACCAGGTGCCGGAGATGACGCGCGGACGCGGCGTACGGCTGCAGCGCTACAAGGAAAAGGGGCTCGCCGACCTCGTCGTGTTCTCGGTCGAGACCGGCATGACGTGGTCCGACTCAGCCGGCCGCAGCTTCACGCTGCCGCTGAAGGAATTGAAGGAGTGGCGCGGCAGCCGCTCCGACGCCGGCCGTCTCGCGCCCAAGGGCTTCCCCAAGAGCAACAAATTCCGCGCCGGCCCGAACGGCGGCAACGGCAAGAACGGCGG
>DATARB010000311.1:0-2039 GCA_036264375.1 Pseudolabrys sp.
CCGCCGATCCCCTGCCGCGCATCGACATCGCGTGGAACACGAACCTCGCCTACCTGCAGGCCGACGAGTGGAGTGGCCACGCGTGCCGACCGATCACGATGCGCGACACCGATCTCGCCTGGACGACGAAGATCATCGCGGTCAGCGGCGGTCCGATCGCCGGGCTTGCCGATCTGAGAGACCGCACGCTGGCGCTTGGCAGCCGTGACAGCGGCCACGCGGCGATCCTGCCGGTTCACTTTCTGGAGCAGCAAGGCTTGGTCGAAGGGCGAGACTACCGCACGCTGCGCTTCAACAGCGACATCGGAAAGCACGGTGACACTGGCACGAGCGAGGCCGAGGTCGTCCGCGCCGTCCTCGACGGCCGGGCCGATGCCGGGGCAGTCGGCAGCCCGTTCTGGAACGCGGTGGGCGCCGAGCGACTGGTGCCGAGAGGCGCGCTGCGGGAGATCTGGACGTCGCCGCCATACAATCATTGCATGTTCACCGCCCGACCCGATCTTGACCGGGAAGCCGAGCGGCGGTTCGCCGACGCGCTGTCCGTGATGAGCTACGACAATCCAAGCCACCGTGCCGTGCTCGATGCCGAAGGACTCCGCCGCTGGGTGGCGCCGCATCTCGGTGGGTACAGTTCGTTGCGGGAAGCCGCTGCGCAACAGGGGCTCTTCAGCCGTCCGGCCGCATCGGCCGCGGGCTGAAATGCGGTGGTGCCGCTGGCTTCTTTCGGGCGGCCCGTCATGCGCAATTGAAGATGCTCGCCAATCGACGCGGATGCTCGCTTTCGCGGTCGAAGGCGCGGCGTACGGCAGCAAAGGCTTCGACGAGCGGAAAAATCTCGGAGGTGACCAGCAAGTCGAAGTCTTCCGCGCCTACCGGATGCCAATAGACACCGTCCGCCGTAATGGTGATTTCCGGCAGCAGATCGGCGCGTGCCAGCGCAATGCCTTGGTTGGCGAAGCCGCGCAGCGCAATGCGGCGGATCACCCGGTCCTCCTCCGTGATCTGCCGGGCGTCGAGGAAATGACGGAATTCCTCGGCCTCGGCATCGGTCGCGACGGTGGCCGCCAGTCGCACTCGAAACCCTTCTGACCGAGCGCGCTCGATGCCTCTCCACGCGCGCGCCCAGGTGCCCGTGCCGCGATGGCGGTCATGCCGCACCGGCGTCGGACTGTCGAGGCTAATCTGCAAGGTCAGACGGTCACGCGGCAATGAAAGAAGCGTTTCGAGCCGCCGCCCGGCGAACAGCATGCCGTTGGTGAGGACGGTCGTCGGCACGGCGGCGGCGCACGCAGCGAGGATCTTGCCGATGTCCGGGAGCAGAAAGGGCTCGCCGCCGGTCACAAACATTTCACTGACGCCGAGTTCGGCTGCTTCGGTGGCGATCCGCCGCACGCGCTCGAGGCCGAGCGCCCGGCGCGGCGCCTTGGGCGACGAGCGCACGCAGCAATAGTCGCAATGCAGGTTGCAATCGAAATTGGTGTACAGCCAAAGGCGGGAGCCTATCGGGCGATCAGCGCCAGCTGCGGGCGCTTCTCCGCAGCGGATCACCCAACGAGTGCAGCCCGCTTGGGTCGTGGTGTCGATCAACGTGTTGCGAGTGAAACGGCACCAGGCCTCGAGGTCGACGCCAATGTTCGCCTCGCGGCCGATGACGGTCAGCAGGTCGCCCGGGCGGCAACGACGCAGAGCAGCAATCAGCTCAGGCAGCAAGCCGGAAGCAAAGGTCCTCGTGCCGGCATCGATTTCGATGCTCGTTTTCATGGCCATGCCATCTAGTATACGAGGTTATGCGAGGGGCGTCGTAAAATACATTGCGGACTCCACTTCCAGAAGGAAGCGGGTTTGCCCGGGCGATGAACGCGATCGGTCACCGGGCCGTCGCTGGCCCGCAGCCGCCCACACCGTGGCAGACCGAGATCTTGGCACCAGGGATCCACCCACGGCGATCTCGCTATCGGGTCAGTGGGCCTTTAGATGTGGTTTGGCTCGAACTTCTGTCGCCAGCACCTCTATTCTGGTGCTGGTTACCAATCGCGGTT
>DATARB010000149.1:0-7991 GCA_036264375.1 Pseudolabrys sp.
TCGACTTTGTCTTCACCAAGGTTCGCTGCGTTCTCGAGAAAGAGCTTAGTTATCGCCCGTAACGTATCGAGGCGCTTGTCCGCTGACGCGTGGCGTATGGTACTTTCAAGTTCTGCAATTGCTGTTGCATGTTGCATGACCGGCTCCCGTCATGCGAACGATGGCAGCCAAAAATAAATGCACAGTTATTTCTGTGAAAAGAAACTCGCGATATATATCTAGGGTTGCACAATCTTAAGTAGACAATATAGCCATGTTAATATGGCGCGGCCTGCAGTTGTGTATTTTCTCGGCGCTACCAAAACATTTTTCACCTAACCAGTGAAAAAATGCCACGTCCAAATGGTTTTCGCGCCTAAACGCAATCTGGATGCCGGTGCAGGGAGCAAAGCACTCAACGGCATCGGGAGCGAGTCTGGTTGTATCCGAGTTGGATTGGCGGGGCAAGTCCACATGAGTTATCGGTAGCAACCAAAGGTTACGTCCAGCGTGTGCCTGCCTTCACGCGTTGAAGCATGATCGAAGGGCATTTTTTTGGTGATTCTTTCTCAACGACCGCTCTGCGCAGGAACGCTATCGGGCCCAAACGGCGTTTCTTTCGCATCTCACCTTTTCGCCTTGTGTGGCATGATGCACATGGGCTGATTCCTCGAGTTGACGATGTCCATACCGCTGCGCGCACTGCTTTATCGCCGCACCAGCGAGCCATCGGAAATCACCGTCGATTTCGACGGCGAGATTTTCGTGGTGCGCGTCCGCCGTCACGCCCAGGCACGCCGCTATACGCTGCGCATCCACGCGGCCATGCGCGACGTCGTGCTCACCATGCCGCCGCGCGGCAGCCTTAAGCAGGCGCGCGAGTTCGCTCAGAAGCACGGCGGCTGGATCGCGGCCCGGCTCCAGCGGCTGCCCGAGGCGGCGCCATTCATGCACGGTGCTGTCGTGCCGCTGCGCGGCCTGGACCACCGCATTGAGCATCGGCGCGGAGCGCGCGGCACCGTGTGGGTCGAGAATGGGGCAGGGGCGGAGCCGCTGCTCTGCGTCGCCGGCGAGGCGCCGCATATCGCGCGCCGTGTCCGTGATTTCCTCAAGCGCGAGGCTAAGCGCGATCTCGAGGTCGCAAGCAAACAGGCGACGCAGGCGCTCGGCGTCACGCATGCGCGCGTGTCGATCCGCGACCAGTCGAGCCGCTGGGGTTCGTGCTCGACTACGGGCGTCCTGTCCTACTCCTGGCGGCTGATCCTGGCCCCGCCTTTCGTGCTCGAATATCTCGCCGCCCACGAGGCCGCGCATCTCGTCGAAATGAACCATTCGCGCCGGTTCTGGCGGCTGGTCGATGGTATTTGCCCGCATATGCGCCGCGCCAAGGCGTGGCTCGAGGCGCATGGCAGCGATCTTCACCGGTATGGTGCGGACGCCGATCCGCGCTAGCGCTGCAGCGGACCATGCGATAGTGACAGGTCATGGCCGGGCAAAAGCGCGAAGCGCGTCTTCACGCCGAATGTCCCGGCCATCCACGTTTTTAGTGCGGTTAAGACGTGGATGCCCGGCATAAAGCCGGCCATGACGAAGGAAGGCTTTATGCTCCGCCCCGGCACTTTCGCGCTCACGGCATTGCTCGCTGCGTTGAACGCGATCGGGCCGCTCAGCATGGACATGTATCTGCCGTCGTTGCCCGCGATCGGGCAGCAGCTCGGCGTCACTGCCGCGCAGGTGCAGCTCACGATATCCAGCTATCTGATCGGCTTCGCCATCGGGCAGATCCTCTACGGCCCCGTGTCCGACCGTTACGGCCGCAAAACGGTGCTGCTTGCCGCGCTCGCGCTCTATTGCGTGGGGACCATTGTCTGCGCGCTCTCGGCCTCGGTCGAGATGCTGTACATCGGCCGTGTCGTGCAGGCGCTCGGCGCTTCGGGCAGCCTGGTGATCACCCGCGCTATCGTGCGCGATCTCTATTCCGGCGCACGCGCCGGCCGCGAATTGTCGCTCATCAGCTCGGTCATGGCGCTGGGCCCCGTGCTGGCGCCGATTGTCGGCGGCGCGTTGCAGGCTGCTTTCGGCTGGCGCTCGACGTTTGTCACGCTGGTTTTGTTCGGTGTGAGCAGCGCCGTCGTCGTCTGGGCGCTCCTGCCCGAGACCATGCACAGGCGCGCCACGGAGCCGTTCTCGGTTTCGTCGATGCTCACGTCCTACGGCATCATCGCCCGCAACCCCGGCTTTCTCGCTTATCTTGGCCTGGCGACCTTCAGCTACGCGGGCCTGTTTGCCTGGATCTCCGCCGCGTCATTCGTTTTGCAGAGCCTCTACCACCTCTCGCCGTTCAACTTCGGGGTGGTCTTCGCGCTCGGAGCCGTCGGCTATATGAGCGGTACGGCGGCCGCAGCGCGGCTGGTGGTGCGGATCGGGCTCGATCGCACCATCGGTCTTGGCGCCTGCCTGCTCAGCTTCGGGGGGCTCTGCGCGGTCGCGTCGGTGGGGCTCGGCCTAAGCTCGGCCCTCACGCTTGTTATCCCGGTCGCGATCTATGTCGCGGGCATGGGCATGGTGCTGCCGCAGGGCATCGCCGGCGCCTTGACGCCGTTTCCCGAGCGGGCTGGCGCTGCCTCGGCGCTGTTTGGGTTCATCCAGCAGAGCTGTGCGGCCTTCGTCGGCGCCCTGGTGGGATGGCTTCTCGGCCATACGGCCTGGCCGCTCGCGGGCGGCGTCGCCATCATGGGCTGCGCGACGCTGGTGCTGTGGCTTTCGACGCGCGGCGTGCGCAGCAAGGCCGCCGCGGCGCACTGATCCGCTAGCGGCGGCTGAAGAAGTTATCGAGTAGCCAGCCGTCGAGGCCTCCGTCGCGCGATGCGGTCGGGCGTGCGTTCGAGGCCTGGATCGGCGCGGGCGGGATCGGCGCTTCCATGCCGTTGGTGTAGGCCGGCTGCGGCGCAGCAGACGCCGTGCTGTTGCTGCTGTTGCCGAACAGACCGGACAAGAGGCCGTCGCTGCTTTGGACGCCGGGCAGATTCTCGACCGGCACGCCCTGATGCGCGCTGCGCATGAAGCGGCTCCAGATCTCCACCGGCAATCCGCCGCCGGTGACTTTCTTGGTCGGCGCGCCGTCGTCATTGCCGAGCCACACGCCGGTCACGAGATGCGCGGTGAAGCCGATGAACCAGGCGTCGCGGAAGTCCTGGCTGGTGCCGGTCTTGCCCGCAGCCGTCCAGCCCGGCAGCGCCGCTTTGTGCGCAGTGCCGATGATCAGCGTCTGCTCCATCATCGAGTCCATCATCGCGACGTAGCGCGCGTCGATGATGCGGCCGAGTTGTTGCGTGTTGCGTGAGTAGAGCACCCTGCCGTTGCCGGCGGTGATGCGATCGATCACGTGCGGCATGATGGCGTAGCCGCCATTGGCGAAAGGCGCATAGGCGCTGACCAGCTCGAGCGGCGAGACTTCCGAGGTGCCGAGCGCAATCGACGCGTTCGGCTCCAGCTTCGAATAGATGCCGAGGCGGTAGGCGGTGCGGATCACCGCCTCAGGCGTGAACTCCAGCGTCAGCCGCACGGACACGGTGTTGAGCGACATCGCCAGCGCCTGGGTCAGCGTCACCGGGCCGTGGTACTCGTGGCCGTAGTTCTCCGGCTGCCAGCCTTTGACATTGATCGGCTTGTCCTCGCGCACGGTGTCGGGCGTGAGGCCGTGCTCGAGCGCGGTGAGATAGACGAAGGCCTTGAATGCCGAACCCGGCTGCCGCTTGGCCGCGACGGCACGGTTGAATTGGCTGTCGCCGTAATTGCGGCCGCCGATCATGGCGCGTACGTCGCCGTTCGGCGTCATCGCCACCAGCGCAGCTTGCTGCACGCCGGCCTTGTCGCCTTTCGCCGCCAGCTCTTCGCCGACCGCCTTTTCGGCGTTCGCCTGCAAGGTCGAGTCGATCGTGGTCTGGATAACAATGTCGTCGTCGACATGGCCGAGGACGTCGTTCAGTACGTCCATGACCCAGTCGGCGACGTAGTTCACCGACCCGTTGCCGGCCTGTGCGGCGACGCGGGGCGGGCGGGCGAGGGCGAGCTTTTCGCTGCTCTCGTTGATGAAATGCAACTCGGTCATCGCCGCGAGCACGATTCGCGCGCGCTTTTCGGCCGCATCGAAGTTCCGTGTCGGCGCCAGCCGCGAGGGTGACTTCACCAAGCCCGCCAAAAGCGCCGCCTCAGCGAGGCTGATCTGCTTGGCGGATTTGCCGAAATAGCGTTGCGACGCCTCCTCTATGCCGTAAGCGCCCGAGCCGAAATAGACCCGATTGAGATAGAGCTCCAGGATCTGCGTCTTCGAGAACTTGCGCTCCAGCCACAGCGCCAGCAGGACCTCCTGCATCTTGCGGGTAAGGGTACGCTCCTGCGTCAGAAAGAGATTCTTGGCGAGCTGCTGCGTGATGGTGGAGCCGCCCTGGGCCACGCCGCGATGCAGGATATTGGCGATCAAGGCGCGGCCGATGCCGAGCGGATCGACGCCGTAATGGTCGTAGAAGCGCCGGTCCTCGATGGCGACGAATGCGCGCGGCACGTAGGCCGGCAACTCCTTGAGCGACATCGGCGCGCCGGCGAGATCGCCGCGACGTGCCAGCGGGCGTCCATCATAATCGACGATCTGGATCGACGGTGGCCGCTTGGGGATTTCCAGTGACTGGATCGGCGGCAGATGTGCGCCGACATAGGCCATGGTGCCGACCGCACCGATGACGAGCCAGAGGCAGGCCACCAAACTCCAATAGGCCATGCGCACGATCAGTGGCCGCCCGCTGCGCGCGGCCTTTTTCTTTTTGCCCTTCTTGCGCCGCGGCTTCGGCGCGCCGCCCGATGCGGAGCGCTCGCCGGCGCTCACGCGCACCTCGGGCGATGAGTCAAATACCGGCTCGCGCCGGCCCCCCGACTGTCCTCGTCCCGACGCCATACACGACCCGTACCTAAAGCCCGCGGCAGCACGCGCCGCCCGTCCCCAGAGGTCACGCTAGAGGGGGCGGTTTAAAGCGGTGTTAAACAGAAAACTCCCTGAAAAGTCAGAGTCTTGCGCAACTCGCGGGAAACGGGAACTTTGCCTGTAAAGCGGCGTTAGCTCCCACAACAATGGTCCGCATCGGCATGTGGGGACAAGGCCGGGACGCCGGGGACCAACGCGCGGGGGGAGTATGTCCTCAGTCGATCTGAGTAAATCCGGCGGTGGCGAAAGCCAAACTGCCGAGCGCCTTTTCATTGGCCAAAGCGAACTCGCCGGCCTGATGCGGGATTTCGACTGGAGCGCCACCCCGCTCGGCCCGCCGGAGCAATGGCCGCCGAGCCTCAAGACTGCTGTGCGCGTGATGCTCACCTCGCAGCAGCCGATTTGGATCGGCTGGGGGGAGGAACTGACCTATCTCTACAACGACGCCTACAAGTCGATCATCGGCGGCAAGCATCCTTGGGCGCTGGGCAAGCCCACCTCCGTCGTCTGGCGCGAAATTTGGGACGACATCGGGCCGATGCTGGCCAAGGCCATGGGCGGCGACGAAGGCACCTATGTCGAGGCCCAACTCCTGATCATGGAGCGCAACGGCTATCCGGAAGAGACCTACTACACGTTCTCCTACAGCCCTATCCCGACCGAGGACGGCGCAGCCGGCGGCATCTTCTGCGCCAACAGCGACGACACGCAACGCGTCATCGGCGAACGGCAGCTCGGCTTGCTGCGCGAACTGGCCGCCAGCACGGCCGACGCCCGCACCTGGGAGCAGGTCTGCGAGCGGACCGCCCGCGCACTGTCCACCAATCCGCGCGATCTGCCGTTTGCCATGATCTACATGGTGGAACCCGGAACGCAGACAGCGCGGCTTGCCGGACTTTCCGGCATTGACCCTGGCCATCCGGCAGCGCCGCCGGAGCTACCGTTGGACGCCCCGCATGCATGGCCATTGGCGGAGGTGCTGCGCGATCACAAGCCGCATCTGGTCACCGATCTTGGCGGCGCCTTCCATGCGGATTTTCCGAGCTGGCCTTGGCGCCATCCGCCGAAGCAAGCCGTCGTGTTGCCGGTCCAATCGAGCGGCGAGACCGGACGCGCGGGCTTTCTCATCGTGGGCTTGAGTCCGGTCCGTCTGTTCGACGACGGCTATGCGGGCTTCCTCAATCTCGTCTCGGGTCAGATCGCGGCGGCCATAGGCAACGCGGAAGCCTACGAGCAGGAGCGCCGTCGCGCCGAGGCGCTGGCGGAGATCGACCGCGCCAAGACGGCATTTTTCTCCAACGTGAGCCACGAATTCCGCACGCCGCTGACGCTCATGTTGGGGCCGCTCGAGGAAGTGCTGGCCAAACCGCGGGACGCCGTCCGCGACGAGAACCGCAGTCTCGTCGAAATCGCGCACCGCAACGGCGTGCGGCTGCTCAAGCTGGTCAACACGCTGCTCGACTTCTCGCGTATCGAGGCCGGCCGCGTCCAAGGCAGCTACGAGGCGGTCAATCTTTCCGTCCTGACCGCGGACCTTGCTTCCAACTTCCAATCGGCCATCGATCGCGCGGGCCTCCAGTTGCTCGTCGATTGCCAGCCACTGCCGGAGCCGGTCTATGTCGACCGTGACATGTGGGAGAAGATCGTCCTCAATCTTCTCTCCAACGCGTTCAAGTTCACCTTCAATGGTGAGATCGCGGTAAGTGTTCGCCCGGCAATCGATGGCAGCCAAGCGGAAGTCATTGTTCGTGACACCGGCATCGGCATTTCCGCCGAACACTTGCCGCATGTGTTCGAACGTTTTCGCCGCGTCGAGGGCGCGCGCGGCCGTTCGTTCGAGGGCAGCGGCATCGGACTCGCGCTGGTGCAGGAATTGGTGAAGCTGCACGGCGGCACCATCCATGTGGAAAGCGAGATGGGCCGCGGCAGCAGCTTCATCGTGACCATTCCTTTCGGCACGGGACATCTGGCGGCCGATCGCATCGGCTCCGCACGTTCGCAAGTCTCGACGAATGTGCGCGCGCAGGCTTATGTCGACGAAGCAATAAGCTGGCTCTCCCATGGTGTCACGGAAGAGTTGCCGCAACCTTCGTCGGCGGAGGATTTGGCAGGCGCGATCCGGCCGGGGACCGCCGGTGGGGAACTGGTATTGCTTGCCGACGACAACGCCGACATGCGCCAATACGTGGCGCGTTTGCTCACGGCGGCGGGCTATGAGGTGGAAGCGGTCGGCGACGGAGAAGCCGCGCTCGATGCGGCCATGCGTCTCAAGCCCGATCTCATTCTCTCCGACGTGATGATGCCGAAGCTCGATGGGTTCGCCCTATTGGCGGCCTTACGGCAGGATGAGGCTCTGCGCCGTGTTCCGGTTCTCTTGCTGTCGGCGCGTGCGGGTGAGGAAGAGAAGGTGGCGGGCTTGAAGTCCGGCGCCAATGATTATCTGACCAAGCCGTTCTCGGCGCAGGAGCTGATCGCGCGCGTTCAATCCAATATTCAGCTCGGGCGCGCGCGTAGCGCGGCCGAACGGGCGATGGCGGAGGAAGCGGAGGCGCTCGAGGCCTTGCACAAGGTGAGCGTGGCGATCGCGGCGGAGAGCGATCTCGAGCGGATGGTGCAGGTCGTGACCGACGCGGCGACGCGTCTCTCCGGGGCGGCCTTCGGCTCGTTCTTCTACAATGTCATCAACGACGCCGGCGAATCCTACGTGCTCTACACGTTGTCCGGCGCTCCCCGCGAAGCCTTTTCGAAATTCCCCATGCCGCGCAACACGGAGGTGTTCGGCCCGACATTCCGCGGCGAGGGCATTGTGCGCTCTCCCGACATCACCAAAGACCCGCGCTTAGGACGCAATCCGCCCTATAATGGCCATCCGAAAGGGCACCTGCCTGTGCGCAGTTATCTCGCCGCGCCGGTCATCTCGCGCTCCGGCGACGTGCTCGGCGGCTTGTTCTTCGGCCATCCGCAGGCCGGTATATTTAGTGAGCGCTCCGAGCGCGTTGTCGCCAACATCGCCGCGATGGCGGCGATCGCCTTC
>DATARB010000338.1:0-5426 GCA_036264375.1 Pseudolabrys sp.
CGATGGCGCAATGCGTTTCCAGATGCGCATGCTGGACGCGCGGCACATAATAGGTGCCCTCGCGGATTTCGTCGGCCGCGGCAAAGCCCGCCGCGACATCGCCGACGCCGCCATGCACTTCGGTGACGATATTGTGTTGCGCATCGGCGATGCGCGACTCCGGTCCTTTGGGATGGACCACCGGGGCGCCCGCGCGCATGGCCTCCTCGGGATCGAAAACGGCGGGGAGGAGATCGTAGTCGACGACAAGCCTGCGGCAGCCTTCTTCGGCCGCCGCCTCGGTGTCGGCCACCACCGCCGCCACGCGCTGGCCGATGAAGCGCACGACATTGTCGAGCACACGCGTGTCGTCGGGATCGCTCGCCCGGTTCTCATGTCGCGCCGACGAGTAGTGCGTCATGGGCGCGTCCTCGTGCGTGAGCACCGCCTGCACGCCGGGCACGGTGAGGGCCGCGGTCTTGTCGATCGACCGGATACGCGCGTGCGGGTGCGGTGAGCGCAGCAGCTTCATGTGCAGCAGGCCGTCGACCGCGACATCGAGGGTGAAGCGTGCCTTGCCAGTGACGACATCCGGGCCGGCCGGCGCGGGGACGTTGTGGCCGCAGCCGTCGCCGTCTTCGGTGTCGACATTGCGGCGGCCGGCGAGCGCATCGTCGATGCTGCGATAGCCAGTGCAGCGGCAGATGTTTCCCTTCAACGCCTGCGGCAGATCCTGGCGCTGCGCCTGATTGAGCGAGACCGCGGTCATGATCATGCCCGCGGTGCAGAAGCCGCACTGGAAGCCCTGCGCATCGAGGAAGGCACGCTGCATCGGATGCAGCTCGTTGCCTTTGGCGAGACCCTCGACCGTGGTGATCTCGCGGTTCTCGGCGCGGAAGGCCGGCGTGATGCAGCTATGCACCGGCTCGCCGTCGATGAGCACGGTGCAGGCGCCGCAGTCGCCGGCGTCGCAGCCCTTTTTGACGCCGAAGCAGCCGAGCGAACGCAGGAACGTGCGCAGGCATTGGCCGGCCGCCGGCTGTTCGTTGAAGCTTTTGCCGTTGACCTGGAAGCTCATGCCGAGACCTCCGCGGACAACTCGGCGCGGATTTGTTCGGCGAACAGAAGCGTCACGTGGCGCCGCCATGCGGGGAGGCCATGGATATCGTCGTAATAGCCGCCGGCCGGTAGTGTTTGTTCGATGCGCGAACGCAGGATGTCTGAGGAGGGCATGGTCTCGAATGCGAGTTTGATGGGCCGCGGGGTCGAGGCGGTGATGGTGAGCGTGAAGTCGCCGCCGCGCGGCGTGCGGGTGCCGATCAGCAGCGCCGCCGAACGGCCGAGCGGCGACAGCGAGATTTGCCGGAACGCGGTGCGCTTGGTGAGCGCAGCTACCGGGAGGTCGACGGAGCGCAGAACCTCACCGGGCGCGAGCACATTGCGCTGCGGTCCGGTGACAAAGTCCGCGACCGGCACACGCCGCTCGCCGCCGTCCGCGCGCCAGATGGCGCAGTCGCCATCGAGCGCGGCAGTGAGCGCGATCATCGGGCCGGCGGGCAGCGACATGCACACATTGCCGCCGACGGTCGCCGCGTTCCAGACCTTGAACGAGGCCAGGAACGCCCGGCAGCATTGGTCGATAAGCGGGCTCGCGATCCACTCGACCGGCGCGGCGAAGGCATCGAGCTGCGCGATGGTGCAGGTGGCGGCGATGTCCAGTCCGGTGCTGCTCACCCGCAATGGCTGCCAGCCGAAGCCGGCGAGGTCGATAAGGCGTGTGAGCTGCGGCTGCGGCTCGGAGAAGAGAAACGTGCCGCCGCCGAGGAAGGCATCCCCTTCGCGCCATGCGGGCATGTCGGTGCGCCCTTTTGGCCGGGCAACGTCATTGATCGTGTTCAGGTCCATACGGCCTTTCCGAGATTTAAGGAGTCGCCAGTGCAGCCGCTTACTCCGCTCATTCCCGCGTGAGCGGGAATCCAGCGCCGGGTCCCCGCTTTCGCGGGGACGAGCGGAGGAGTGGGCTGGTGCCATTCTTGCACAGCTCTATAGGATTGCGTGGAAGGCAAGGAGTTATGAAAATGAGTGAGAGTAACGTGCTCTGGATCAAGGACCCGCTGGCGATCCTGGCGGACGGGGCGGAGCGCGGCGTTGTCGTTGCCGACGGCCGCATCGTCGAACTGGTCGGCGCAGGCTGCGAACCGCAGACCGCCGGCGCCAAGCCGTTCGAGGCCGGCGCGCACGTCGTCGTGCCTGGGCTGATCAATACGCATCATCATTTCTACCAGACGCTGACGCGCGCAGTGCCGGCGGCGCTCGACCGCGAGCTGTTCCCCTGGCTGAAGGCGCTCTATCCGATCTGGGCAAAGCTGACGCCGGAGGCGCTCGACCTGGGCGCCACGGTCGCGATGGCCGAGTTGATGCTGTCTGGCTGCACGACGACGACCGATCACCACTACGTGTTTCCGGCCGGGCTCGAGGACGGCATCGACATCGAGATCGCGGCGGCCAAGCGTTTGGGCTTGCGCGTGCTCCTGACGCGCGGCTCGATGAACCTGTCGGAGCGTGACGGCGGCCTGCCGCCGGACTGCGTGGTGCAGGACGAGGACATGATCCTCGCCGACAGCAAGCGGCTGGTCGATTGCTATCACGAGCGCGGGGAGGCGGCGATGGTTCAGGTGGCGCTGGCGCCATGCTCGCCGTTCTCGGTGACGACGTCGCTGATGCGATCGACCGCGGACCTCGCGGGCAGACTGGATGTGCGTATGCACACGCACCTCGCCGAGACCGAGGACGAGAACAAGTTCTGCGAGCAGCTCTTCGGCTGCCGGCCGCTCGACTATCTCGAGGACTGCGGCTGGCTCAACGATCGTGTGTGGCTCGCGCACGGCGTTCACTTCAAGTCCGAGGAGATGCCGCGTCTGGCCAAAGGGGGCGTGAGCATCAGCCACTGCCCGTGCAGCAACCAGGTGCTCGGCTCGGGCGCCTGTCCGGTCTGCGATCTCGAGGCGGCCGGCGTGCGCATCGGTCTCGGCGTCGATGGCTCGGCCTCCAACGACGAGTCCAATCTGATGCAGGAGGTGCGCGCAGCCTTTTTGGTTCAGCGCGCCCGTTACGGCGTCGCCAAGGTCAGTCACAAGGACGCCTTGCGCTGGGCAACGCAAGGCTCGGCCGCGTGCCTCGGCCGGCCCGAGTTGGGTGCAATCGCGGTCGGCAAGCGCGCCGACGTCGCGTTGTTCAAGCTCGACGAATTGCGTTTCTCCGGTCACGGCGATCCTTTGGCGGCGCTGGTGTTGTGCGGCGCGCATCGCGCTGACCGGGTGATGGTCAATGGCCGCTGGACGGTCGAGGACGGCGCCATTCCCGGCCTCGACATCGCCGCGCTCATACGCCGCCATCAAGCGGCGGCGAGGACGTTGCAGGGGTAGTCGTTTCACGCGCGTACTCTCAACCGGCACAGCCTCATCCCTCCCCTGAAAGGGGAGGGTCCGGCGCGCAGCGCCGGGGGTGGGGTCACGTTGCAATCACTCATGCCCCCAACCGGCTCGCGGAGTTTATCATCGGGCCGCGCTTTGCGCGGACCCGTTGGCTCGCCACCCTCCCCCGCAAGCGGGGGAGGGATAAGCGTCACTTGCCCGGAAACTTCTCGTCGATGCCTTTGACGTAGAAGTTCATGCCGAGGATCTGGCCGGCATCGAGATGCGTGCCGCCTTTGCATTCGACCGTCTTGCCGTCCTGATCCACGACGGGGCATTTGAACGGATGCAGCGTGCCGGCGACGATCGCGGCTTCGGTGTCCATCGCCAGCTTCTTCACGTCATCGGGCATGTTGGTGTAGGGCGCCATCACCACCATCTTTTCCTTCAGCCCGTCCCAGGTGTCTTGCGACGTCCATTTGCCGTCGAGCTTGGCCTGGACCTGGCGCACGTAATAAGGGCCCCAGTTGTCGACGATTGCGGTGAGCTGCGTCTTCGGGCCGAACTTGATCATGTCCGAATCCTGGCCGAAGGCGAACACGCCGCGCTGTGCGGCGACCTGCACAGGGGCCGGTGAGTCGGTGTGCTGCATGATGACGTCGGCGCCCTGATCGATCAGCGCCTTCGCGGCGTCGGCTTCCTTGCCGGGGTCGAACCAGGTGTTGGCCCAGATGATCTTGACCTTGATGTTTGGATTGACCGTCTGCGCGCCGAGCATCGTGGCATTGATGCCGGAGACGACTTCCGGGATCGGGAACGAGCCGACATAGCCGAGCACGCCGGTCTTCGACATCTTGGCCGCGATGACGCCCTGGATGTAACGGCCTTCGTAGAAGCGGCCGGAATAGGTGCCCAGGTTGGGCGCCCGCTTGAAGCCCGTGGCGTGCTCGAAATCGAGCTTGGGATATTTCTTCGCCACCTTCACCGTCGGATCCATGTAGCCGAACGAGGTGGTGAAAATGATCTGATGGCCGGTGCGGGCGAGCTGCTCGATCGAGCGCTCGGCGTCCGGGCCTTCATTGACGTTCTCGAGATAGGTCGTTTCGATCCTGTCGCCGAGCGCCTTCACCACCATCTGGCGGGCGACCTCGTGCTGGTAGGTCCAGCCGAAATCGCCGACCGGCCCGAGATAGATGAAGCCGACCTTCAGTTTGTCGGCGGCTGATGCACTGAAACTGAGCGCGGCGACCGACACTGCGGCGGCGGCGGCACACAACAACATTTTTCTCATCGTCAGACTCCAGTTTGAGACGGGTAGTTTTTGTTTTTTCCCGCGAACGCGCTGCCCGTCGCGCGAGTACACAGGGGATTCAGCGGTCGGGTACGAACACTACTCCGAGCGATGCGGGCGCGGCCGAGCCGGCCGTTCCACGCGTGCGCGAGATCAGGACGAGGACGATGACCGTCGCGAGATAAGGCAGCGACGACATCAATTGCGAAGGAACGCCAAGGCCCAGAGCCTGGGCATGCAATTGCAGGATGGTGACTCCGCCGAAAAGGTAGGCGCCGCCGATCAGCCGGATCGGGCGCCACGAGGCGAACACCACCAGCGCCAGCGCGATCCAGCCGCGGCCGGCGGTCATGCCGGTCACGAAGAAAGGCGTATAGGCGAGCGGCAGATAGGCGCCGCCGAGGCCGGCGCAGCCGCCGCCGAACAATACGGCCAGCAGCCGCACCGTCAGCACCGGATAGCCGAGCGCATGCGCCGAGGTGTGGTTGTCGCCGACCGCCCGCAGAACGAGGCCGGCGCGCGTGCGGTAGAGAAACCACCAGATGCCGGCGGCGAGCAGGATCGAGACATAGACGAAGGCATCCTGGCCGAACAGGATTTTGCCGATGAAGGGCAGCGTCGTGAGGACCGGAATGTAGAGTTGCGGCGCGGGCGTGATCCTGTCGCCGACGAAGCCGGCGCCGATCAGCCCGGAGAGACCGACGCCGAGAATGGTCAGCGCAAGGCCGGCCGCCACCTGATTG
>DATARB010000375.1:0-6342 GCA_036264375.1 Pseudolabrys sp.
CTCGATGCGGCGAAGCTGCCGCCGATCGTCACCTGGGGCACCAGCCCCGAACAGGTCGTGTCGATCAGCGGCCGCGTGCCGGTCCCGTCCGAAATCCAGGACGAGAAGAAGCGCAGCGCCGCCGAGCGTTCGCTCGGCTACATGGGCCTCGCCGGCGGCGAGAAGATCACCGACATCAAGCTCGACCGCGTGTTCATCGGCTCATGCACCAATGGCCGCATCGAGGATCTGCGCGAAGTTGCGCGCATCGCGGCCGGCAAGACCGTGAATGCCAACGTCAACGCGATGATTGTGCCGGGCTCGGGTCTGGTGAAGGAGCAGGCGGAAGCCGAAGGTCTCGACAAGATCTTCAAGGCCGCGGGCTTTGACTGGCGCGAGCCGGGCTGCTCGATGTGCCTGGCGATGAACCCGGACAAGCTGGCGCCGGGCGAGCGCTGCGCCTCGACTTCGAACCGCAACTTCGAAGGCCGCCAGGGCTACAAGGGGCGCACGCATCTGGTGTCGCCCGCGATGGCGGCGGCCGCGGCTATCGCCGGCCACTTCGTCGACGTGCGCGAGTGGAAATAGAGCGCTGGATAATCAATAATCAAAAAGGCCCGGCATCAGCCGGGCCTTTTTCGTAACCAGATCCTCATCCCGAGGAGCCCTCCGTAGGAGCGCGTCTCGAAGGATGAGGCCTCATGGTTCGAGACGCATCGCTACGCGATGCTCCTCGCCATGAGGGACAATGTCATGCCTACCAGCAGCGCCACGCGCGGCGGAACACCCAGTGTCCGGCGCGCAGGACGCGTACGCGCACATAGCCGCAGGTTGCCGGCGCGTCTTCGTAATAAGGATAAGGCCCATAGTAGGGCCGGGCATAGCCCCAGCCCCAGCCGGGGCCAAAGCCCCAGCCGCCGCCGCGCCATCCCCCACCGTGCCAACCGCCGCCGCCGCCATGCCAGTGCTGGGCGGATGCAACGGTGGGTGTGATAACCATGCTGCCGGCGAGGAGCGCCAGTGCCGCGAAAAACGTTGTGAGCTTCGACATCGATTGACCTCCGACGTCGCCCCGATTGCGAGACTATAACTACACAATACTAAAAATATTCGCGAACGCGCCCGGCGCCGCAAGCATGAACGCCATGCGGCTGACACCGATAAACCAAGGATCGAGACCCCCGCAAAGCAAAAGGCCCGCGGAGAAGTGCGGGCCTTTTCATTCACAGCGGACGTATCACCAGCAGCGCCAGACGCGGCGATACGTCATGTAGCCGTAACGCCAGACGCGCACCGTTCTCCAGCCGCACGCTCCACCGCCGTAATAGCCCGCATAGTACGGACCGCCGCCGTAGTAATACGGATCGCCGTAGTAGCCGCCATAGTAAGGATATGCGCCGTACGCGGCTGCTGCACCCAGGCCTAAGCCAACGGCGAAGCCAGGCCCCCATCCTCCCCAGCCCCATCCTCCACCACGCCAACCACCCCCGTGCCAGCCGCCGCCGTGCCAGCCGCCGCCATGCCATCCGCGTTGTGCTTCAGCGGGCGTTGGCGCAACAGCGATCGCGCCGCCGATGAGGAGCGCAACAACAGCGAGAATCTTCACGAGCTTCGACATCGCTGCACCTCCGATGCCCCGCCCCAAAACCAATAACAAAGATAGAGGCAAAAAAGTTCTGGAGGGTTCGCTATTGCCACCAGCACCGCATCTGCGGGGTGATCACCGTACCGCTGGGACGGTTTTCCGTTGCCAGCCAGGACTCGCAGTAGCGCAGGGAATTGGGGCCTGGCTCCGTCCGGCGCGGACGGACGGTGATGCGCGGGCGCGGCTGGGCGGCGAGTTCGGCGGTCTGTTGTGCCCGCTCGGTGCCGGACGAGCTTTGCGCCGAGGCGGGGGCCAGCGGGCCCGCAGCGCTCAGCATCAGCACAGCAATGATAAGCGCATTCCGCGGCATGACCGCCTCCGATACTCGATCCGCCAGTATTGCCGGCCTCACGGCTCGTGCCAATAACGCTTCTGGGCGTAATAGGTTACATGCGTCCGGCGCGGGCGCGACTGGGCGGCGAAGTCATGTGTGTAGCGGGCGCCGGAATAGCGTGTGCCATAGGCCCGCGGCGCGCCGCTATAGCTATAGAGAACGCGGCCCGGCCTGTCGGTGCCGTTGCAGCCGAAGAACTCGGCCGCAGCCGGTGTTGCCGCGCCGGCCGACAGCGCCAAGCCGACGGCCACCAGGCCGATGCCAAATCCCAGTCCACGTCTCGCCATGGGACTCCCCAGCCCGCACGCCATAATGGTTAACGGTCGCTTATTTCCACCTTTCGGTCAATCGCTTGGTGATCGGCGCATGCCGTCTTACATAGCGTCGTCATGAGCGGTCCATTCGAACATCCGCGGACCTGGCGCGGGCTTGCTTCGCCCTCCTTGGCCGATATCGAGGCCCTGTCGGGGCTGGCCTATGCTCGCCTGCCCGAACATTTCCGCAAGCTCTGCGAGGGGCTCGTCATCCGGGTCGAAGACTTCCCCTCCGAAGACGTCATCGAGGAGATGGGCCTCGAGAGCGAGTTCGACCTCCTCGGCCTGTTCCAGGGGGTCGGCCTGCCGTTCCGCTCCGAGGCGGCGCCGGCACAGATGCCCAACATGATCTGGCTCTACCGGCGGCCGATCCTCGATTACTGGGCGGAAAACGAGGATACCCTCGACGAGATCGTGACTCACGTTTTGGTGCACGAGATCGGGCATCATTTTGGCCTGTCCGACGACGACATCGAGACCATCGAAGCGGCGGCGGAGTAGCGGGCAATTTCCGTTAATCCCGGCGCTGACGCGCGGTTTTCCGGGTCGGAACCGGCGGCAGGGGGCCGTTGTTGCGCTCGCATATCCCGCCATCCAGCGAGTACCGGGCCACCAGGAAACACTGATGGGCTGAATAATAGTTGCAGTTGCTATATTGCGGCGCGCCGAATTGCCGGTAGCACCAGGGTGCCCAGTTGGCGGCTTGAGCCGCATTGGGGGCGGGGCTCAACGCCCACAGCATAACGAGCCCGGCGACGACTGGAATACGCATGACTGGCCTCCCGGTTGGGGTTGCTGCTATTGACCAGAACACCGGAGCCCGTATGAAACGGAGCAATTCCAAACTCGAGCGGGCGGAAGCGAGGTAGCGATGGACAAGTTCACCACCCTGGAAGGCGTCGCCGCGCCGTTGCGGATCATCAATGTCGACACCGACATGATCATCCCCAAGCAGTACCTGAAGACCATCAAACGCACCGGCCTCGGCAAGGGCCTGTTCTCCGAGCAGCGTTATCTCGATGACGGCGCCGAGAACCCGGATTTCGTGCTCAACAAGCCGGCCTATCGCAAGTCGAAGATCATCGTCGCCGGCGACAATTTCGGCTGCGGCTCCTCGCGCGAACACGCGCCCTGGGCGCTGATGGACTTCGGCGTCCGCTGCGTGATCTCCACCTCGTTCGGCGACATCTTCTACAACAACTGCTTCAAGAACGGCGTGCTGCCGATCCGCGTCTCGCCGGAAGACCTCGAGAAGCTGTTCGACGACGCCGACCGCGGCGCCAACGCCACGCTGACCGTCGATCTCGAGAAGCAGGAGATCCGCGGCCCCGATGGCGGCGTGGTGAAGTTCGAGATCGACGCCCACCGCAAGCACTGCCTGCTCAACGGCCTCGACGACATCGGGCTCACGCACCAGAAGAAGAGCAAGATCGAGAGCTACGAGGACAAGGCCAAGGCCGCGCGCCCCTGGGCCTGAGGCAGCAGCCCGACACGCCTCCGACCCGTCATCCTGAGGTGGCTTCGCGCAGCGAAGCCCTCGAAGGATGAACGGCCGGTGCGCCCGCCGCATCCTTCGAGGCCCGCGCTCCGCGCGGACACCTCAGAATGACGGCTCTCCAGCCTACTTCTCCTCCACCAGCACCACATCATAAAGGCACGGGTCGGCGTCTTTGATCAGCTCGCCGAAGCGCGGCCATTTCTCACGGAACTCGGGCGACTTGTGCGCGGCCGCGAGCTGTTCGCGGTTGGCCCACTGGATGTAATTGACGATGCGCCCGTTCTCGGCGCTCTGGTGCAGGCTGATCGAGACGAAGCCCGGCTGCGTGGCCATGAACTTGGCGCGCTCCTTCATCAGTTCGAGCGCTTCCGACTGGTTCTTCGGGTCGAGGGCGACGGTGGTGATCTGAGTGACGACAGCTTTGCTTTGCTGGATGGCGGGCATGGGCAAGGCTCCCTTGATACGGATGCAATCAAAGGGAACGCCGGTGCAGGGCGGCTGGTTTCGCGGCGTTTCGTGGAGTTGGTGACGCAGCCCGTTGACGCTAGCGCCAGCTGTGTCCGCTCAGAGGACGATCTTGCCGTAGATCGTGACGTTGAGCCCGATCTTCTCGCTCGACAGCGCGACGGCGGTGGTGATCGGCTCGTGCGCGTTGAGCTTGCCGCTGGCCAGCGCAGTGCGGACGACCTTCTCGATCTCACCTTGGGCGGTGAAATTGATGTTGCGGAGGAATTGATCGACCGCGGTCTTTAAGGCCTTGTCGTTCATGGCGCGTCTCTTGGTTGTCCTTTGTAGACCCGCGCGCATCCTTCGCCATAGATGCGATCGGGGAAAACCCGCGTACTTAGTTAATCGCTGCGCCGGCCGCGGACCTCCACCTCCTGCGCGAGCGTTATGGATAATTTCGACTTTTCGCTGCCTTTGACACGAAGGCGTATTACCATTGCCTCACTATTCTGAAGCGCCGGTGACCGCATTCGCTCGCGCTTAAGGCGCGGCAAGCGTCCATTCATGAGGGGGACAAGAGGTGAGTTATTTCCAGTCGAAAGGCGACCGTACCGACCGTAGCACTAAGCCGCTGACGGCCGCCGCGCCCGAGCCGAGGGCCGAGGTCACCGTGGCGCCGAGCAAGCCTGTTCAGGACGTGGTCTCCACGCTCGGACCCGGCATGCTGATCACCGGTAACGTCCTTTGCACCGGCGCCGTGCAAGTCTATGGCCGCATCATTGGCGACATCCACGCTGCGCGCCTGGTCATCTGCGAGGGCGCCCATGTCGAGGGCACGGTGGTCGCGCAGGAAGCCGTCATCGACGGCACCTTCAAGGGCACCATCCACGGCAACAGCGTGAGGCTGCAGGCGACCGCCGTGGTCGAAGGCGAAATCTACAACAAGTCGCTGACCATCGAGCAGAACGCGCAGTTCGAAGGCGTGGCGCGCCGGCTCGACAAGGCGGTCGAGATGCCGTCGGCCACCCAGGCGAAGGCCAAGGCCGAAGCTCCGGCTTATGCTCCGGCGCCCGCGCCGGTCTCGTCCCATACGCCCGCACCGGCGCACGCCCAGCCGTCTTCGACGGCCGATGTGGTGCCGCTCTCCAGCGTGCTGCATTCGAACTACTCGACCAGCGGCTCCGGCCAGGGCTGGACGGGCTGAGAGTGAATTGCTGCGCCGGCCGCGAGCACGGCGGGCTCCCTCTCCCCGATGGGGAGAGGGGTTGGGGTGAGGGGGCCTAGGACTCTCGAAATGCAATAACCCCTCACCCGGATCGCTTCGCGATCCGACCTCTCCCTATGGGAGAGGTGAAGAGCGCTTCCGCCAACGCTTCCCAGAAAAGTTAAAGTTATTGCCCGCCAATCGCCTCGGCGCTGGCCACGGTGCGCAGCGCCATATCGGCGTGCAGCCGCTCGATCATGCGGCCGTCTCGTTCGGCCCTGACCCAACAAGCGGTCAGTACTCCCAGGGGCCCGGCACCCAACGAAAGACGTCGCCGTCGACCGCCACATGGCAGACGGACGGAAACGAGAGGTGAGTGGCCACCAGCGACTCGCGGTTCGCCGCCAGCTCCCGCAAAAGGCGGACGCGGACGCGCGCCGCCTCCTCGGGATCGTGTTCGAAGCCGTTGTACCAGTCGGGATGCTCGAACCCGACCGCGAATACGGCGTCGCCGGCGAACGTCAGCCGGTCGCCGCCGGACGCCAGGCGGACCACGCTGTGCCCGGGGGTGTGGCCGCCGGTGCGTGTGACGAGCACTCCCGGCGCCACTTCGTGCTCCTCCGCGAACGTCCGCAGCTGGCCGGGAAATTCGTGCAAGAACCGCTTGGCCGTGCGCCGAAGCGCGTCCGGGAACCCCGGCGGCATGGAGACGCGGGAGAAATCGGGCGACTCCCAAAACTTGGTTTCGGCATCCGCCACGTGGATGCGCAGGTCCGGACGCAGCCGCTCCCTCACTCCGTCGACGAGCAGCCCGCCGATGTGGTCCATGTGCATGTGGGTGAGCACCACATCGGTCACGGATTCGAGATCGATGTCGGCGTCTTCCAGTCGCTGGATCATCCGCCCGGCTCGTGGCAAGTC
>DATARB010000385.1:0-32664 GCA_036264375.1 Pseudolabrys sp.
CATCCAGTGCCGCAAGGCCTCGACAGGCGGCTCTCGCTTCAGCTGTTCCGCCAGATCGGCGAGTTGGTCCACTTCGCGGCGGTAGACCGCTTCGAACAGGGCTTCACGCGTCGGAAAATGCCGGTAGAGTGTGCCGATGCCGACGCCGGCCGTTCGCGCGACGGCTTCGAGGCTCGCCTCCGCGCCACCGGCGCTGAAAACCGCCTTGGCGGCCTCGAGCACCAATTCGCGGTTTCGCACGGCATCGGCGCGCGGCTTGCGCGTAATTTTTTTCGACTGCCTCATGCCACGTCCGAGTTAGACGGTCTTGAAAAGCGGAGGTTCCCTCCGTATATCCAATCGAGGCAACGCTGCCACATCACATCCCGTCACGCAAATGGCGGCGCACCTGAGCGCGCCGTCTTGCCACACGGTTTCAATCGCCAGGCTCACGGCATTCTGATCGTTAGGTGAGGTAGCGGACGCCGCGAGGTCATACTCGTTTCGAGACCGTCAGTTTACGGTCTCACTTAAATCAACGCTGTTTCGGAGGACCGCATGAGCATCTCAATGACTCTCACCGTGAACGGCGTGAAGAGAACAATCGAGTTCGAGGACCCTCGGGTCACGCTTCTCGATCTTCTTCGCGAACGCCTGCATTTGACCGGAAGCAAGAAGGGCTGCGACCGCGGGCAGTGCGGCGCCTGCACTGTCATTGTCGATGGACGGCGAGTCAATTCGTGCCTCGCGCTTGCGATCAGTCACGATGGTGCCGACGTCCTGACGATCGAAGGCGTGGCCCAGGGCGACCGGCTTCATCCGGTGCAGGAGGCGTTCATCGCCCATGACGGCTTGCAGTGCGGGTTCTGCACGCCTGGCCAGATCATGAGCGCGATCGGTTTGATCCAGGAGGGTCAGGCCGGCGACGATCCCGAGCGCGTGCGTGAAGCCATGAGCGGCAATCTCTGCCGCTGCGGCGCCTACAAAGGAATTACCGAAGCGGTGCTGGAGGCTCAAAAGGTCCTTGGTTCTGCAAGCCGCGGAGAAGCCGCATGAAGACCTTCGATTACGTGCGGCCGGCAACAGTGCGGGACGCCGTTGCGGCCGCTTCCGAACCGGGCGCTACTTATCTCGCCTCGGGCACCAATCTGCTCGACCTGATGAAGGGCGGCATCACGAGCCCCAGCCGTCTTGTCGACATCAGCCGACTTCCCGGCCTCGACCGCATCGAGGACCTTCCCGGCGGGGGCGTGCGCATCGGAGCGATGGTGCGCAATGCCGACCTTGCTCATGACACAACTTTTGCCCGGCGCTTTCCGGCGGTGGCCGAGGCGCTTCTGTCGGGCGCGTCCGCGCAGCTTCGCAATGCCGCCACGGTCGGCGGCAATCTCCTGCAGCGGACGCGCTGCGCTTACTTCTACGACGTGGCAAGCGCCTGCAATAAGCGTGAGCCCGGTTCGGGCTGTGACGCGAGCGGCGGCGAGAACAGGCTGCACGCCGTCATGGGCTGGAGCGAGAGCTGCATCGCGACGCATCCGTCCGACTTCTGCGTGCCGCTGGTCGCGCTCGATGCTGTCGTCGAGGTCGAAGGCAAAGCCGGGCGGCGGGAGATTCCGCTCGACGCGTTTCATCGTTTGCCGTGGAGCACGCCGGAACGCGAGAGCGTCCTGGAGCCTGGCGAGATGATCGTCGCGCTGCGCTTGCCGCCGGAGGGCGCCCGTTTCGCCGCGCATGCGCGTTACCTCAAAGTCCGCGAGCGCACCTCCTATGCCTTCGCGGTCGTATCGGCCGCGGCCGCGCTGCGTATCGAGAACGGTTCAATCGCCGAAGCACGCCTCGCGCTTGGCGGCGTCGCGATGAAGCCGTGGCGCGCCCGTGAGGCAGAAGCGATCTTGGCCGGCGCACGTCCGGATCATGCGTCGTTCCAGCGCGCCGCCGAGGCGGCGCTGGCCGAAGCTAAACCGTCCGGCGACAACGCCTTCAAGATCGAGCTCGCGCGGCGGATCGTCGTGCGCGCCCTCACGCTTGCCGCAGCCGGCACACCCGAACGTATGCCGGCGCTTCCAGCATCCCCCTTCGCCTCCGTTTCCGGAGATGTCATCCATGGTTGAGATCGCACTCACACAGGCGCCCGCCCATATGCGGCACGGCTCGAACATCGGGCAGCCCCACACCCGCCGCGAGGGTGTTCTCAAAGTCACGGGCAGCGCCCGCTACGCCGCCGACAACCACCCGCCCGGGATGCTCTTCGCGGTTCTCGCGGTGAGCAGCATCGCACGCGGCCGCGTCACCTTCCTGGATGTGAAGGCCGCGAAGGCCCATCCCGGCGTCGTCGAGGTGATGACGCCGACCAACAAGCCGGCGCTCGCGCAGGATCCGGACGCGAAGTTACACCCCTTCATGTTCCGGCTCGACCTGCTTCAGAACGATCGGGTTCGTTACGCCAACCAGCCGATCGCCGTCGTCGTCGCGGAAACGCTCGAGGCGGCGACGGAAGGCGCCGCGCTCCTGTCGCCTCGCTACGAGGTCGATCCAGCGCGCGTTGGGCTGGATTCGGCCGAGAGCTTCGTGCCGCCCGCCGTCGGTATCGGCAATCCGTCACGGGTTGAGCGGGGCGATGTCGACGCCGGACTCGCTACAGCAGCGAAATGGATCGAAGCGGAGTATGAGACCGCGCCCCAGTATCACAACGCGATGGAGCCGCATGCGATCGTGGCGGCCTGGGACGGCGATACGCTGTCGATCGATACGCCGAGCCAAGGTCTTGTCATGGCGCAGGGGCGCATCGCCGGACTTTTCGGGATTCCGCCAAACAAGATTCACATCCGCAGTCCGTTCCTCGGCGGCGGCTTCGGCTCCAAAGGTTTGATCTCCGGACCGCAGATTCTCGGCATCATGGCGGCCCGCGCGGTCGGAAAGCCGGTCAAGCTGGTGCTCCGTCGCGAGCAGATGTATGGCCCGGTAGGACACAGGGCGCCGACGCGGCAGACCTTGCGGATGGGCACCGACACTGATGGCGGGCTGACAGCGCTCGATCATCACACGAAGACGACGTCGAGCACATTCGATGACTTCTTCGAACCGGCGTCCGACATTTCGCACACGCTCTATGCGAGCGCGGCCATCGCGACATCGCATGAAGTGGTCCGGATCGACACCGGAACGCCGCTCTTCATGCGCGGACCAGGCGAGGCGACGGGCTCGATCGCGCTCGAAAGCGCCATCGATGAAATGGCGCAGGCCTGCGCAATGGACCCGTTGGCGTTCCGGCTTAAGAACTATGCCGAGGCCGAGCCGATTTCCGGCAAGCCGTTCTCCTCGAAGGCGCTGCGCGAGTGCTACAGGCAAGGCGCCGAGCGTTTCGGCTGGACGCGCCGCCCGCTCGCACCCCGGCAGATGCGTGACAAAGACGGTTTGCTGGTCGGGTGGGGCGTCGGCACAGCGACGTTTCCGGCGCTCATGTTCCAGGCCGAAGCCAAAGCGGTGCTGCGTCAGGACGGCAGCGGCGTCATGGAAATCGGCGCGCAGGACATGGGGCAGGGCGCCTGGACAGCATTGGCCCAGATCGCGGCGGATGGCCTCGGGCTCGACATCGACCAGGTCGAGTTCAAGTCCGGGACATCCGACCTGCCGGACGCCGGGATTGCCGGCGGCTCGGCGCATACCGCGACAGCCGGCATGGCGATCCACAATGCCGGCGCCGCCGTGATCGCCCGGCTTGCCGATCTCGCCACCACCAACGAGCGTTCGCCGCTGTTCGGCGCCGGAAATGCCGGCGTGATCGCGCGCGATGGCCGCTTGTTCCGTCGCGACGACGAGACGCGTAGCGAAAGCTATTCTGACATCCTCGGCCGCGCCGGGCTCGCGCAGATCGAGGGTCAGGGAAAGAGCGCCGCCAACCAGGCCGCGCAGGCGAGCTACGCCATGCATGCGCATGGCGCCGTCTTCGCGGAGGTCAAGGTCGATCCCGATCTCGGGCAGGTGCGCGTGACCCGTATGGTCGGTGCATTCGCTGCCGGACGGATCATCAACCCGCGCATGGTCCGCAGCCAATACTATGGTGGAATGATCTGGGGCGTATCCTTCGCGCTGCATGAGCACGCCGTCATGGATCAGCGGTCCGGCCGTCTGATGAATCCCAATCTGGCCGAGTACCACATCCCGGTGAACGCCGACGTGCCCTCGCTCGAAGCGATCCTCGTTGAAGAGCACGATCCGCACGTCAACGCGCTCGGCATCAAGGGGGTGGGTGAAGTCGGCATAACCGGCGCCGCGGGTGCGGTCGCGAACGCCGTCTGGCATGCGAGCGGGGTGCGCGTGCGCGAGTTTCCGATCACGCTCGATCGCTTGATCGCGCCACAGCCGTGACGAACGGCGACGGCCGCGTCATCGGTTAATCTCGAAAGCCCGCCAGCGCTGTTGGCGGGCTTTCGAATGTTTGGTCCACCGGATCGGCCTGAGCCGTAACGAGAGGCGCTCTGCTACAACCCCGGGTAGATCAGTCTTACGTTTCGCTGTGGGCAACGCAGCGTTCGAATAGTTAGCACGGCTGAGATATCCCATTATCCCGCGCCGCACGATCGTGCGGCGTTCTTTCCGCTCGACCAGGTCCCGGCCCCAACAATGACTGTTTCGACGATAGCGCTCCAGGGCGGCGATTCCAGTTCGCCCTCGCTCCGCACCTTCCTCGCGCAACTTCCCGAAGACGAGATTTTCCGCGTCTCCGAGCCGATCGACCTCGACTTTCTGCCGACGGCGCTGGTCCTGGAACTGGAAAAGCGCGGGCGCGAGCCCGTCGTCATCATCGAGCAGCCGAATGGCTTCGACCGGCCGGTCGTGGCCAATCTTTTCGCCAGCCGCAACCGGATCGCGCGCATCGCCGGCACGCAGCCGGGCAAATTCAACGAAGCCTGGGTGCGCGCGCTGTCGAACCTGCTGCCGCCGGTCATCGTCCCGAACGGCCCGGTGCACGATGTCGTCGTGCAGGGCGCCGGGGTCGATGCCGGTGCGCTGCCGATCAGCCGCCATTTCCAGAAGGACGCCGGCCGCTACATCGGCTCCGGCATCCTGGTCTGCAAGGACCCCGACACGGGCGTCCGCAATCTCAGCTATCAGCGCCTGCAATTGAAAGGCCCCGATCGCTTTGGCGTCAGCCTGCATTCGCGCGGCCATATCTGGGAGCACCTCCAGCGCAGCGAGGCGCGCGGCCGCAATCTGCCGGTCGCCATCGTCATCGGCGTGCATCCGGCGATCAACCTTGCCGCCGCCGCCAAGGTCGCGATGGAAGTGGACGAATTCGACGTCGCGGGCGCGCTGCTCGGGCGTCCGGTCGAACTGGTCAAATGCAAGACCATCGATGTCGAAGTGCCGGCGCAGGCGGAATATGTGATCGAGGGCGAGATCCTCGCCGGCCAACACGAGGACGAGGGGCCCTACGGCGAATACACCGGCTATTCGACCGATCGCTCCACGCGCAACATCTTCGTCGTCAAGGCCATCACAAAGCGGCAGGATGCGATCTACCACGACATCATTCCCGGCTACTCCGCCGAGCATCTCCTTCTCGGGCGCGCGGCCAAAGAGGCCCACATCCACACGCGCCTCAAGGAGATGGTGCCGAGTCTCAAGGCGCTGAACTTCCCGAAGTCCGGCACCCACTTCCACGCCTACATGTCGTTCAAGAAGACGGCGGAAGGGCAGGCGCGCCACGCGCTGATGCTGCTGCTCGGCCTCGATCCCTATCTCAAGCTGGTAGTGGCCGTCGACGACGACGTCAATGTGTTCGACGAGACAGAAGTGTTGTGGGCGCTGGCGACCCGCTTCCAGGCCGACACCGACATGTTCATGGTGCCCGACGTGTTCTGCAATCGCCTCGACCCGTCGTCGCGCGACGGCATGTCGGCAAAGCTTGCACTCGACGCGACGGCGCCCCTGACGTGGGACGTCGTCGAGCGGGCCGTGGTGCCGCCGGCGGCCATCGATTGGGCGACGGCACTGTTGGCACGAAAATAGCAAGCGCGATGGGTAGATAAGGGACCAGCCCAAGAATGATGAATTGGCAATTCCAATTCGTTTTGCCCGATATGACCTGGAGATCGTCATGCTTCGCCCCCGCCTTTTGAAAGCCGGTGCGCTTTTCGTCTTGTCGGTGCTGATCGCTACGGCCGGCGCATCCGCGCAGACGCTGCAGAAAGTCCGCATCCGCCTCGATTGGAAGAGCGGCGCGCAGCACGCGCCGTTCTACTACGGGGCGCAGCTCGGATATTACAAGGATGCCGGCATCGACCTCGAAATCATCTCGGGCTCGGGCTCGTCGGACACGGTGAAGCAGGTCGGCTCGGGTGCGATCGAGTTCGGGCTGGTGGACGCGCTTGTGCTGGCCCAGGCCGCGCAGCAGCGCGTGCCGGTGAAGTCGATCGCCGCCTACTATCAGCGCAACCCGATCGTCGTGATCAGCCCGAAGGACAAGCCGGTCACCAAGCCTGCCCAATTGCTCGAAGGCGTGAAGCTCGGTTCCAAGAAGGGCAGCGCAACCTACCAGGGCCTGATCGCGCTGCTCGCGGCCAATAACATCAAGCCCGAGCAGGTCAGCCTCGTCGACATCGGTTTCGGTGTCGCGCCGCTTCTGGTCAAGCAGGTCGACGCGCTGATGGGCTTCTCGATGAACGAGCCGATCGAGGCGGAGAGCCACGGCATGGCTGTGACCCAGATGCCCATTTCAGACTTCGGAGTGGACACCTACGGGCTCACGATTGTATCGAACACCGCTCTGATCCAGCGCAACCCCGCGCTGGTCAAAGCGTTCGTGAAAGCGACGATGCGTTCGGTCGAGGCAACGATCAAGAATCCGGCGGCGGCTGTCGCGGCGGTGGCCAAGTCCGTCGACGAGCTCGACGCGGCGCGCGAGGCCAAGGTTCTTGCTGCCACCATCCCCTATTGGTCGGGCACGGAGACCCAGGAGAACGGCTTGGGCTGGCAGACCCAGACGCGCTGGAAGGGGACCATCGAGACAGCGCAAAAGCTCGGCCTGATCGATACCGCCTTCGATGCGAAGGACCTATTCTCCGACGACTTCGTCGCGCCCTCGGCCACAGGCAAGTGAAGCAACCTCGCCGGGCCAGAAAGCGATGACGACGGCGCCGGATTGCATCGCGCTCGAGAACGTCGCGCTTCGGTATCGCACCGAGCGTGGCGTCATCGATGCGCTCACCGCCATCAATTTGACCGTCGCCGAGGGTGAGTTCATCGCGCTGCTGGGGCCGACGGGCTGCGGCAAGAGCTCCTTGTTGCGGCTGGTCAGCGACCTCGTCGCGCCGACGGCCGGACGCGTGCTGGTGCGCGGGCAGCCTGCGCTGGCGGCACGCCGCGCCAACGAGTTCGGTTTCGTGTTCCAGGAGCCGGCGCTGCTGTCGTGGCGGACCGCTCTCGACAACGTGCAGCTGCCGCTTGAGGTCATGAACTTTCCCGCAGCCGAGCGGGTGGCGCGTTGCGAGCAGCTTCTCGCGTCCGTCGGGCTCCTGAAATTCAAGGACAACTACCCGCACGAAATGTCCGGCGGCATGCGCCAGCGCGTCGCCATCGTGCGCGCGCTGGCGTGGAAGCCGTCCATCCTGCTGATGGACGAGCCGTTCAGCGCGCTCGACGAATTGACCAAGAGCCAATTGCAGGACGATTTGCTGGATCTGTGGAACGCCGAGCGGAAGACAGTGCTCTTCGTCACGCACAACATTTCCGAGGCGGTCTATCTCGCCGACCGCGTCGTGGTGATGTCGCCGCATCCGGGCCGCATCAAAGCGGTGTTGCCGGTCAAGCTGCCGCGGCCGCGCAACGAAGCCTTGCGCGAGACGCCTGCGTTCCTCGCTTATGTGCGCGAGGCGAGGGACATGTTGCGATCATGAACGGGCCCGACAACGCTGTTGAAACGCGCGGACGGACGATCGACCGCGTTCTGCCGCCGCTCATCATTCTCTGCGTCGTGCTGGCGGTCTGGCAGGGCGCCGTGCGTCTGCTCGACGTGCCGCCGTGGCTGCTGCCGGCGCCGACGGATGTGGCCGACCGCCTGCTGAAGACATCCAATCTCTGGTACCACACGGGCCTCACTGTGCTCGAGGCGCTCGCCGGATTCGTCGTCTCCGCCGTGCTGGGCGTTCTCCTGTCGGCGGGCATCGTGCACTCGCGGTTCCTGGAGCGCGGGGTCTTCCCCTACATCATCGTGTCGAATGCGATCCCCGTCGTCGCGATCCTGCCGTTGCTGACCATCTGGTTCGGCTTCGGCATCGCGCCGAAGATCATGATCTGCACCATCATCTCGTTCTTTCCCGTCGTGACCAACACGACGCGGGGCCTCAAGTCGGCGGACCGGCGTGTGCTCGAATTCATGCACTCGATCAACGCCACGCCGTGGACCATCTTCTATAAGGTGCAATTGCCGAGCGCGCTGCCGTTCATCTTCGCCGGGTTCAAGATCGCCGCGTCGCTGGCGCTTGTCGGTGCGGTGGTGGCGGAGTTCTACAGCTCCGATCGCGGGCTCGGCTATCTCGTCATCACCTCGGCGACACAGTTGCGCACCGACCTTCTGTTCGTCTCGATCGTCGTTCTTGCGGCGCTCGGTGTCATGTCGTTCTCGGTGTTCGGGCGGCTCGAACGGATGGTGACGCGCGGCGAGGACGCGGAGAAGGCCAAATGACGGCGCGGCACACGATCTTCCGCGATGTCCTGGTGGTGCCGGGCGGCGGCGAGACGCCGTTCTACGGGTGGGTGGAAACGCGTGACGGCACGATCAGCGCCCGCGGCCTCGACAAGGCGCCCCATGTCGCCGGGGCCGAGACCATTGACGGTGAGGGGGCGGCGCTTGTTCCGGGCTTCGTCAATACCCATGCGCACTCCCATTCGAGCCTGACGCGCGGCAGCGCCGAAGGCGTCGCGCTGGAAGACTGGCTCGTCGTGATCGAGCGCGAGCAGAGCAGGCTCTCCCGCGAGCAGGCGACCGCCGGCGCGCTCGCGACCTATGCCGAAGCGCTGCTCTCGGGCACGACCACGATGATGGACATGTGCCTGCATCCGGACGCCGCCTTTGCCGCCGCCCGGGATATCGGCATCCGCGCCGTCATCGCGCCATACGTCGCGGACGGAAAATCCTTCACGCCGACGCTCGCCGACACCGCCGCCCTGATCGAGGAGGCCGCGCGCTTCGACGATCGGGTTCGGGTCTGGGTCGGCCTGCACGATCTCGAAAGCTGCAGCGACGCGCAGATCGTGGAGGGCGTGACGCTGGCAAAGGCGCGGAATGTGGGCGTCCATCTCCATTGCGCCGAGAGCACGCGGTCAGTCCAACGGACGCAGACGCGCACCGGCCGCACACCCGTGGCACAGCTTGCCGATCTCGGTGCCTTAAGCGAGCGTACGCTGCTCGCCCATTGCGTCTGGGTGGACGATCACGATCGTGCCTTGCTTGCCGCCTCGGGCACGCATGTCGCGCATTGCCCGCACGCCAATCTCAAGCTCGGCTCCGGCATCGCGCCCGTTGCCGACCTCTGCGCGCGCGGGATCAATGTCACGCTCGCCACCGACGGCGCCAAGGCCAATAACCGGCTCGATCCGTTCGACGTGATGAAGTTCGCGTCCTTGCTGCCCAAGGGCGCCGCGCGCGATCCGGCGGCGTTGCCGGCGCGGCAGGTTCTCGACATGGCCACACGCGGCGGCGCGATGGCGCTCGGCGTGCGGGCAGGGACCATCGCGCCGGGCCTGGCCGCCGATCTCGTGCTGCTGCGCGCGGACGCCTTCCATCTCCAGCCGATGCTGCCGGAGACGGTGGAGACCAATCTCGTGCATGCGGCGCGCGGCGCGGATGTGGCGATGGTCATGGTCGCGGGGCGCATTCTCGTGCGCGGCGGACGGCTCGGGGAGATCGACCAGGACGACATCATGCGTAAAGCGCGCGCTGTCGGCCTCGATCTCATCAAGCAGGATCAGACGCGCAGCGCCGTTTGATTATTTCCGCGGCCGCGAACGCATCGTCGAGCGGGGGGCCGAGCCTGCCGACGCGGCCGCGTCCGAACCGCCCTGAACGCGCACGATGTCGTGAAGCGCGGTATCGGACGTAACTCCGGACGCCTCGATCACCTCGAACTGTCGATTCCGCACGGTCGGGCCGCGGCCCTGTTTTGCACGCGTCCGATGGGCGTGCGCGAAGGCATGCACCGGATCGTCAGGATGATTTTTCCTTTTCGCCCGCTCGGCCGGCGTGCGGAAACGCGTGAGGCAACTCCGAAAGCAACAGCTTGAGATTTGCATCCTCGCCGTGTGAAAAATTGAGCATCGCGGGCTGTGGGGCGAAGCGGAGCCACGTCGGGGTGTAAGCGGGTTTTTGCCAAGGAGCAGAGACATGCCCGAGACACTGATCAAGGTCGATCTGACGGAATCGCCGTACAAGAACGAGAAGATTCACAATCGGTGGCATCCGGACATTCCCATGGTCGCATGGGTCAAGCCGGGATCCGATTTCATTGTGGAGACCTATGACTGGACCGGCGGCTTCGTCAAAAACAACGACTCCGCCGACGACGTGCGCGACGTCGATCTGACGATCGTGCACTTCTTGTCGGGGCCGATCGGTGTAGAGGGTGCCGAGCCCGGCGACCTCCTGGTGGTCGACCTGCTCGACGTCGGCGCCAAGTCGGAGAGCCTGTGGGGCTTTAACGGCATCTTCTCAAAGAAGAACGGCGGCGGCTTCCTCACCGATCACTTCCCGTTCGCGCAGAAGTCGATCTGGGATTTCGCCGGCGTTTACACCCACTCGCGCCATGTGCCGGGGGTACATTTCGCCGGGCTGATCCATCCTGGCCTCATCGGCTGTCTGCCCGATCAGAAGCTTCTCGATACCTGGAACAAGCGCGAGGTGGACTTCATCGCCACCGAGCCGAAGCGCGTGCCGCCGCTCGCCAATCCGCCGTACCCGTCCACCGCCCATGCCGGCAAGGCGACCGGCGCTGCGAAGGAGAAAGTGGCCGCGGAGGGCGCGCGCACCGTTCCGCCGCGTGAGCACGGCGGCAACTGCGACATCAAGGACCTCTCGCGCGGCGCCAAGGTCTACTTCCCGGTCTATGTGAACGGCGGCGGCCTCTCGATGGGCGACCTGCACTTCAGCCAGGGAGACGGCGAGATCACCTTCTGCGGCGCCATTGAAATGGCCGGCTGGCTGCACGCCAAAGTCGACATCATCAAGGACGGCATGTCGAAATACGGGATCAAGAACCCGATCTTCAAGCCGTCGCCGATCGTCCCGACCTACAACGATTACCTTATCTTCGAGGGCATCTCGGTCGACGAAATGGGCAAGCAATACTATCTCGACGTCCACATCGCTTACCGCCAGGCGTGTCTCAACGCCATCGAGTACCTGAAGAAGTTCGGCTATTCGGGGGCGCAGGCTTACAGCATTCTCGGCACCGCGCCGGTGCAGGGACACATCTCCGGCGTCGTCGATATCCCGAATGCCTGCGCCACGCTCTGGCTCCCGACTGGCATCTTCGCGTTCGACCTCATGCCGAGCTCGGCCGGCCCGGTGAGGCACATCAAGGGCGGCGTCGACGTTCCGATATCGCCGGATAAATAGCCGCATCCGCGACGTCCAAATCGAGGTGCGACAATGCCCGTCTATGATTATCTCTGCGAGGCCTGCGGGCCGTTCACGGACATGCGGCCGATGGCGGAAAGCGATCTGCCGCAGACATGTCCGGGCTGCGGCGCCCCCGCGCCGCGCGTGCTGCTGACCGCACCCTATCTTGCGTCGATGGATGCCGGCCGCCGGCGCGCTTTCGCGACCAACGAGCGCAGCGCGCATGCGCCGATGACCTTGCAGCAAATGAAGAGCAAGCATGGCGCCGGCTGCAACTGCTGCTCCGGCAAGAAGTCGATGCGCTACACCAGGCGCGGCAAGGATGGCTCGAAGAGCTTCCCGAAAAGCCGTCCCTGGATGATCAGCCACTAGAGCAAGTGTGCTTTGGATTGAATCGCAGCGCGGCGAAGCTTCACCTCTCCCCAACGGGGAGAGGGAGCGCGCCCAGTTCGCGGCGGCGCTTCAACTCGAAACGATCACGCCTTAGAGCAGCGCCAATCGCTGTGCTCGCGCACGCACGAAAGGAGTAGTCCGGCTGCGTGCACGCGCGTGCGGACGCCAGCGCGTAACTCTGTCCAGACGATCGACCGTCTGGTGCAGATGCGATGCGCGCGCCGATCAAGTGTCTCGTGCTTGTGCCGGCTATTGTCCTGGCCTGCGCGAGCTTCGATGACACGGCGCTGCACGCGGATGCGAACGTCGACCGCATCGGCCGCGGCGAAGCGCGCATCGTGTTTGGCGCGCCCGTGCTTGCACCCTTTGCGCATACGCGTTTCTGTCTCGCTTACCCCGCCGAGTGCAAGGTGCGTGCAGTTATCTTCCGCGGCGGCGCTCTCCCGCTGACGCCAAAACGCAGGAACGACCTCGTGCGGATCAATGCCGAGGTTAACCACACGATCCGGCCGCAGCGCACGAACGAGAGCATTGCCGACGAAAAGTGGCTGATCGCTCCCGCGTCCGGTGATTGCAATGACTACGCCGTCACCAAGCGTCACCAGCTCCTGGCGCGCGGCTGGCCGGCGCGTGCGCTTCTGCTGGCCGAAGTCGTGATCCCATCTGGCGAACACCATCTCGTGCTGGTGGTGCGTATGCGCGAGGGTGACCTGGTCGCCGATAATCTTGACTTGACGATCCGCCCCTGGACCGCGACGCGTTATCGATGGGTGCGGATACAGTCGCCGGCCAATCCGATGCTGTGGCGGACGATCACGTAACGCGGACGTGCCGTTAGTCCTCCGCTATACTCATGCAGAGACACAGCATAGGCAGGAGTATCCCAATGGTGACGGTCCGCGAACCCGTTCTTAAGCCGGTCGCTATTTCCGACCTGCGCCCGACTCAAATTACCGTCGGCATACGCGAGGTCGACGCCAAGCGGAAAGGCTGGCGCGAGAAGAAAGGTAAAAAAGGGGGCGAATTTCTCGGCAAGCACATGATCCCAGTCATTCGGGGGCCCGACAATCGCCTCTATATTATAGACCATCATCATTTGGCGCGGGCACTTCAGGAGGAGGGGGTCGAAGATGTGTTGGTTGAGGTTGTCGCCGACCTCAGCATGGTCGACCGGGACGCATTTTGGACCGTCCTGGACAATCGCAATTGGATGCATCCGTTCGACGACAAGGGGCGTCGGCGCGATTACAAGGCGATTCCAAAATCGGTGCGCGGCCTCGTCGACGATCCGTTTCGGTCTCTCGCCGGGGAATTGAGGCGCGCTGGAGGATTCGCGAAGGATACGACGCCGTTCAGCGAATTTCTATGGGCGGACTTTCTGCGGCGTCGGGTCAAACGCAAGCTCATTGAGGTCGATTTTGATCGTGCACTCGTCACGGCGTTGAAGTTTGCGAAGAGTCAGGAAGCCATTTACCTCCCTGGATGGTGCGGGCCCGTCCCGCAGGATTGAGCTGAGATGCACGGGAACATTTGTGGACATGAACTACGCATGTTGCTCGGCAAATACATCTACCTTGGTCCCACGTGACGTTGAGGGAGGTTGAGGCTCACGCAAGTTAAGACGAAAAGTCGGGCGAGCGGACTTGTTAGAACTTTATTTGAGGGCAATGCTTCATTAATGTAATGTCGATAGAGTCCGCGGCTCAAGCAGGAGATTTAGAATGGCAAAGAAGACGAAGCGGCGCAGCAAGCGCGTGGCTTGGACGAAGGCTCATGATACCGAACTACGGAAGCATTCGAAGAGCAAAACGCCCGTCGCGAAAATTTCCAAACTGATGAAGCGCACAGTCGGCGCGCTGCGGCAGCGCGCATTCGGTCTTGGTATCAGTCTCGGGCATCGGCGTTAGTCGGGGGAATTATCACGGTTGGTCGCCCGTGTTCCCAGGTCCGTGAGAGTTTATGAAAGCGACATGGCGTTGCCGGCGACGGCGCTTGGGACACGTAGCCTTGGGTCAATTTGCGGTGGCCTGACGCCTATCCGCTGTCGCGCTATTTCCTCCAGAAGCCGGCGCGTGCCTTCGTTTTGTTTGCGGCGTTCAACCCCACCGCATTGCGCAACCATGCGTGCGATGTCTTCGAAGATGTCGCGCGATGGTAGCTCAGCCGTGTTGAGGGCGACGGCCTGAACCGGACTTCGGAATGAAGGCCGGCTGGCTGCCTTCTTTTCGCATGGTGAGATGTTTTAGTTTTCGCGTGGTGAGATTCTGCGGTTATGCGACCAATTGCCTTGCTCGCAGCCACTTGCATCTATACGCAATCCATCGCGTAATTCTCATCGACGTTCATTCACATTCTATCCTATCTCTTGGACAAGGTGCTCACGCGAAATAGCCAAGCCCCGCCTTTATGGCGATCGCAACCGCGTACACGCGGTTTTGAGTGCCTAGCGCCGGCGCTGTACTGCGCAGAGCGTGACGCGCCACACTTTTGCTCACCTTACGCTTGAGAGCGACTTGCCAATTCTGCGCTTAACGCGTCCGGCAAGTGCACAGCGGATCGCGAGCAACAAAAAAGATGCATCCGGAAAGTTTACGGGAGTGCTTCAGTGTCCAAACTACGCAATAGCGCGGAAAGTCAGACGGACCGGGAGATTCTTGGCTATAGCCGCTACGTCGTACTCGTCGCCGCCTTTTTTGCGATGTTCATTATCAGTCCGTTTGAATATGCGTGGAGTGCGATGTCCGGACACATCGGCGCGATCTATGGATGGTCGCACGAACAGGTCGCCCTGATGTTCACGCTCTTTGTCATTGGCCAATCGGTTGGGATGCTGCCGGGCGGCATGTTGCGCGACAAATTCGGGCCGCGCTGGACGACGGCCATCAGCGGATTGCTATCCGGAGTGGGCATCCTCGCTTTGGCGATGGGGCCATCTTATCCTGTTGTCCTTGCTCTTTGGTGTTCCGGGAGTTTTTTCAGCGGCTTTATCTACAACAATGCGATCACGACCGGAAACAAGTGGTTTTGCGACCGTCGGGGGCTCATGACCGGGCTCATCGCAGGCGCCTTCTCGTGGGGCTCGCTCCCTTTTATTTTCCCGATCCGGGCCATCCCGCATACGGCGCCGTCGAGCGTTTTCTTCGATGTCATCTATGTCATGGCCGCGATCATCGGCGGCGTGTCCATCATCTCCGCGCTGTTGATGAAAGATCCCCCGCCTGGTTGGAAACCCAAAGGTTGGGTGCCCAAGCAGAAAGGGAATATCAGACCATCTGACCATCAGTATACGGTCGGCGAAGCGCTTAAGACGTGGCAGATGTGGGTTCTGATCATCTCGTTTATCCTGATCTCAAGCGCCGGCTTCACCGGCATGAGCAAGATCGTAGCCTATTCCAACAGTTTCGGGTTTACCGCAGCCGCGGCAACGGCAGCCGCCGGTGGCATCGCGATGGCCAATGGCTTTGGCAAACTCGTTCTTGGTGCGATTTCCGAACGGTTGGGCCGAGAGAATGTGATGATCTTCAGCTACATCATCTCCGGCCTATTCCTCTTCCTCACGATCTTTGCCGGAACAACTCACCACGAAATGTTGTTTGTCTGCGCTGCGATCCTTGGGATCTTCTTCTGGGCATCGCTGTTCTCACTCTTTCCGATCATCATCGGGCACTATTTCGGCGAGGTGGCTGCGGGCGGGAACTACGGCGTTCTTAACGCGATCGCCAAAGGGACCGGCGGTCTCTATGGCGGAATCCTGTCGACAATCCTTATCACCCACCATGGATACTCTTTCGGCATCAGTATCGCCGGTGGCATGGCGATCATCGCCGGTCTCGTCATTGTGCCGCTGAAATTCAGTCCGCCGGTTTGGACGGCGAATGTCAGCGGCGCGCGAATCCAACCGGGGGCGGAGGCGCTGCCGGCGGAGTAGTGCCGGACCCAGCGAGCGCCCCGCGACTAATGAGCTCATCAGAAACAATCTCAAGGCAAAACAGGTAGACGATGTACAAGAAGTTCGGACTCTATATCGACGGCGAGTGGCGCGCGGCAAAGGGCGGCAAGACCCGCGAGGTAATCGACCCGGCGACGGAAGAAGCCGTCGGCACGGTTCCTGTTGCTGACGTCGCTGACCTCGACGCCGCCCTGGCGGCAGCGCAGAAGGGCTTGCGCGTTTGGCGGGCCACTTCGCCTTGGGAGCGCTCGGCGAAAATGCGCAAGGCGGCGGACCTGATCCGCGAGCGCCTCGATGAGATCGCGCGGATCATGACCCTCGAGACCGGCAAGCCGCTCGCCGAATCGAAGGGTGAGACCAACGCCGCAGCCGATCAGTTCGAATGGTACGCCGAAGAGACCAAGCGCATTTACGGTCAGACGATCGAAGGCCGCACGGCGGACAACCGCCTCGAAGTGATCTATCAGCCGGTGGGCGTGGTAGCCGCCTTTGCCGCCTGGAATTTTCCGGCCCTGCTGCCGGCGCGGAAGCTAGCGGCGGCGTTGGCCGCCGGTTGCGCGATCATCATCAAGCCGGCCAGCGAAGCGCCCGGCTCGTGCATGGTGCTGGTGCAGGCCTGCCACGACGCGGGCGTACCGGCGGGCGTGGTCAATCTGGTCACCGGCAATTCCAATCTGATCACCGAGCATCTGATCACCTCGCCGGTCGTGCGGAAAGTCTCCTTCACTGGCTCGGTGCCGGTCGGCAAACAGTTGCTCCATCTGTGTGCCGACGGCGTCAAAAAGATCTCGATGGAATTGGGCGGACACGCGCCAGTGATCGTCTTTGAGGATGCCGATCCGGTTGCCGCCGCGCGCGCTGCCGGCACAGCGAAGTTCCGCAACAGCGGCCAGGTCTGCATTTCGCCGAGCCGCTTCTACGTCCACGAAAGCATCGTTAAGCCTTTCGCCGCCGCTTTTGCGGACCTGGCCAAGGGCCTCAAACTCGGCCACGGCCTGACGGACGGCGTCACGATGGGGCCGCTCGCCAATTCGCGCGGTCTCGATCATGCGAAGTCTCTCGTCGACGATGCTCAAAAATGCGGGTCGCGCGTGTTGGCGGGGGGCGGGCCCCCGGCCGGCAGCAATCGCGGCTATTTCTTCGAGCCGACGGTATTGGCGGACGTGCCCGATCAGGCGCGCGTGATGGTCGAGGAGCCGTTTGTCCCGATCGCCCCGATTGCCAGCTTCTCAAAGTTCGATGAGGTCATTCATCGCGCGAACAACGTGCCGTTCGGCTTGGCCGGCTACGTCTTCACCAATTCGCTCCGCACGGCGACGCTCGCGTCCGAGGCATTGGAATGCGGCATGGTGGGCGTCAACGAAATGCTGCTCGCGACGGCCGAGGCGCCTTTTGGCGGCATCAAGGAAAGCGGCATGGGACGTGAGGGCGGTTCGCTCGGTATCAAAGATTACCTCGAGCCGAAGTACATCAAGTATCGGCTTTAGGCGGACGTTGCTGGGTCAGTAGAGTACGATCGGCACGCGCATGTTGCGCGCTGCCGGTCGTACTGAAGAACGTTCGGAGTAGCCAGCGCGCTAGCGCTGCATCATCGCGCCTTTGTCCGGCATATCGTCCTCCATGGTGCTGGCGTCCTTGGCCATCTCCAGGCAGGTGAGCACCTCGACATAACTCGGCGGGCCGCCGAGCGACGTCAGTTGGACGCAATCCCTCCGTTGGGCGGTGGTGTATTGGGTCCATACTTTGCCGAGTGTAGCGCGCGCCGTTTCCTCGTCTTGATTGCAGGAATTCTCGTCGCGGCTGGCAATCGCCGAACTTTCAACTGCGGCGCGGCAACTCGGTTCATAATCGAGCTTCGGCACAGTGTCGGCCGCCAGCATGATGTGCGAGGTGGCTAGAAGGATCGGCAGCAGCGCAGGCATAGTTGCCTCCTGATCGGCGTCCCTCGCCCGGCCTATATAGGGAAGACTTTACGGATTTACAGGCTCAGACCTTCACGCGCTCGCGAAGGGCTGGGGCGGTGGCAAGGCATGGTCGAACACGCGTCCGAAGGCGCCGGCGATCGCCGTCTTTGTCGGCCCGCCGGCAAGTTGCTTGCCAGACACGTTTTGCCGCGCTCGATCAGCGTCTCCGGCAGGAATCTCGGTTTGGTCGGCGCGTGGACACGCTCTCCAAATCAAAAGAAATTAACGACCCATCAGATCCCTTGAGACAGAGCCCTAGGAGCCGCGCGATTTGTGGTTTGAGCGTCCCACAGCGGAAGTCCCGTCGAACTCGCGCCAAGAGAGCGAGATGGCGGCGCGACGCGCCCGACCATCGAGCCATTTATGTGATTTTGCCTCGCGGGTGCACGCTCTCGAAGAGCTATTGTTGCATGACGAGATGCACCCCAAAGGCCGATAGCGTCGGAGAGAGAGCGCGCATCTTTCAATTGGTCCGTCCGTATGCCGCCGCCACACTCCGTTATTTGCGCGTGCATCCTATTTCGACCGAAGGGGCGCGCCACATAGCGGAAACGATATGCTCAATTTTGTACCGCACCTGCGAACAAAATGGGCGCGGCGTTTTAATCAATTTTCCTCTTGTCTTTTGGCGTCCGTCCAATAACCTGAAATCACTTGTGTACAAATGATATGCCGGTAGCCATGGGACGGGGTCATGAAAAGACTAGCCGTAGGTCTATGCGCGTTGACGGTGTGCGGAGCTGCTTTCACCAGTGCCGCAAATGCTGCCGATATAAAGTCCGTGGCGATCGTCACAATGGTCGATACGCCGCAGCTTCTCGAAGTTCGCGATGGCGTGCTTGAGGGCTTGAAGGATCACGGCTACGTGGAAGGCAAGAACCTCAAGATCGATTTCAAAAGCGCGCAAGGGAATTTCGGGACGGCGCAGCAGATCGTCCGCCAGTTCATAGGCGACAGACCCGATGTGATCGTGACGATCACAACTCCGACGAGCCAGGCGGCGGTCGCGGCGACCAAGGACATTCCCATCGTCTTCTCGACGGTGACCGATCCGCTCAAGGCGAAATTGGTAACGCAGGTCAAGCATCCGGGCGGCAATGCGACCGGGATTTCCGACCTTGTGCCGATCGAAGCGCAGCTTGATGTCGTCAAAGAAATCGTCCCGAAGCTGAAGACGCTGGGTCTCGTGTACGATCCGAGCCTGCCGAATGCCGTTTCGACGGTGGAAAGCATCAAGGCGGTCGCGCCAAAGATGGGATTCACGACGGTCGAGGCGCCGGCGATGGGGCTCAACAATGTGCCGAGTGCCGGACAAAGCCTAGTCGGCAAAGTCGACGCGATCTTCGTACCCAATGACACCACAGTTTACGCGGCCTTCGAGTCGCTGGTGAAGGTCTGCCAGGACGCGAAAGTGCCGTTGTTCACGGCGGAACGGCGTAGCGTCCAACGCGGCGCGATCGCGACCGTGGGGTTCAATTTCAAGCAGATCGGCGTCCGCACCGCGGACTTCGTCGACAAGGTCCTGAAAGGGACCAAGCCCGGCGACATCGATGTGGAATTCATGGACCAGGTCCCTGGCGCGCTCGCGCTCTATATCAACAAGGCTTCGGCCGAGAAGATGGGCGTGACCGTTTCTCCGGATCTACTTAAGAAGGCGGCTCAGGTCTTCTGAGTGGCCGCGACGACATCGTTACCCGTGGGCGGCGTGGTCAATTCGACAAGACGGTAATGTCGTGAGCCTTTACGCGTTTATTGGTGCGCTCGAGACCGGGCTCGTGTTCGCTCTCGTCGCCCTTGGGGCCTATGTCACGTTTCGCGTCTTGGACTTTCCCGACTTGACGGTGGAAGGTTCGTTTCCGCTCGGCGCGGCGGTAGCGGCGAAGCTGATGGCGGCTGGGTTTGATCCCTGGACCGCAACGCTGGCGGGTGCCGCGGCTGGCTGCGTCGCTGGGCTCGTCACGGCATTCCTCAATATCCGGATGCGCATCCTGCACATCCTTGCCGGCATCCTGACAGGAATCGCGCTCTATTCGGTCAATCTGCGGATCATGGCGGGCCCGAATATCGGGCTCCTGAACGTCGATACGGTTTTCAGCGGCGCCGAAAAGCTCGGAATTCCATCGCAATACGTTCCCATCGTCGTTCTGGTCCTGGTTGTTGCCATTGCAAAAATCGCCGTTGACCTGTTCCTCAGCACGGGATTCGGGCTCTCCATGCGCGCGACCGGAGCCAATCCGCGGATGGCCAAGGCCAACGGTGTCAACGTCAATCGCATGATCGCCGTCGGCCTTGCGATCGCCAACGGCCTGACCGGCCTTGCCGGTGCGCTTTTTGCCCAGATGCTCGGCGCCGCCGACGTATCGATGGGAATAGGCGTTATTGTCGTCGCCTTGGCCGCCGTGATCGGCGGAACCGCACTCATGCCCTCACGTCTCGTCCCGATGTTGACGTTGGCCTGTGTGCTGGGATCGATCTTCTACAGGCTGGCGATCGCACTGGCGCTCAACAGCAATTTCATTGGGCTCAATGCATCGGACGTGAACCTCGTCACGGCCATATTGGTGGCCATCGCACTGTTCGCGCCGGGCCGCAAGTTCGCACTCCCGAAGCGTCTCGCGCGAGCAGCAAAATGATCGCGCTCGAGAATATTCAGATCACGTTCAATAAGGGCACGCCGCTGGAGATGCGGGCGTTGCGCGGCGTGGATCTGGCGATCCCCAAGGGACAGTTTCTCACCGTGATCGGCTCGAATGGGGCAGGAAAATCAACGCTCCTCAATATTCTGGCGGGCGAGTTGATGCCCGACAGTGGCCACGTCTCGGTGGAGGACTTGGACATCACCCGATGGCCCATCCACCGCCGCTCGACGGTAATCGCTCGCCTTTTCCAGGATCCGCGGGCCGGCATTTGCGAGCAGATGTCGATTATCGAGAACATCGCTATCGCGTCTGCGCGGACGTCGCCGCGCAAGTTTGGCTTTGCGATCACCCGGGACATCCGCGATCGGGCGGTCGAACGCTTGAAGATGCTCGGCATTGGACTGGAAAAGCGTCTCGGTGATCGGGTCGCGCTGTTGTCGGGAGGACAGCGGCAGGCGCTGTCGCTGATCATGGCGACGTTCGGCCCCGCCAAAATTCTGCTGCTCGACGAGCACACTGCTGCGCTCGATCCGGGTGCGGCCGATCTGGTAATGAATCTCACCGACGAGATCGTTCGCCGTCTCGAGATTACGACGCTGATGGTCACGCATAGCATGCGGCAGGCGCTCGACTATGGAAATCGTATCGTCATGCTGCATCAGGGCCGCATCATGCTCGACGTCAGCGGCTCCGAACGGGCGTCAATGAAGCCCGAGGACCTCTTGCAGCACTTCCGCCGCAAGGAAGGCGAGGAGCTCGCGGATGACCAGCTTTTGTTGGACTGAACAAATTGCCGCCGGCACATTTGTATGCATACTAACGATGTTGGGGCCGGATCAAGAGAGCTTCGCACATGAAGCCAGCGAGCTTTGAATACACACGGCCGGACAGTCTGGACGACGCTATCGCATTGTTGGCCGAGCACGACGGCGATGCCAAAGTGATCGCCGGCGGCCAGAGCCTTATGCCGATGATGAACTTCCGGCTGGCATCGCCGCGGATGCTCGTCGACATCGGGCGCATCGCCGATCTGAATCGCATCGTCATCGCATCGGATGGCGTACGGCTTGGCGCGCTGGTGCGCTGGCGTGACATCGAGCGGCATCCGACTCTTCGCACCAGCCATCCGCTTCTCGCGGCAGCGATCGACCACGTCGCGCACTATCAGATACGCAATCGCGGGACCGTTGGCGGAAGCATCGCCCATGCCGATCCGGCGGCGGAAATGCCGGGCGTCGCGGTCGCTTGTGACGCGGAAATTATCGTTGCCGGGTCGGCGGGGCAACGCACGATCGCCGCAGCCGACTTCTTCACCGGCGCGCTCACCACAATCTTGCAACCTGACGAGATCATCATCGAGGTGCGGCTGCCTGCGTGGCCGGCCGGCCGGCGCGCCGCGTTCGAGGAGTTTTCGCGCCGCAAAGGCGATTTCGCTTTGGCCGGCGTGGCGGCATTCTACGATCTCGACAGGGAGGGCAGGGTCGTCGACCCGCATCTCGCCGCCATCGGCGTTGCCAGTTTCCCCGTTCGCCTCAAGGCAGCCGAGGCTGCACTCGCCGGGCGGCCGATCGATGCCATCGCCATTCAAACGGCGGCCGTCGTGGCCGATGAGGGTCTCGATATCTCCGAGGACATCCACGCGCCGGCAGACTACCGCCGCGCACTCCTGAAGGTGCTCCTTGAGCGTGCGCTCCATCGCGCAGCAGGACTGCCGGCGAGCGGACAAACGACATGAAAAATGCCGACGCACAGTTCACGGTGAATGGCCAAAGCGTGAAGGTCTCGGTCGAGCCGCGCACCAGCCTTGCCGACTACCTGCGGCACGAGCTCAAGCTCACGGGCACGCATCTCGGCTGCGAACATGGCGTCTGTGGCGCCTGCACCGTCATTGTCGATGGCGCCGCCGTCCGTTCGTGCCTGATGCTGGCCGCGCAAGCCGATGGCTGCGAGGTCGTCACGATCGAGGGACTGTCCAATCGCGACGATCTCACGCCATTACAGGCCTCGTTTCGAAAGCACCATGCCCTGCAATGCGGATTCTGTACGCCCGGCATTCTCACCACCGCGCATGTCCTTCTCAGCGAAGAGCCGGATGCCGACGCGGACCGCATCCGCGACGTCCTGTCCGGAAATATCTGCCGCTGTACCGGATACGTGTCGATTATCGAGGCTGTGCTGGACGCGCGGTCTGCCTACGGCCACCGCGAGACCGAGACATGAGCGTTCCCGCACGGACCGGCGCGACGCCAAACACGCTCGTGGGGCAGGCCGTCGAGCGCACGGAAGATCTCCGCTTTCTCACCGGCAGGGGCACGTTCGCCGACGACTACGAGCCGGCCGGCGTGCTGCATGCTGTGATCCTGCGCAGTTCCGTGCCGCACGGGCATCTTCGATCGATCGATGCACGTCCAGCGCTGACAATGCCTGGTGTCAAAGGCGTGATCACCGCCGAGGATATCGGGCCGGCGATCCCGACCATCCCGCTGCGCCTGGCGCCGATCGCGGGGTTGGAAAAGTATCTCCAGCCGGTGATCGCGCATGGCAAGGTACGCTATGCCGGCGAGCCTCTCGCAGTCGTCGTCGCAGACTCAAGAGCCATTGCCGAGGATGCCCTCGAAGCGATCTCGGTCGAGATTGAGGCTCTCGATCCGGTCGCCGACTGGCGCGCGTCGGAGGCCGATCGTTGCCTGCTGTTTGAAGAGAATGCGACGAATGTCGCCACGCGCTACAGCGCGCAGATCGGCGACGCGGATGCGGCTATCGCCGCGGCGGATTATGTTCGCCGCGAAACCTTTCGCGCGCATCGGCACACGGCCAACCCCATGGAGACGCGCGGCGCCATCGCCGAATGGAATGTCGCTGATGGCCGGCTGATTGTCACGGCCGCGACCAAGGTCACGTTCTTCAATCGCCGCTTGCTGGCGAAGATGATGGGGCTCGAGGAGAGCGCGATCGACCTCATCGAGATCGATGTCGGCGGCGGGTTCGGCGTGCGCGGCGAATTTTATCCGGAAGACTTCCTTATTCCGTTCGCGGCGCGCCACCTGCAACGCCCGGTCAAGTGGATCGAGGACCGCCGCGAGCATCTGCTCGCCGCCAACCATTCGCGCGAGATCGACTGCGACCTCGAAATCGCCTGCAAGAGCGACGGGACGATCGTTGCCGTGCGCGGCAAGATCTACGGCGACATGGGCGCCTATGTGCGCACCAACGGAGGCGTCGTTCCCGCCAAGGCGGCGCAGTTTCTGCACGGGCCTTACCGCGTCCCGAACATCAAGGTCGACGTGGCGGCCTTCATGACCAGCAAGACGCCGGTCGGAACTTATCGCGCCCCCGGCCGCTTCGAAGCGAATTTCTTTCGCGAGCGCCTGATGGATATGGCCGCGCGCGACCTCAACATCGATCCGGTGGCCTTTCGCCGCAAGAACCTGATCACCGAGGCGGAACTGCCGTATTCCATCGGACAACTGGTCCCTTACGAGACCCCGACGGCCTACGACAGCGGCGATTATCACGCGTGCCTCGATCGGTTGCTCGAAGAGTTCGATTGGGACAAGAAGGCGGCCCTTCAGGGCAAGGCCGTGGACGGACGCTACCAGGGGCTCGCGGCGACGTGTTTCGTCGAGAGTGGGGGCGCCGGCCCGCGTGAGAATTGCAAATTCATCCTGGAGCGCGACGGCGGCATCACGATCAATGTCGGGTCCTCGGCCTTGGGGCAGGGGCTCGAGACGGTCTTCGCCCAGATCGCCGCGGACGCGATGGGTTTGCCGTTCGACGCCTTCACGATCCGGCACGGCTCGACCACGCTCGTGCACGAGGGCTTCGGCACCTACCATTCGCGCGCGCTGGTGATGGGTGGCTCGGCGATATTGGACGGCGCGAAGAACATGGTCGCCGCGATCCGTGCCGCCGGTGCCGCGCAGCTCGGCTGCGCGCCCGATGATGCCGTCTGGCATGACGGCCATATCGCGGTGAATAGTGGTCGCCGGCTTGGCCTTGGTGAAATCGCGGGGGGCGCCCCGGACGGAACGCCATTGTCGGCGGACGGTACGTTCGCGAACACCAAACGCACTTACAGCTACGGCGCGCACGCCGCACACGTCGCGGTCGACGCGCGCACCGGGCATGTACAGGTGATCGATTATCTCGCCATCGAAGACGTCGGCCGCGCGGTCAATCCCGGCATCGTGCATGGCCAAGCCATTGGGGCGGCCGTGCAAGGGCTTGGCGGCGTGTTCTTCGATCACCTGATCTACGACGCAGATGCCCAGCTCCTGAATGCGTCGCTGGTGGACTATCTGTTGCCGCTGGCGACCGACTTTCCCAGCGTGCGTGGCGTGACTCTTGAATTGCGCCCGTCGCCGTCGAATCCGCTCGGGGCCAAAGGCGCGGGCGAGGGCGGCATCGTCGCGGTCGCAGCGACCATCGGCAATGCCGTCGCGGCGGCGCTCGTCAGTCTCGGCGTCGAGCCCAAGGAACTGCCCCTCACGCCGCCGCGCATCTGGCGCCTCGTCCAAGAGGCGAAGGCGCGCCTCTCAGCTTCGAAGTCGTAAACCGCAAAGTCCCGCCATGCCCATCGACATCCACGCGCACTACATTCCGCAGACTCTCGTCGACGCCGTGCGCAAGGATGGCGCGCAATTCGGCGTGCGCGTGTTGGAGCCGGCGGCAGGTGGTACGCCGGCGCTAGAATTTTCCTACGGCTTCAAGGTGCGGCCGTTCTTTCCCAAGCTGGTCGAGCCCGCAGAGCAGCGTACCGCGTGGCTCGATTCTCAGAGTCTGGACCGGCAATTTGTCGCGACGTGGCCCGACATCTATGGCTACGGTCTGCCGCGCGAGCATTGCGGCGCCTGGCATCGGACGCTCAACGACACGCTTGGTGCGTGGTGCGCCGACAACGCAAAGCGGTTCTCATTCGTCGCCTCCGTGCCGCTGCCCAATGCGGAAGACGCGGTCAAGGAGCTCGACCGGGTCGCGGCGCTCAACGCTGTGGCAGTCATGTTGTCGGCCAATATCGAGGGGACGAACATCGGCGAAGTGCCACTCGATCCGTTCTGGGCGCGTGCCGAGCAGTTGCAGATGCCGATCATCATCCATCCGGTGCTGGTCGGCCCGGCGCCGCGCGCCGCGAAGTTCGGGTTGACACAAAGTGTGCAGTACACGGTCGACACGACGCTCGGCGTCGGGTCGCTGCTGTTCTCGGGTGTGCTCGACCGGTTTCCGCGGCTGATTTTGGTGTTGTCGCATGGCGGCGGGACCTATCCTTACCTCGCGGGACGCTTCGACATCATGCACACGCGCATGTACCGCGCCGCGCAAGGTGATGTCGCGCAACGGGCGCCGTCCAGTTACGCGCCGATGATGGTCTACGACAGCATCGTGCACGCCCCAAAAGCACTTCGCTTTCTCATCGATCTCGTCGGATTGGACCGCGTCGTCCTCGGAACGGACTATTCGTTTCCGCCGGCCGATCTGCAGCCGATCGAGGGCCTTCGGGCCGCCGGTCTCGATTCAAAGCAAATCGAGACCATCGTCGAAGTGAATGCGCGCCGGATTTTCACGCGGCTTGAATAGTTACGACGGAAAATTGCGAACAGGGAGATGACGTCGCTTGGCCAGAGTGGACATCATCGGGTGGGGACAATGTCGGAATCGGCGGTAGACGATCGCGTCGGCCAAGCACTTGCGCAGGAGGGCGACCAACGGGCGGGGACCAGTATTCTGGACCTCCGGTATGGTCTGGAGGACCGGCCCGGTGCGATACCGATGTTTCTGTTTGGGCTGCAGCATGTGCTTGTCATGTTCACAGCGATGGTCGCTGCCCCGTTGGTAATCGGGCAGTTGCTGAATTTGTCGCCTGAATTTCGCACCACGATGATCACCGGCGTGATGCTCGGCTGCGGCATCGGCACCATTGTTTCCGCCATCGGCGTTTACTGGATCGGGGCGAGGCTTCCACTGCTGCTCGGCGCCTATGCCGTCTATATCGGGCCTGTCGTGGCCATGGCAAAGGCGACGAGCCTTGCGGCGGCGACGACGGCGATGCTTATCGGCGGCTTGGTGCTGTTCGTGCTGAGCCCTTTATTGGGGAAGCTTCGGCCATTGTTCCCTCCCGTTGTGGTTGGGACGCTGCTCGTCATCACGAGCGAAACGCTCATCAAGATTGCGGTCAGCATCGCCTCCGGCGCCAACACGCCTTATGCGGGCAAGCCGATCACGTTCATTCTTATTCTCGGCAGCATTTTCCTCATCTTAGTGATCAATCGTCTGACCAGAGGGTTTATGCGGGCGTTGTCCGTGTTTCTGGCGTTGCTTTGCCTGTACGTTATTTCGATCTCGCTCGGGCTCGCGAACTTCCACCTCGTCGAGGCCGCGCCGTGGTTCAGGCTTCCGTCGATTGCGCCCTATGGCGGGCTTGCCTGGCCGGACACCGGCGGATTGATCACCGTCATCGTGTATCACCTGATCGCAGCCGTCTACACGATGAGCATCACGCTTGCGCTGTGCAGCATGTTGCAGATCGAAGGGACCGAGCGCCGCGTTCGCGGCGCGGTGGCGGCTGATGGTCTTGGGTCGGCTGTCGCCGCTCTATTCGGTGGGGTCCCCTTGATCTCGTATGATCAGAATGTGGGGGCGATTTCGCTGACTGGCGTGGGCAGCCGGTTTGTCGTCGCAGCGGCAGGGCTCATTCTCGTGCTGATGGCGCTACTGCCGAAAATCGGCGCGCTGATCGCAATCGTGCCGCCGTTCGTGCTTGGCGGCACGCTGATCTTCATGTTCGGTATGATCGGCGCTGTGGGTGTCAGCATTCTCTCCGACAGTCTCCGCAGCCAGCGAGATCTCCTGTTGTTTGCCGCCGCGCTGGGACTGAGCACCGCGGTCAACTTCGCGCCGCCTGCGCTCTTTGAAGCCGTCCCGCAGTCGATCCGTATTATGGCGGCCGACGGCATCATCATCGGCACGGTCGTTGCCGTGGTCCTCAATCTGGTGCTGCCGGCCAGGGATTAAACGAGCCCAAATCGCTGATGGCGGTGTCAGCGGCAGTTGCCGCCCAACCCTAATTCCGTCGCGAACTGTGTCTGCTTTTGACACCTCGATGTCGGCCAGGAACCGCTTCAGGACGGGCCGCTTCAGGTGCCTAAGTCAATCCGATATTGCGACCTTGATCGCACAGTTGGGCCTTTGAAACGAACCGGAGTACTCGAAGGGTACTCCAAGCCCTCAGAAGCTTGACGGGCTGAAAGAGAGTCGGCTCGTCAGGTCGCGACGTCGACACCTCCTGTTCTGTCATATCTGACATGTTCTGGCGCATTAAACCAATTCAGCCTAAAACGAGGGCAATCAAGTCCGCGCTGATCAACGATCGCGGCTTCTTCGGGATGAAACACACAGCGGGCACACGGGAACTGCGTGACCGATAGCAAATCCGACGGCATCGCGCCGGTTTCCGCCCACGACCGAGTCGTGAGTCGCCAATCTAGCCGCACCCTGATTCTTATCGCGTCAATCGCCGTCATCGTGATTGCCGCGGTCGAAGGAACCATTGTCTCGACGTCAATGCCCACGATTGTGGGCGCGCTCGGCGGGTTCGAATCGCTTACCTGGGTTTTCTCCGCATATTTTTTGACGCAAGCCCTCACCATTCCAATCTATGGAGGCTTGGCCGACCTTTACGGCCGCAAGCGGGTGCTGCTGTTCGGGATCGGTCTCTTTCTCGTCGGTTCCGTATTGTGTGGAATGGCCAGGAGGATGGACGCTCTCATCGCGTTTCGTGTCATTCAGGGTGTGGGAGCGGGTGCGCTCGTGACGCTTGCGCAAACAATCATAGGGGATCATTACGAACCGGTGGAGCGGGCACGCCTGCAGGGATACATATCGGGTGCGTGGGCCATCGGCGCGATCCTCGGACCGCTGTTCGGCAGCGTGATCGTCACCCATTTCAATTGGGCCTGGGTGTTCTGGGTCAATGTGCCGGTTGGATGCATCGCGGCGGGCATGATCATGGCCGCACTGCACGAGCAGATTAAGCCGCATCAAAGACGCATCGATTATGTGGGCGCGCCATTGATGGCGGCCGGGACCGGTCTGCTCATGTTCGTGCTGGTACAGGCATCGGCACTCGGCACATTCGCGATCTTGGCCATGACGGCGACATCGCTGGCCCTTCTGGGTTGCTTTGCGGTGCACGAAGCCCGTACGCCCGATCCGATCCTGCCCATCGGACTGATGACCAACAGGATAATCGTCGGCGGCATTGTTGTGGGCCTCGCGGTCGGCTCCGTGTTGATGGGCAGCACAGCTTTCCTGTCATTCTATATTCAGGGCGTTATGGGCCTCAGCGCCATGATTGCTGGCTTGGCCGTCGGAGCGCCATCAGTGAGTTGGCCGCTCGGAAGCTTTGTCGGCGGTCGATTGCTCGGACGCGTGTCTTACCGGGCCACCAGTCTTATCGGCATGCCACCTCTGGCAATCGGTGTCCTTCTGTTGATCGCGCTCACTCCGACACGGGGAGCGGTTTGGACAGCCGTTGCGCCCGCACTCATCGGGATCGGTATGGGCTTTATCGTGCCGACATTTCTCGTCGCCGTTCAGGCATCCGTTGGCTGGGAGAAGCGTGGAATCGCGACCTCGACAACCGTATTTTCCCGCATCGTCGGCCAAGCAATCGGCACTGCGGTGTTCGGCGGCATTCTTAATGCTGCGGTTTCGCGTCACGCAATCGAGAATGGTGATAACATCCAGCGCATCATGAACCCGACGCTGCGCGCCTCAATGCCTGCGTCCGAACTGAATTTTCTGATCGAACGGATGTCCGCAGGATTACATAATATTTATCTCATTATCGGCCTGCTGGTGCTCGTCATCTTATTAGCAATTCTTGCCCTTCCAGCGCGGCTACGAGTGTAGCACACGCCCGAAAATCAAGAATCTGCACCATCATCTCGGTCAAACAATTCCAATGATTGGGCCGTTCAGAAAGTAGCGAAAAATCTTCGTATCTCGGCTAGTGGGCACTAACCCGCCCTGCGGGTCGTGCCGGCCACTGTCCGCAGTCGAGGCCTAGAGCGGGCTCAACGCGGACGTCGCCTTTGGGCCGTTCATGACCCAAAGGCGTCATCAGCCGCGTAGGGGATGGCTATTGTGACGCTGAACGTCTCGACTGCTTTGTTCCATCCGCCGCGTCAGCGAACTACGCAGCCGTTCAGAAACAGCCGTGCACATCGCTTTGCTCGTACCGTGATCTCTGCTTGATCAGGGTCGGCCCGCTCTGACCGAGCATGACCGCGAGTTGGGTATCCGTGACCATCATCCCGCGCGGTATCTCGACCGCCGTTTGGGTGTCTTCGAGCTCGATCTTCCCATGTTCACCTTGTCGGCACAGCCAGTCGGTCATCATTTGGGCGGTTGGCTGGATCGCCGCTTCGTAAAACGTTGCCGCCACTTCTGGAAAGGACGCGATTGCGGATCAAGGATCCGATGGCATTTCCGACGGCGCGGTCAAACGCCAGCGAACCAATCATAGCCCTGGTTCTCCCAGTAGCCGCCGGGATACTTGTTGGTGACCTCAATCGCCTCCAGGTTCTTGGCGCTCTTGAAGCCGAGCTTGGTGGGAATGCGAAGCCGCAGCGGTGCGCCCCATTGTGGCGCCAGCGGCTTTTCCTCGAAATCGAGCGCCAGAATGGTCTGCGGTTGCAGCGCGCTGGCCATGTCGATGGCGGTCGAATAGCCATCGAAGCATTTGAAGTTGACATAGCGGGCCGAAAGGTCGGCGCCAACGCGGTGCAGGAACGCGCTCAGCGGCACGCCGCTCCACTGGCCGATCTGGCTCCAGCCCTCGATGCAGATATGCCGGGTGATCTGTTCCTGCTGCGGCAATGCCATTAGCTTTTGCAACGTCCAGGGGCGCCGGTCGGCGACAAGGCCGCCAAGACTGAGTACCCAGTTATCCGGTACCGGCCGCACCTGCCACTCCGCGTAATAGGCGTTGAAGCGGAACGGGCGGGTGATGGCGCTGGCCGGATAGGTCTCCGCCAGGCGCTGGCGGCTGAACAGAGCCGCCCCGATCCGGTCGTCGAAACGCTGGATCGCCTCCAGCGCGCCGTCGACGCCGGAATGAGTCGAAAGGTCGCAGCCGGTCAACATCGTCAGCGCGCCGAGCGAGAGCGCGCTCCGCAGGAAGCCGCGCCGGTGCAGCCTTTCCAGCTCCGGCTTGATCTCGGCCATGCTGACGGCCGGTTTGTTGCGCTGGCCGCTCATCGGCTTTCCTCGATCTCTGTGGGCACGGTGACGATCATCGACTTCAGCGCGCGCGGGTGGATCACCACCAGCGCGACGTGGACGAGAACGAAGGCGACGATGCCGAACATGATGGCGAGGTGGATGCCGCGGGCGATCGGATAGTCGCCGAACAACCCAGCCAGCCAGCCTAACTGCACCGGCTTCCAGATGGCGAGCCCGGTCATGACCTGCAGGATGACGGCGATGATGACGCCGGCATAGAGCACGCGCTGCACGGCGTTGTAGTGCCCCATGTGGTGCTTCAGGCGAAAGCGCAGCGCGGCGCCCAGGTCCTGCCCCAGCTCGGCGGGGCGCGGCGGCTTCAGGTCGCGCCGGAAATGGCCGCTGGCGAAGCCGTAGAGCAAATAGGCGATGCCGTCGGCGAACAGCAGCCACATCGCGCTCAGGTGCCAGGCCAGCGCGCCGCCCAGCCAGCCGCCGAGGCCGGTCCAGGCCGGGAATAGGAAGGGCAGGCTGGGCGAGGCGTTGTAGATTTCCCAGCCGCTGAAGATCATGCAGCCCATGGCATAGACGCCGATCCAGTGTATGACGCGGATCGCGACCGAATGTGCCGGGCGGCGGCCTGTTTCACGTTGGTCCATAGCAGATGTCCCTTCTCTCGGTGGGAAGCCCCCGCGCCGGAGGCGCGGGGGGCGGTCACATCGGCGGCTTCACGCCGTCGACCCCGACCGCGACCGTGTTCGCCTCGAGACCCGAGCCGGTCTGCGTCGCCTTGATGAAAACATCGTTCCCCTTGGCCACCAGGGCCTTCGTGCCGGGCCGGAAGGTCACGATCGGAGCAGTCGGAGGCACCAGCACGTCCTCCTGGCCACCTTTGTAGGTGACGACAAGATGCGTGACGCCGCCCTGCGACTGCGCTGCGGCGACGTCGCCATTGGTCATCGTACTGTTCACCGTCGCCATCGAGGTCGAGACGCCAGAGACACTGCCGTTTGTCATGCTGCTGCTTGTCTGCGCGCCTCCGGAGAGCGTCGTGTCGCGGATCTTATCCCAGGCGTAGTGGCCTTCACCCGCGCCGCGCAGCGAGGGCGGGAAGATCACGACCTCAAGCGCGACCTGCGTGCCACCGACATCCTTGGTTGCGGTGCCGATGTAGCTGCCTTTCTCAACCTTGTTGAGATTTGTTTTCTCCACTTTCAGGTATGAGGTGTTGCCGGTCAGGGTAACGGTGACCGGTTTGTCTGCATGGGTATCGACGGTCACCGAGTCCGCGGTGGCTGACGCTATGGTCCCGCGCACGCGCTCCGGCGTCCCAGTCGCAGCGAGCGCTGTGGATGAAACAAGGGCGGAGGCTGCAATCGCAAGGCCAAGGATTCGCTTCGAGTTCATGTCTTCTCCTTCGGAAGTTGTCGCACACCGGGTAGACGCTCCTCCGAGGCGGTTTATTCCGATCGACGAAAATCGCTGAAGGCACCTGCCATCGACATGAGGCGCCGCCGCCGGACGCGCTGGCGCTACTGACTCAATATCAGGGCTTTTGAATAGAGCGACCGAGGGGAGCACTATCTCCGCATTGTGATCGTCACGCGGCCACCCTGCCGCTCTGCTAACCAGCCAAGAGCGCCTGTTCCGGGTCTCCCGCCGCAAAGTCGGGTCCCCCGGGAATAAAGAAAAGGTGAAGATTGTCTCCCTTCCAGAGGCCTGTGCGGAGACTGATATGGTTGAAGCTTGCGATGCCCCGCTGAGAGAACGACGTGATGGCCGATATAGCGCATCTCATCGAGCCTGTTATTCCTGCGCTACGACGCTACGCCCGAACATTCGTGCGCGACGCCGCAGCTGCGGACGATTTGGTCCAGGACACCCTGGAGCGAGCGATTAGCC
>DATARB010000023.1:0-8928 GCA_036264375.1 Pseudolabrys sp.
ATCTCTTTCCGACCCTACTGTTGACCCATTCGGTCATAACATCGGGCTCTACATCTTCACTGTTCAAAATACCGCAATGGCCCGCATCACAAGTGCGGGCCGATCTGTTCAGGGGCAGGCGCTGTCGGGAAAGCGGCAGCCGATCGCGATCGTCGGCGAGCAGCACTGAGTCGCGCAGTTGCGGCGCCTGAACCGCCGAAGCCGGCATTCGATTCCAAACAGCGGACGCACTATGCCCGGTACCGCGGGCGAACTTTCGCGCGATACGATTTTCTGGTTGAATGGAATCAAGGACTTACTGAGTCGGTAGTGGACAAACTTTGCCCGGTGCCACAGCAGTCGTCATGGCCGGGCTTGAGCCGGCCATCCACGGCTAAGGCTGCGCCACGTCGTTGGGTACGTGATGGCCGTGACAGGCACGGCCATCACAGATGCAAAACGGGAATAGCATGCCGAGCAGCCGCAATTTCCTCTATCTCGCCATCGGCGCGCTGGTCGTCATCGTCGCCGTGCTCGGCTATAATCTCTACCAGGATCGCAAACAGCCCAAGGGCGTGCAGATCAATCTCGGCGATAAAGGCATCTCGATCGAGAAGAAGTAGCTAACGCCCGTCTACAACAGGAGCCGACTTGTCGAAGCCGCCGAACAAGGACGTCCAGGCCAAAGCCGAGGCGAGTTTCAAGCGCAAGGAGCTTCAGGCGCGCGACGCCACCAAGGCCATGGCCGACTATGAAGCGGGCCAGACCGCCACGCGCGACAAGACCGCGCGGCTGAAAGCCCTGCGCCTGGCCAAGGAAGCCGCCGAGGCGAAGGCCGAGGGGGAGAAGCCGAAGGCGGGCAAGGCGGGGAAGAAGAAGTAGCGTAGAGCTGCGCCGCGGCGTTCGCGCTCACGCTCCCAACACAGCATCGCGCGCTGACCAACGGCTAAGTCACTCCCCTCTCCGCGTCATGGCCGGGCCATCCACGACTTAATAGGATGGTCGAACGGCCGCCTTCGTCTGAAGAGTTTACAACCAGTAGACGAGAAAATACGCTTGGGCCTTCGCCAAGAAGGGGTGGCCTATGAATCGCCTGCCAATGATTTTTTTGACGGTCGTCGTTGCTTTGTCATGCGCTAACGTGGCTACAGACGCGCAGAGTTCACAGCACATATCGGCGAAACTCATATGAACCGCCCATAGCGGCAATCCCAGCGGTTTGCGCGCCTTTCAAAGGGACATGGTCTTCGAACTGTCCGATGGCCATCTCGCGGCAATTCGGAAATTAGCGAACGGTCCTGGGGAGGAAACATTCACCGGAACAATCACGTCAATGGGAGACATTCTTGTCACCGGCGTCGCTGGAGGCCGGAATGGCTCCACATGGAATTATGAATTTCGCGGCTCGCGAGACGACAAGAGCGACACAAAAATCAAAGGCCGCATGACTCAAACCAACGGTTTGGTTGGTTATCGAGACTGTTCAATTGTGTTTTTCAAACCTCGGAGTCTCTAGCCGGAGAAATCCGGATGAGTGAAACGGAATCCGGCATTGTTCAGCCCCTCGTGCGCAAGTCGGCTATAGCCGGCTTGCGGTCTTCGAGACGCCCGCTCCGCTGACGCTTCGGCGGGCTCCTCAGCATGAGGCCGGCAGAGGTCGAGCACGTGTCGCATCGATGAATGATGCGAGATGCACGCTTCCGCCAGCGTCTTGTCATCGCCGGTTTGCTCGCCGGCCGCGGCGACATGACGAGGAGCTGAAAACCAAATCAGTTCGTGGTCTTCGCTTTCGGCTTGCTGTTCGGCTTTGATGGAACGCCAAGCGCTCCCTTCACACCGCCGGTCACGCCGCCGACCGTGCCGCCAACGACGCCACCGACAGCGCCGCCGACCGGACCGGCCGCCTTGCTGCCCTGACGCGCTCCCTGGTTTGCGCCCTGCTGAGCGCCGCCGATCACGCCTTGCGCATTGATCACCGTCGGCAGCAGCGAAATGCTCAGAACGCAGGCAACCATCCACGCGGTTTTCATGTGCGAACTCCACAAGAATGCAGTGGTAGGAATGCAAAACCGTTCATCGCTCGCGCAAATACTGATCGACATCGATTTCACGGTAAAGGCGAGGTACGTCATTTCCCAGGTACAAGTCCCCAAGAGCGCGGGACGGACGAGCACAGCTGCTCGCCCGCAAGCGCGGTCCAAGAGGCGGTCTGCGTCCCGCCTCTTGTCATCGACAAGCTTGTCCCGGTGATCCCGATCGGCAAGGCACCGTCACTTCGCTTATGCGGGCCATTAAGTCGTGCATGGCAATGGTGCAGTTTGCCCGCCATGGCCGCCGCAAATTCCAGCACCGCCCCAATTGACGCTGCGCGGCGCCTCCCATATAGCGCGCCACAAGAAGGCTGAAGCAGACGCACGCGGCGCCCAAGTGCAATCAAGTGCAATGCTGATTCTTCTGTTCGCACTTTTTCAATGGGACGTCTCATGATCGCACGCCGCCTCGTCTGTTCGCTCGCTCTTGCCGCGCTCACCGCAACAGCCGCGCCGGCGCAAAACTGGCCGGAGCGGCCGGTTTCGATGATCGTGCCGTTCGCCGCCGGCAGCGCCTCCGACACGGTCGCACGCATTTTCGGCGCCCGGTTGGGCGAAGTTCTCGGCCACACGATCGTGATCGAAAACTTCGGCGGCGCCGGCGGCACCATCGGCACCGCCCGTGCGGCGAGGTCCACGCCGGACGGCTACCAGTTCGTTCTCGGAGGCATCGACACGTTTGCGATGAGCAAGGCGCTCTACAAGAACCTGCCGTACGATCCGGTCGCCGATTTTGTTCCCGTCGCGCTCGTTGCCGAACAGCCGATCGTTCTTCTGGTGCGCAAGGAACTGCCGGCAAAGAACCTGAAAGAATTCATCGCTTATGCCAAGGCCAATCCCGGCAAACTCCAATACGCCTCGGCCGGCGTCGGCTCCGCCTCGCATCTTGCCTGCGCGCAATTGTTCGCCGCGGCCGGGATCCAGGGCTCGCACGTTCCCTATCGCGGCTCCGCGCCGGCGATGCAGGATCTGATCGCGGGCCGCGTCGACGCCATCTGCGCGCTCGCCGCCGCGGCGCTGCCGCAACTCGCCGGCGACACGGTGCGCCCCCTCGCCCTCCTGAGCAAAGACCGCTCTCCGCTTTTTCCGGGTCTCGCGACCGCCAGCGAACAGGGGCTGAAGGATTTCGACGCGCCGTTCTGGAGCGCCTTCTTTGTGCCGAAGGGGACACCCGACGCTGTCGTGAAGACGGTGAACGCGGCCGCCATCGAGACGATGAACACGCCGTCCGTGTCCGACGCACTAAAGAAAATGGGCACCACGGTCGTGGCGCCCGAGCGCCGCTCGCAGGCGTACCTGCAGAAATTCCTCGGCAGCGAGATCGCCAAATGGGCGGTCGTCATCAAGGCGAGCGGCGTGACGCTGGATTGAATGCCCTGCCCACACTCCGCCCTACTCTGCGCTATACTCCCCCGCAAGGCTGGCCGGATCTCTTCTCGGCTGACGCCGGTCGCGAAAGGCCGAAAAGCGGTTCCCGAGAGCCAGCCGGATCCCGGCAGGGAGGGAGCCCTATGCACTTCAAGGCGAAGAGCGTCTCCGCGCTGCACATCGTTCTCGGCGGCTACCCGGACCGCACCCGGGTCGCGATCGATCCGGGCCTGAGCGTGTCGGCCAAGACGGTCGGCGAACTCCGCAAGGTGACGGTCTGGCCGGAGAACCTGGCCATCACGACGCCGCCGGACCAATCGCCCGACGACATCATCCGGGTGACCCGGTGCACCGTCTCGAACCGCTACGGGCCGAAGCCGTAAGGCGCTCCTCCGCGAGCGGACGCTAGCAGCCGCCCTCCTCGGCCGCAGCCATCGCGCCGCGCGGCGACACCATGGTGACGATGGCGCCCGCGCTGTCCCCGAAGGGCGGCGGGGTCTTGATCTCCCGCCGTGCGGCCCGCTATTCGCTCCCGTATGCCCTTCCCGCTCACTGTCTCCCAGACCTTTTCGACCTCCGCATCGCCCGCCGCCGTCTGGCAGGCGCTGGAAAGCGCCGGCCGCTGGCCGAAGGTGATCGCCACATTGGCCGAGGTCACAGTAGAGCCGCCGGGCGCGCTCGCCGCCGGCAGCATCATCCGCTCGCGCGCTGTGCCGGGCAGCGGCGCCGCCGATCTCACCTATCGCGTGATCGCGGCTGAGCCGCCGCGGCACCTCGTGCTGGTCATCGAGGATGAGGACTACACCGCGCGCACCGACTATCGCATCGCGCAGGACGGCGGCGAGACCGACGTCCTCGTCACCAGCACGCTCAACCCGAAAGGCATCGCGCAGAGCATCCGCTTCCTGCTCTGGCACGCCCGCATTGCGCCGGCCTTGAACGCAAATGTGCGGGATCGCACGCAGGCGCTGCTGCGCCTCGCCGAGGAAAACCTGTAGCCGTCGCAAACATTCTTCCCGACGTGTGAGCCTGCTCACATCCGCGCCGCGCGGTTGGTGCGATGGTCCTGCGCATGGCACCCCAGCAGCAAGAGGCTCACATGACCATGAACAGCCGAGGAATGATCGTATTCACCGCCGCCGTCCTGATTTTGTCCGCCCTTCTCGTCAAGGCCGTCGCGCCGCGGCAGACCGCCGCCGGCACCGACGCGGCGAACGGCGAGGTCCAGGCCTCCGTCCCGGTTTACGATCTTCACATCCATCATCCGCACATGAAGGCTTTGCCGGTGGACGATATACCGGAGCCTTGAGGCGCCGGGACCGCACAAGGCGAGCGGCGGACGGTCGGCCTGATGGATGGTCTGATGGCATCCGCAGGCCGAGGCCTCGAGCAGCGCCTACACCCACCGCTTGATCGGCCCGATTTGCTTTGTCTTGTGATCGAGCCGCACGAAGGTGTCGTCCAGGAAGCACCAGCCCCAGCCTTCCGGCGGGTCGTAGCCTTCGATGATCGGGTGGCCGCTCGCCTCGAAATGTTTGCGCGCGTGCCGGTTGGGAGATTCATCGCAGCAGCCGACATGGCCGCAGCTGCGGCATAGGCGCAGATGCACCCAGGGGCTGCCGGTCTTGAGGCATTCCTCGCAGCCGCGCGCGCTCGGCGTCACGTCGTGCACCGCGCCGGCGTGCGCGCATTTTCCGATCATGATGGCGTCTCCCCTCGTCGTCATCCGCAGTCTATAGTGCGTTTGCGGCCGCGATGAGTCCCTCGCTGGCGTCCGTGTCTCAGTTTCACCACGATGCTTGCCGCCAATGCCGGCCGCGGGCGGCGTGCGGTGAGTTTGGAAGGCTTGAAATGCTGCGTCTTGTTTCGGCTGCCGTGTTGACGGCGGCCATGCTCCTCGGTCCCGCCACCAGCGCCGCCCCCGCCCAGGATCCCGCCACGTCCAAGCCGCATCACGCTGTGCACAAGCGCCCCCGCCTCACCGTGCGCCACTGGCATGGCTACGGATTCCTGCCGGGCTATCGGCCGCCGGAAGAGATCGCACGCGAACGCGCCGAACAAGCGCGGCATCGTCCGCAGATCTTTGTCTATGGCGATTGGATGGATAATCCGCTCGAGCAGCCGCGCTTCTTTCACGGGCGCTGGAACGGCGGCGGCTTCGGTCCCTGCTGGACCTACACACCGATCGGCATGATGTGGAATTGCGGACAGTAGCGCGCGCGGCGCAACTCAATTCGATTCAAATCTCAACCGTCTTTTCGATTCTGTGTCCGCACTCGAAGCACTCGTACGTCCAGTGCTCCGTCTTGCCATCGCGTTTAAACGCATCGGGCGTGCGACGCGCGAGATGGGCTTTGCCGCCACATTGCGGACAGACAAGCGGCGCGATTTGAGCAAGTTGAGCGGGACCCGTCGCTGATGGCATGCTGTATCTCCCCCTTACTCCCGAGGGAAATGGCTACCACCGCGATTTATATCGGTCCAATCACATCTCGCCGAAGCCCCGCGCAACGCTATGTCAATTTTGCGCGCGATGACGGGACGATGTCCGGCTTTCGAGATTGCACGGAGCGCTCGACTTCAAGTGTGATGACTTCTTTGCAAGCACGACATCCGTAACTGCGCAACTCCGGGAAGCTGAAGGCGCCCGGCACAACGCGCACAAGCCGCATCCGCGCTCCGCAATTGGGACAGTTGGGGGCCGAGCCGGGATCGCTTGTTTGGATCAGTGTCATGCGCGACGCATGTACATGCATTGTCCAGCATCGGCTATTCCGGCCTGTTGCTTACGTAACTGTCCGTGCTGCCTGCGCCGTCACCGCTCGCGGCAGGTAATTGCGTAGTTGCGCGGCCTACTCTTCGGGCTCGGTGGTAAAGTACAATGGATAACCCTTACTCTTCCCGAGTTCGGTTGCTTCCTTCGCCTTCGTCTCGGCCACATCGCGCGTATAGACGGCGATGACGCAGGCGCCCTTCTGATGCGCCGTCAGCATCACGCGGTAGGCCGTCGTCTCGTTCATGCGAAACACCGCCTTGAGCACCTGCACGACGAATTCGCGCGGCGTGAAGTCATCGTTGAGCAGGATGACCTTGTAGAGCTTCGGCCGCTCCGTCTTCGGCTTTGTCTTCGTCGTGGTGCGTGGCTTCGAGACGGTGTCGGCCATGCAGCGCCTCTATCTGGTCGTTACCTGTTCGCGTGATCGTGCAATATCGCAATGACACACTGCGGCAACGGCCCGGTTCCCGCCACGCGCGCGCCCAGTCGATCCCACATCATCTGATGGCAGGGCCCCCTCCGGCAAGACCGCCGCGCCGCATGGCTGGCCGGACCTTTCGAAGCGCCATCGCAACGATGCCGGCAAAGGCGATTGCGCAAAGAGCGAGCAACAAGAGCGTGGAAGATGCAATTGCGGGAGCGCCGCTGAAGGAGCGGCGGCGGACGAAGATCTCACAGCGCGCTGTTGTCTAGTCCTTATCCGGCGCGACGGTGGTCTTGGACGAGCCTTCCGGCGCCGCCTGCATACCGGGCGGACTCTGCCCCTGCGGACTGTCCGCGGGCGCGCCGCCGGTCGTGGTGTCGATCGGGCCGGTCCAGCCTTGCGGCTGCTTCTGTCCTTTTGCTTCAGGCGAGGTTCGTCCGGTGCTCTGCTGCGAGGCATCGGATGGATTGTTCGGCGGCTGCCGTTGCGCGAGCACAATCCCGGCGGAACAGAGCAGACAGGCTGCGGCGAGCGCGATGCGCATTGTTTTTCCTCGTTTCGATCAATGGCAACGGCGGGCCTCGCACGCTGGTTCCATACGAAAGTTCGCCCGGCTCGTGACCAGCTTTATTCATGATACCCAATTCGTCGCATCAGCTTCATTATTTTACGGCAAGTTACGTCAGCGTTGCTGCTTCATTGCGCGCGCGTGCAGACTACCATACGCACGATAGGGTAATGGGCGGAGCCGCGGTTGAAGCATGGCTCCCGAAGCCGACACAGCTTCGGGGAAGATCATGCGCAAACAGAGTGAGCGGGAGGACGTCCTATGGAGCTCGTTTTCGACCGCGCGCGCACACCGCGCTCGCGTGCTCAGCCCTTGATAGAATGCGGACAATGCGGCGTAGGCATTTGCATGCCGGAGTGGACGGAAGAACTCGAGGACGGACGCATCCGCCATCTTTGGCGCTGCGAGGCTTGCGACTACGCCTTCGAGACGACCGTGCGCTTCTTTGCCGCCGTAGCTTGACGGCTTCGCCGCCAAGAGCCTGCGTACGAGACGCGGCAAACAAGAGGCGGCGAACGAGACGGTCAGAGAGATCAGGAGCCGGCCAGGCGCACGCGCCCTCGCCCTCAGCCAGATAAAGCGGCGTACGAAGCGCTGGCCGGCTCTTGACGCACAATCCGTGCGCACAATCCGTGACATCCGCGCGCAACAGCCCGGAACAATGGTTCTGCGCCATGCATTGTCCGACGGCATACACAATCTGCCGGAGGAAAGGTCATGGCAAGAACAGTGCGAGGACGCGCCAGTTGGAAACGGGCCGGCTCGTCGGGCGGACGCAAAGCCCGACGCAAGGCGCATCCACGCACCCATAACAATTACAATCGCTGGACCGCCAGCGATGTCCGCGCGCTGCGCCAGCTCGCCAAACAAAACACGCCGATGCGCGTGATCGGACAGAAGCTTGGCCGCACGCCGATTTCCATCCGCGGCAAGGCGCAACGCGAAGGCATCTCGCTGCGGCCGACCAACCAAACATCTATCAGCCGGCAGCGCGCGCGTTAGATATGAGCAATTGTGATTGAATCGCAGCTTGGCGCGGCATCGCTTCACCTCTCCCGTAGGGGAGAGGGAGCGCGCCGAGCTTGTCGCAACGCTTCGAGCTACACGATCACGCATTAACCACGCCTGCGGACGTCCGCGCAGAGGAGCGCTCGCTCGGCGCACACAGATGCGCGAGCCGAATTAGCAAGCGGCATGCCACTCCGTAACGCAATTTTGCACGCGCGCGACTGGAACTCCGCGCTAAGATGGCAACATGATCGACCGCCGGCATATCCTGACCCTCGCAGCCGCCGCCCTCGCCGGCGCCGCGACGCGCGCGAGCCGGGGCGCCGAGAGCATGAGTCGCGTGACCGCCTATGCCTTCACCTTCCCCGGTCTCGACGGCGGCGAGATCCTGCTCTCGTCTCATTCCGGTCAGCCAATTCTGGTGGTGAATACTGCATCGCTGTGCGGGTACACGCCGCAATACACCGGCCTGCAGTCGCTGTGGACGCGATACCGTGCCAAAGGGCTGCTCGTGCTCGGCGTCCCCTCCAACGATTTCGGCGGTCAGGAGCCGGGCGGCACCGAGGATATCGACAGGACCGCGCACGAGGAGTATCACGTCACCTTTCCAATCACCGCGAAGGTCGCGGTCAAGGGGCCGGACGCCCACCCGTTCTACAAGTGGGCCGCGCTGGAGCGCCCGCTCGAGGCGCCACGCTGGAATTTCCATAAGTAC
>DATARB010000063.1:0-13297 GCA_036264375.1 Pseudolabrys sp.
CGCCAGCGACCGCTGGTCAGTGCTCATCGTGTTGCAGGCGATGGACGCCGCCGGCAAGGACAGCCTGATCAAGCACGTGATGAGCGGCCTCAATCCGCAAGGCGTGTCCGTCGTCTCCTTCAAGCAGCCGAGCCAGGAGGAACTCGACCACAACTTCCTCTGGCGCGTTGCGCGGCAACTTCCCGAGCGCGGGCGCATCGGCATCTTCAACCGCTCGCATTACGAGGAGGTGCTGGTCGTCCGCGTGCATCCCGAACTCATGGAGCGGCAGAAGCTGCCGCCGGAATTGGACGGCAAGAACATCTGGAAGCATCGCTTCGACGACATCCGCGCCTTCGAGCAGCATCTCGCGCGCAACGGCACGCTCATCCTCAAGTTCTTTCTGAATGTTTCGCGGGACGAGCAGCGAAAACGCTTCCTCGAGCGCATCGAAGAACCCGACAAGCGTTGGAAGTTTTCCATGGGCGACGTCACCGAGCGCAAGCTCTGGCCGAAATACATGCAGGCCTATGAGGACATGATCCGCGAAACCAGCCGCGACTATGCGCCGTGGTACGTGGTGCCCGCGGACAACAAGTGGTTCACGCGGATCGTCGTCGCCGCGGCCATCGTCGAGGCGATAGAGAATCTCAAGCTCGATTATCCGAAGATCGAAGGCAAGGCGCTCAAAGAGCTTCAGGCGGCGCGTCAGGCCCTCCTGAAGGGGCGCGGCGATCCACATTCGAAATAGCGAATAAACGTCGCGCTAAATAACATGCATTTCGATGACGTACGCTTCGCCAATCACGCAGATTTGAAAATCGTCGTTTCGCAGGATGAAGGCAGTCTTCCCGCCCGATGAATTCGGCGTTTCGATGTCCCGCCTTGGCGCGCTGCGCATGCGAGCCTTGTTCTCATTAGTCCAATGAAAGCTTGCGGCGCGGGCGCGACATGGCGCAAGCTGACCGTGAGCCGACATCGATGGATGGCCGAGCCCGCGGACAAATGCCGGATGGAGTTAGCATCATTGTCCCGCGGAATGAGGCGGCTCTGACTTTCCTTCAACCTAGTCTTCGCACATGAATCGGAGAGGTTGGCGATGCACTATACTCTCAATGTCAACGGGCAGACCCGGTCGGTCGACGTCGACAGCGACACGCCGCTGCTATGGGTCCTGCGGGACGCGGTCGATCTGAAGGGCACGAAGTTCGGCTGCGGGGCGGGGCTCTGCGGTGCCTGCACGGTGCATCTCGACGGTGCGCCTGTGCGCTCGTGCCAGACGCCGATCTCGGATGTGGGGAAGGCTGCGGTGACGACGATCGAAGGCGTCGGCGCGACGCCGATCGGCGCGCGATTGCAGAAAGCCTGGATCGATGTCGACGTCGTCCAGTGCGGCTATTGCCAGGCCGGACAGATCATGTCGGCGGCGGCGCTGCTCAAGCAGAACGCAAGCCCGAGCGACGAGGACATCACCTCCGCCATGAACGGCAATCTCTGCCGTTGCGCCACCTATACCCGCATTCGTGAAGCCATCAAGCAGGCGGCCAAGACCGACCTCGGCGCGGCGACCAGCGGACAGAGGGGCTAATCATGTTGCAGCATTTGCAGGATCGTCTTCGCGCTCGTTCGTCGAAAGCCGAGTCCGCTGTGGCCTCGCGCCGCGATTTCCTCAAAGCCAGCGCAGCCGCCGGCGGCGGCTTGCTGTTCACCCTGAGCCTGCCGGCCTTCGCCAAGGCCGCGGCGGCGGGCCAGGCCGAAGGCGGCGCGTTGATGCTCACGGCTTACGTGAAGATCGCGCCGGACAACATCGTCACCATCACGTCGAAGAATCCGGAGATCGGGCAGGGCATCAAGACGATGCTGCCGATGCTGATCGCCGAGGAACTCGACGTCGATTGGAAGCAGGTGCGCATCGAGCAGGCCATCCTCGATCCGAGCAAATACGGGCGTCAGTTCGCCGGCGGCAGCATGGCGACGCCGCTCAACTGGGACCCGATGCGCCAAGCCGGCGCCGCTGCGCGGCAGATGCTGGTGACGGCGGCGGCACAGCAATGGAAGGTGCCAGTCGGCGGATGCACGACGGCGTCCGGCGCGGTGCTGCACAAGGCCTCCGGCCGCTCGATCCGTTACGGCGCGCTGGCTGCCGCCGCGGCGAAGGTGCCGGTGCCCGACCTGGACAAGGTCACGCTCAAGGACCCCAAGGACTACAAGATCATCGGCACGTCGGTGCGCGGCGTCGACAGCCCAAAGGTCGTCAAAGGCGAGCCGCTGTTCGGCATCGACATGGAAGTTCCCGGCATGCTGCATGCCGTCTTCCAGAAATGTCCGGTGTTCGGCGGCAAGGTCGTCAGCGCTAATCTCGATGATATCAAGAAGATGCCCGGCGTGCGCCATGCCTTCATCGTCGAAGGCGGCAGCGACCTCCAGGGCCTGATGCCGGGCGTCGCCATCGTCGCCGACAGCACCTGGCACGCCGAGAAGGCGCGCCGGAAGCTCGATGTGAAATGGGACGAAGGGCCGGGGCGTGCCTACAGCAGCGAGGGCTTCGCGAAGCAGGCCGCCGAACTCGGTCCGAAAGCCCCCGAACTGAACCTGCGCAGCAATGGCGATGCGGCCGCCGCGCTCAAGGGCGCCGCGCACGTGGTGGAGGCGAGCTACTCCTATCCGTTCATCTCGCATGCGCCTTTGGAACCGCAGAATTGCACGGCGCATGTGCAGGGCGACAAAATCATCCTGTGGGCGCCGACGCAAAACCCGGGGCCCGGGCGCACGCTGGTGGCGCAGACGCTCGGGCTCGATGAGAGCAAGGTCATCGTCCACATGACGCGTGTCGGCGGCGGCTTCGGCCGGCGTCTCGACAGCGACTTCATGGCCGAGGCGGCCTGGATCGCCAAGCAAACCGGCGCGCCGGTGAAGCTGTTGTGGACGCGCACGCAGGACATGCAGCACGATTTCTACCGGCCCGGCGGCTTCCACTTCTTCAAGGGCGGCCTGGATGCCAACGGCAAGGTCGTCGCCTGGCAGCAGCATTTCGTCAGCTTCGGCGCCAACGGAAAGTTCGCGCGCTCGGCCGACATGGATATCAACATCTTCCCGGCCGGCCGCGTCGAGAACCTGTCCTACGGCGCCTCGCTCATCCCGTTCCACATGCCGACCGGGCCGCTGCGCGCGCCGGGATCGAATGCGCTCGCCTTCGTGTTCCAGTCGTTGACCGATGAGCTGGCACATGCCGCGGGCAAAGACCCGCTGCAATTCCAGATCGACCTGCTCGGCAAGGACGAGTTGCTGCCCGGCAAGGGCGTCGGCTTCAGCACCGGCCGCGCGCGCGGCGTGTTGGAGAAGGTGCGCGACGTGTCCGGCTGGGGCAAAGGCAGCCTGCCGGAGCGCACCGGCCGCGGCGTCGCCTTCTACTACAGCCATCTCGGCTACTTCGCCGAAGTGGTGGAAGTCGCCGTTGCCAACGACGGGCAGATCAAGGTCAACAAGATCTGGGCGGCCGGCGACATCGGCAGCCACATCATCAATCCCATCGCGGCGATGAACCTCACGCAGGGCGGCGTCTTGGATGGGCTTGGCGCGGCGTTGAACGAGAAGATCACGCTCAAGGACGGCCGCGTGGTCGAGGAGAACTTCGACACCTTCGAGCCGTTGCGGATGATCCAGGCGGCGCCGGTCGAGGTGCATTTCGTCACCACGAACAATACGCCGACCGGTCTCGGCGAGCCGGCGCTGCCGCCGGTGATCCCGGCGCTGTGCAACGCGATCTTCGCGGCGACCGGCAAACGCATCCGTTCGCTGCCGATCGACACGGCGCTGTTGAAGGCGTGATCGAGCCACTTGCTCCGCTCATTCCCGCGCAAGCGGGAATCCAGGGCCACGATTGAAGCCTCGATTTTGGCCCTGGGTCCCCGCTTCCGCGGGGACGAGCGGTCAGTGGGTGATCGCGCCAGAATCGACCCGCCGGAAACGTCCCCTCACCACACCCCCGGAATGAGCCTATACCGCGTGCGCTCGCGATACTCCGCATAGCCCGGCAGGTTGCGCACCAGGAAGCGCTCCTCGTCCAGGAGCCGCCACGCCAGCACGCCGATCATCGGGACGATCAGCAGCAAGGTCCAGTACGAGCCTAGCGCCAGCGGCGTGAACACCAGCATGAGCAGGGCCGCGCTGTACATCGGATGGCGCACGATGGCGTAGAGGCCGGTGGAGGCAACGGGCTGTCCTGCTTCAACTCGGATCGTCGATGCGGCGTAGGCGTTCTGCCTGAGCACCAGGGCGGTGCCGAGAAGACCGAGGACGACGAGCAGGTTCGCCAGGATCGCCAGCCAGCCCGGAACGCTCGACCAATGCCAGCGGTGGTCGAAGCCCGGCACCACGATCAGCAGGACGAAGCCGATCAGCACGAGGGTCATGATGACCTTCTGCGCAGGCTCCTGCTCGGCGCGCGGACCGACCTCCATGCGTCGCGCGACCGCCTTCGGATCGCGCTTGAGGAAATAGACGCCGATGCCGATCGTCGTCGCCGTGAAGAGGATGCCGTAGACCCAGGCCTGCCAATAATTCAGCGTCCCCGCCGGCGCGAACAGCAGGGCGAAGAAGATCGGCAGCGAAATGCTCTGGCGCAGCCAGACGCGCCTGATCTGATCGGGCTCCATGGCCGCTCGATAATCACTAGGACGGCGGAGAAACAGACAGTAGTGCTGACCTATTCTGGCCTTGATTTGCCGGGGCCCCTTCCGCTAGAAGCTGGACCTCTTAGATGCGGGTTAACGCGGGCTTAACCGGGCTCCGCGACCATAGACATCGAAGACGAGGGTTAGTTTCGAGCCATGTCGACGCGCCACGATATCTGCGCGATCGAGCGGACGGCGGGCAACGCCGGTTCCGCGGCCACCCTCATTCTGGGCACGCTCCTTCTCCTTATCAGCCCCTGAGGGCCGGCTGGGCACATGTGCCTGGGCACTCGGGGGATCAGAAGCGAGATCAGCATCCCATTGAGCGCCCCTGAAGCGGCGCATGCGACGAGAAGGATAATTTCATGACTACCCAGACCCAGTCCGACAAGGACCGCGTCGTCATCTTCGACACGACCTTGCGCGACGGCGAGCAGTGTCCCGGCGCCACCATGACCCACGAGGAGAAGCTCGAGGTCGCCGAGTTGCTCGACGACATGGGCGTCGACATCATCGAGGCCGGCTTCCCGATCGCCTCGGAAGGCGACTTCGCCGCGGTGCGCGAGATCGCCCAGCGCGCCAAGAACGCCGTCATCTGCGGCCTCTCGCGCGCGGCCTTCAAGGACATCGACCGCTGCGCCGAGGCAATCAAGCCGGCCAGGCGCAAGCGCATCCACACGTTCCTCTCCACCTCGCCCGTGCACATGAAATACAAGCTCCAGAAGGAGCCGCACGAGGTCTACGAGATGGTGATCGCGCAGGTCACGCGCGCGCGCGGCCACACCGACGACGTCGAGTGGTCGTCCGAGGACGGCACCCGCACCGAGATCGATTTCCTCTGCCGCTGCGTGGAAGCCGCGATCAAAGCGGGCGCCACCACCATCAACATCCCCGACACGGTCGGCTACACGACGCCTGAGGAGTATTTCAATCTCTTCAAGACCGTGCGCGAACGCGTGCCGAATTCCGACATGGCGGTCTTCTCCACGCACTGTCACAACGATCTCGGTATGGCGGTGGCCAATTCGCTCGCCGGCGTGAAGGGCGGCGCGCGGCAGATCGAATGCACCATCAACGGCATCGGCGAGCGCGCCGGCAACGCCGCGCTGGAAGAAGTCGTGATGGCGATGAAGGTGCGCAACGACGCATTCCCATACGCGACGAAGATCGACGCCACGATGCTGACGCGCGCGTCCAAGCTGGTGGCGGCGGCGACCTCGTTCCCGGTGCAGTACAACAAGGCGATCGTCGGCCGGAACGCCTTCGCGCATGAGAGCGGCATCCATCAGGACGGCATGCTCAAGAACGCGCAGACCTACGAGATCATGACGCCGGAGTCGGTCGGCGTGAAGCAGACCTCGCTGGTCATGGGCAAGCACTCCGGACGGCACGCTTTCGTGCACAAGCTGGAAGAGCTCGGCTATCAGTTGGCGGCGAACCAGCTCGAAGACGCCTTCGTGCGCTTCAAGGCACTGGCCGACAAGAAGAAGCAGATCCAGGACGAGGATATCGAGGCCCTGGTGGACGAGGAGATCGCCACCGCGCACGACCGCATCAAGGTGCTGTCCTTGACAGTGATCGCCGGCACCATGGGTCCGCAGACGGCGACGCTGACGCTCGACATCGAAGGCAAACACGTCACCACGCAATCGACCGGCAACGGCCCGGTGGACGCGATCTTCAACGCCATCCACGCCCTGGTGCCGCACGGGGCCAAGCTCGAGCTCTACCAGGTGCACGCGGTGACCGAAGGCACGGATGCGCAGGCGGAAGTCTCGGTGCGTCTGTCCGAGAACGGACGCTCCTTCACGGCCAAGGCGGCCGATCCGGATACGCTGGTGGCCTCGGCCAAGGCCTATCTGGGCGCGCTCAACAAGCTGATGAGCAAGGCCAACAAGACGGCGTCGACCGAGCGGCGCATCCACGCCAACGACGCGGGCTAAAGGCCGCTTCACGGCGTAACGCAGCTTTGTTCTGGTACGCCGGTAGCCGCGCTCCATCCGGGGCGCGGCATTCTCCGGAAAAAATTCCACCTCGTAAGATTTTAAGCGGAACCAGAGTGCCGCCGCACTCGTTGGCATCCCAAGCACTTCCTGCTCGCAGCGTGACGCAGTTCCGCGCGACAGTAGAAACCTTAATTCGTCCACACTTCGTTCTCGCTACCGGCGGAATTCGCGCTTAGTCACGCGGCTTCCACTCACTCTAGAGCGTCGGGGACATCTAGGAATGAAGACCTTTCTCTGCGTGAGCGCCTGCGCGCTCGCGGTGGCCGGTATGTTGTCTGTGGCCACTCCAGTCTATGCCGGCGAAAGCGGGGCCTTCGGCTACGAGCAGCCGGCGACGCCGATCGATATTGGGCGCATCAAGAGCGTGCTGCGGTTGACCGCGGAGCAGGAGCGCTATTGGCCGCCGGTGGAAGCCGCGCTGCGCGGCATATCCCGCCGGCAGACGCAGGACGACCAGGCCGGCTTCGTGCGGCGTGTCAGCCGCCGCGTCGTCTCCGTGGTCCTCGACGGCGCTGCCATCCACCGGCTTGCGGTGGCCGCGCGGCCCTTGATCGCTGTGCTGAGTGACGAGCAAAAGGAGGCGGCGAGCGGGCTTGCCCAGGAAATGGGCCTCGGGCCGGTGGTTGCCGCATTGCGCTGAAGTGGCCCGGGGGCGGTTGACGCCTCCGGCATCCTTTCAGTTTAACGATTTCTCCCCCCGTGTTGGCGCTAGGTCTGGCTTGCCGCGAAACCGGTTTAATGCCACTTTGACGCGCACAAACAATGCCAAAGAGCCGGTAACTGGCTCGTGGCGGGAGGAAAATCGATGCGCAATTTGCTGCTTGCGGCCGTCGCGGCCGCGGTGATCGCTGTTCCCGGCGCCGTGCTGGCGCAGCAGCCGATCGTTATAAAATTCAGCCACGTCGTCGCCGCCGATACGCCGAAGGGCAAGGCCGCCGACAAATTCAAAGAACTCGCCGAGAAATATACCAACGGCCGGGTCAAGGTCGAAGTCTATCCGAACTCGACGCTCTACAAGGACAAGGAAGAGCTCGAGGCGATGCAGCTCGGCGCCGTGCAGATGCTGGCGCCGTCGAATTCCAAATTCGGTCCGATCGGCATCAAGGAATTCGAAGTATTCGATCTGCCTTACATTCTGCCGAACATCGCGGCGCTTCGGAAAGTCACCGACGGCCCGATCGGCCAACGGCTGCTCAAGCTGCTCGACTCGAAGGGCATGACCGGCCTGGCGTACTGGGACAACGGTTTCAAGGAGATGAGCGCCAATAAGCCGCTGCACGTGCCGGCGGATTACAAAGGCCTCAAATTCCGGATCCAGTCGTCGAAGGTGCTGGAAGCGCAATTCCGCGCGCTCGGCGCGACGCCGCAAGTGATGGCGTTCTCCGACGTCTATCAGGCGCTGCAGACCGGCGTTGTCGACGGCCAGGAGAACACGGCGTCGAACATCTACACCCAGAAAATGCACGAAGTGCAGAAGTACATGACGATGACCAACCACGGCTACATCGGCTACGTGGTCGTCGTGAACAAGAAGTTCTGGGACGGCCTGCCGCCCGACATTCGCGGCGAACTCTCGAAGGCGATGGCGGAAGCGACCGAGTTCGGCAACAACAAATCCCAGCAGGAGAACGCCGACGCCCTCGAAGAAATCAAGAAAGCGGGCAAGACGCAAATCCTGATCCCGACCGCCGACGAAACCGCACAAATGCGCAAAGCGATGGAGCCGATCTATGCCGACATGGCGGCACGCGTCGGCAAAGGGCTGATCGAGGAAGTCCAAAAGGCGACTGCCGGCGTGAGCAACTGACGGTCGCGAGCCTCGGCAAACGCCGGGGCTCGTATCGTTTCCAGGGGCGGGGATTCCACGACGGCGGTTTGTATGGATGGTGCGGGGGCGCCATCCGCCTTCAACATGGAAATCTTCTGCCGCTGGGGCGGACTTCAATTCGTCCCACCGCGCATGAGGGCACTCGTGTTTCTTCGCATTCTCGACCGGTTGGAAGAAATTCTGATCGCAAGCCTGATGGCGGCGGCGACGCTGATCATTTTCGTCGCCGTCGTGCAACGCTTCGCGGTCGGCGTGCCGGTTCTCTATCCATTTTTCTACGGCATCAACCTGACCTGGGCGCAGGAACTGTGCATCTACATGTTCATCTGGATGGCAAAGTTCGGCGCCGCTTACGGCGTGCGCACTGGCATCCATGTGGGCGTCGACGTCCTCATCAATCAGCTCAATCCGAAATGGCGCAAAGGCGTCACGTTGTTTGGCCTGCTCTGCGGCGCACTGTTCACGGCGGTCGTCGGCACCATGGGGCTGAAATTCGTCGTCGAGCTTTTTCCGACCGATCAGGTCTCTCCCGACATGGAGATACCGAGTTGGATTGTCTATTCCTGCATCCCGCTCGGCTCTTATCTGATGTGCTTCCGGTTTCTCCAGGTCGCCTGGGCCTATTTCTGGACCGGCCAGCTGCCGCACCATGATCCGGCGCATGTCGAGGGCATCGATCCGGATGCGGTCGCGCATCTTGACGAGAGGGCGCCGCGATGAGCGCCCTGATCATTTTCGTGCTGCTGTTCGCGCTGATGCTGACGGGCATGCCGATCTCGATCTCGCTCGGCCTCACCGTGCTCACCTTCCTGTTCACCATGACGCAGGTGCCGATCGAAAGCGTCGGCCTGAAGCTTTTCAGCGGGCTGGATAATTTCGGGATCATGGCGATCCCCTTCTTCATTCTGGCCGGTTCGTTCCTGACCCGCGGCGGCGTGGCGAAGCGAATGATCAATTTCACCATTTCGCTGGTCGGACATTGGCCGGGCGGGCTGGGGCTGGCCGGTGTCGCCGCCTGCGCGCTGTTTGCAGCGATCTGCGGCTCCAGCGTGGCGACCGTGGCGGCGATCGGATCGATCATCTTGCCGGCGATGGTGCAGCACGGCTTTCCCAAGCGCTTCGGCGCCGGCGTCATTACAACTTCGGGCGCACTTGGCATTCTGGTGCCGCCGTCGATCATCCTGGTGCTGTACGGCGTCTCGACCAATTCCTCGATCGGGGCGCTGTTCATGGCCGGCATCGTGCCGGGCCTCATCCTCGCGCTGATGCTGGCGCTGGTGACCTGGTTTATCGCCTGGCGGAACGACTATCCGCGCATGCCCAAGGCCTCATGGGGCGAACGGCTGCGCGCTTTCTACGACGGCTTCTGGGGCTTGATGCTGGTCGTGATCGTGCTCGGCGGCATCTACAGCGGCGTTTTCACGCCCACCGAAGCCGCTGCCGTCGCTGCGGTCTATTCGTTCTTCATCACCGTCTTCATCTATCGCGATCTCAAGCTCAGCGAAGTGCCGAAGGTTCTGCTCAACGCCGCCAACTTGAGCTCGATGCTGCTCTACATCATCACCAACGCGGTGCTGTTCTCGTTCCTCATGACGCACGAACAGATACCGCAGGCGATGGCGGCCTGGATCGTCGAGCAGCATTTCAGCGTCTGGGCGTTCCTCTTGGTGGTGAACGTGATCCTGCTGCTGGCCGGCAATGTCATGGATCCGTCATCCATCCTTCTGATCATGGCGCCGATCCTGTTTCCGCTGGCGGTCAATCTCGGGATCAATCCCATCCACCTCGGCATTCTGATGGTGGTGAATATGGAAGTCGGCTTGTGTCATCCGCCGGTCGGCCTCAATCTTTATGTCGGCAGCGGCATAGCGAAGATGGGTATCAGCGAAATGACAATCGCGGTGCTGCCGTGGCTGTTGGCGATGCTGCTGTTCCTATTGATGATTACCTACATTTCGGAAATATCGCTCTGGCTGCCGCGGCTGCTGGGGGTCATCTGATACCGCGTTTTTATTTGTGTCGCCGGTTTATGTGCGCCGCGATAACGCAGGTAAATCAACATTGCGTTCACTTAATCTCTTTCCAAACTTTAACTTGATATGGCAGGCGGCTGTTCTTCTACTTGCACCATCCGAAATGCCATTGGAGGTGGCCATGTTGAAAACAGTCCTAGCCGCTACGACCGCTATCGCGATCACCGGCGCTACTCTCGCCTACGCGCAACAGGGGCCGGTTGAACTCAATCGCGCCCATCACTGGCGCCCGACCGCGGAAGATATCACGGCGTTTGGCGACGCGCGCATCGCTGCGCTGCATGCCGGGCTTAAGCTCACTGCCGATCAGGAGAAGAATTGGCCGGCGCTGGAGACCGCGCTGCGCGATCTTTCCAAGCAGCGGTCCGAGCGATTCGCCGCGCGCGCCAGCGCCGATCGCCCGACCGATCCGGTCGCGCGCCTGAGCCTGCGCGCCGACATGATGCAGCAGCGCGGCGCTGCGCTGAAGAAGGTCGCCGACGCCGCCACCCCGCTCTACAAGAGCCTGGATGACGCGCAGAAGCACCGCTTCCTTCTGCTGGCCCGCCTCAATGGTCCGCAGTTCGGCGGCCGCCACGGTCACGAGCATGGGATGGATGGCTGGCGCCGCGGCGAGCGTGGCGGGATGGACGAACACGGCGGCATGGGCGAGGGCGGGGGACGGCCGCAGTAATTCCGCTCCACAGTGGCGGGCGGTTTTCGCGTGGGTGGGCTCTTCTCTCCACCCTTACGCTTCTGCTCAGAAAGCCGCCGGGTCAGGCTTGGCGGCTTTTCCTTTGTTATTCGGCACTTGGCGGGCCCGTGAAGCGCCTTTGCGGCTGGACACACCCGTCTCGCTTTGCTAAGTGACCCCCGCTCGCCGGGACTTGGCTCCCGCCGGGCAATCCGGGCGCATAGCTCAGTTGGTAGAGCAGCTGACTCTTAATCAGCGGGTCCCAGGTTCGAGCCCTGGTGCGCCCACCAATAAAATCAAACACTTAACACCCCCCAGAGCAGAACAAAGCTAGACCCGGCAGACCGGTTTTACAGCGGTTTTACAGTTTTCGATCATTTTTCGTTCTCCGCGCGCGGGTCCTCGCCAAAATAGGTACCTCGCAAAACCAGAACAGGCCGCTGCGGCCGAGTCCAAATTTCGACATTCAGCGCAGGCTATGTGGAGTGCTGATCCTCAGGCTATTGCGCACCGCCCCGAAGAGGGCGGACGGTCCCCTCGGGGGACGGGGGACGGGGGATCAACTCCCCAGGGCCGCACTGTGCGAGGCGCGGCTCATTTTTTTTGGGCCCCTCGCGGGCAAAGTAAGCCGATGTCGCCCTGAGCGGATAGGGCGCCATCCTGGATCAGGACACCGCCGACGACATGACCACCATGTTCAATGCGGCTTCCTGAACAAAAGTGAGGGCGCCAATTGAGGTGGCCTGATGTTTACTGCAAAAACTCTTCCGCGAAGGCGCACAGGAATAGGCCAAGAATAAGAGCCGTCGTCGTCCCAACGGTCCAAAGCAGTAACTTGGAGTCCTTGCTCATGATACGGCCCCAACCGGGCGATTATTTTCTCGCTTCGTGGCCAAGCCAACTGAGGCGGCCTACGGTTTGTTCGCCGCCTCGTCGGCCAAGCGATCCCACGCCGCGGCCATATCGAGCACGAATATCTTGTCGTCGGGCGGCGTGATTTGGCGCGCTATGGTCCGGCACGCCTCGGCCTTTGCCCGATACTCGTCGGCTGCCCGATACTCTTTGGCGCTTAGTTTTTGAGGCTGATGAATCTTGCCCATACGCGCTCCGTTGCACGCGGGAGCGCTTTCGGTCTTTCGGCCACTGGCGCTCACGGGTCACTGCCGGTGCTCAAGGCCAACGGGGCAAAAAGCAAATGGTTCAAGCCAGGCCAATGCCAATTGAGAACTAGGCCTTTGGTGGGGCGCACCCGGCCTGCACAAAGAATGGAAAGCGGCCGCCAACTGCGGCTGCCTTACTTTTTCGGCTTCTTCGGTTTCGTCGCCTGAGGGCGAGACCGCTCCGGTTCTCCCGTCAGCCATTCTTCGTTGTGGGCTAGCTCTTTTAGAGACACAGCACGTTCGAAATTTTCGCGTTGCTCTTTCGATTTTGCGGCGCTCTTTCGGCCTCGCCGAAGCGCGCCCGCCGCACGGACGCGCAACTCTTTGGACTCTTTCGACACTGCAAATCCCTCATTACCGCAAAAATGATAACGGCAAATTCCAGGGCAGAAAACTGGGATCAATCCCGGCGGCAGCGTCGGAACAAAGGCGGGCGCAGTTGTGTACAATACAACCTCTGTGTGGAACGGAACAGGCGCGGTTCAGCCAGGGCGAGTGTCAATTTATCAATTGAGAAGGAGGCCCTTAGGGGGAAGGAAAGACTCCGCCTGAAACGGCAGAAGCCCCAACCTTGCGGCTAGGGGTTCGCGTGAGGCGCGTTGCAAAGGGGCAAACCAAAACAACGGCCTGACGCCCAACTATAAGGCATCGGCCAGCCCAAAAGGAGGGCATTTCTAAAATTCGGAGCCCCCGTCAAATTGGGACACCGCCCTTAGAGCTTCCATGCGGCGACGATGAGCGCGCCACACAGCAAAGCAGTGATGCTCCAGATGACCACAACCCACGCCCTTTGCCGCAATGTCGCCCCTGGCCCGCGGGCCTAAGTGTTTTTCGTTCTAAGAGAGCCGCGCCTCTCGTTTTGGAACGATTCGAAAGAGGAAGACCTCTATACCGGCCCGCAATTCGGTACAATCTGGCGAAAATGCCACTATCCAAACGAGGCAA
>DATARB010000182.1:0-3119 GCA_036264375.1 Pseudolabrys sp.
TTGCCGGTGCTGACCATGCCGAGCGGGATGTCGCCCATGTTGGGCAATTCCTCGTCGAGCATGACGTCCTGAGTCGTGACCAGCTGAATCCCGGCATCCCTGAGCCCGAGATCGGCCCAGGCCTTCATGACTGCCGTTGCGTACTTTCCGGCCGGCACGAAGATGAAGACAGCCTGCGGCGCGGCATCCTTGATGCGCTGCAGCACCGGCGCGAAGTCGAGCTGCGACAGCGGGATGCGGGTGGTGCCGACGATTTCGCCGCCATTGTCGGTGAAGCCTTTGGTGAAGGCGCCTTCTGCGTCGTGACCCGGGATGAAGTCGCTGACCGCGATATAGGCTTTTTTGTAGCCGTTCTTGGCGGCCCATTGCCCCATTGGCAGGCTGATCTGCCACAGCGTGAACGAGACTCGCACGACATAGGGCGATAGCCGCGGGATGTTCACGCCGGCGGCGTTCATGATCACGAACGGGGTCTTCGCTTCGGCCGTGAGCGGCGCGATCGCCGCAGCATTGGGCGAAGCGATTTCGCCGGCGATGAGCTGTACCTGGTCGCGAGTGATCAGCTCCTGCGCCACGCGTTTCGCGACGTCCGGGTTCGGGCCGGTGTCGTCGCGTACGACAAGCTCGATCTTGACCCCCGGCGGCAGATCCTTTTCGTGCTCTTTGATGTAGAGCTTGACGCCTTTGTCGAGCTCGTCGCCGGCCTGCGCGAACGGACCCGAATAGGTATTGATGAACCCGATCTTGACAGTTTGCGCCGCCGCCGGCAGCGCGAGCGCACAGAGCGCCGCGGCAGCGAGCGCGATGCCGCCAACTCTTCCTTGCACCATGGCATTTCCTCTGCGGTCTTGTTCTAGTTGTCGCCGGCACCTTATCCCGGACAGCCGAGATCGGCGGTCACGTCTTCTCGACGTTCCACATCAGATAGGCCGGCGACTGCAAGAGGCCCTTCAGGTTCTTGCGGTAGGCGGTCTTCGGCAGCCACTGCCCGGTCGGCAAATAGGGCACGACCTCGAAGGCCCGCTCCTGAATCGCCGCGGCGATCTTCTTCCGGTCATCAGTGCTCGTCGCCTTCAGCCATTGCGCGCGCAACTCCTCCAACTTGTCGTCCTTCGGCCAGCCGAACCACGCTTTGTCGCCATTAGTTTTGAGTGGAAGGTTCAGAACCGGATCGAGCAGATCGGCGCCAACCCAACCGGTGGCGAAGAGGTTGTAGCCGCCCTTGTCGATCGGCTCCTTCGAGGCGCGGCGAGTGACCAGCGTCCCCCAATCCATCGCCTGCAGATCGACGTTCATGCCCAGCTTCTTCAGCACCTCGGTGATCACGAGTGCCTGGGTGTGCGCCACCGGCTGATCGACCGCATCCATGACGACGATTTTCTCGCCCTTGTACCCGGCTTCGGCGAGCATCTGCTTCGCCTTGTCGTAGTCGCGCTTGCCGGTCAGCAGAGCATTGCCGGCATCACTCGCCATCGGCGTGCCGCAAGTGAAGAACGAAGCGCAGATCTCCCAGTTGGCCTTATCGCCGGCGAGCGCCGCCAAGAAATCGGCCTGGTCGATGACCGACAGAACCGCCTGGCGCGCCTTCGGGTTGTCGAAGGGCGGCTGCGTGTGGTTGAACCGAGTCATGATCGGGCTCGCGAGCGGGTCGACCCGGTCCAGCTTCACATCCGGGTTGGCGGCGAGCACCGGCCAAACATCGGCCGGCGGGTTCTCCCACCAATCAGCTTCGCCGTTGTTCAGCGCCGCCACCTTGGTCATCGCATCGGGGATGTAGAGCCACTCGACGCGATCGACCTTGGCGAGTTTGCCGCCCGAGGCCCAGGAGGCCGGCTCCTTGCGCGGCACGTAATCCTTGTTCTTGACGTAGACGACGCGGTGACCCGGCTCGAACTCCTCCTTGACGAATTTGAATGGTCCGGAGCCGACCATCTCGGTGACTTGCGTGAACGGATCTGTGTTCGCGAGCCGCTCCGGCATGACGAACAGCGCGAGGCTCGACACCTTGCCGAGCCCATCGAGCAACAGCCCGAATGGCTCCTTGAGCTTGATCGTGAAGCCCTTGTCGCCGTCCGGCTTCATTTCGTCGAGCACCCCGGCCATCGCCTGACCGTGGCCGTCGCGCGCCATCCAGCGCTTAATCGACGCAACGCAATCGGCGCCGCGCACCGGCGAGCCGTCATGAAAGCCGAGCCCGTCGCGCAATTTGAAATTGTAGGTCAGCTTGTCGGATGAAACGCTGTGCTCGCCGACCATCTGAGGGTGCGGCGCAAATTCGGCGTCGATCGCGAACAGATTGTCGAACACGCAATAGGCGTGGTTGCGCGTGATGTAGGCGGTCGTCCAGACCGGATCGAGCACGCGCAGATCGGATTGCGCGATGAAGCGCAACGTCTTCTTGTCGTCGTCGGCGCGCGCCGGGGCGTGCGGCACCGAAGCGGCGAGCGCGGCGGCAGCGGCAGCCTTGCCGAAACCGCGGCGGGTCAGTTGAGCCATTGGGGGCCTCCTCTGCTCGGTCTGTCGTTGGCGCGAAGCATAGCAAGAACCGCGCCCACGCCCATATGACCGATCGCTGATTGCCGAGCCTCTGCCCGTATGGCGTGTTTGATGCACCTCGCCGATTTCGATTTCGACCTGCCGCGCGAATTAATTGCCGACCGGCCGGCCGAGCCCCGCGACGGCGCACGGCTGCTGGTGATTCCGGCGGCGGGCGATTTCGCTGACCAGCGGATCGTCGATCTGCCGCAACTGCTGCGGCCGCGCGATCTCCTGGTGTTTAATGACACCAAGGTGATTCCGGCCCGCCTCGTCGGGCGGCGCGGCCAGACGACCGTCGAGGTCACGCTGGCGCGCGATCTCGGCGGCGGCGTCTGGCGGGCCTATGCCAAGGGGGCGCGGCGCCTGCACCCCGGCGATCGGATCGAATTCGCCGACGATCTTCCCGCAGAGGTCGTCGAAAAGAGCCCTGAAGGCGAGGTCACGCTGCGCTTCGACCGAGAGGGGACTGCCTTTCGAGATGCGCTCGCTCGCCATGGGACGATGCCATTGCCGCCGTACATTAAGCGACCAAGAGGCGGCGATGCTCGCGACCGTGCCGATTACCAGACGATCTTCGCGCG
>DATARB010000083.1:0-3077 GCA_036264375.1 Pseudolabrys sp.
ACCAGCGCATCGGTGCCGCTGGCGCAGGTGACGACGTGCTTGGCGCCGGTGAAGGCGGCAAGCTCCGCCTCAAGGGCACGCACTTCCGGCCCCATGATGAACTGGCAGTGATTGAGGACGCGGGCGACCGCCGCGTCGATGGCCGGGCCGAGACGGTGGCGTTGCGCGGCGACGTCGATAAAGGGAATGGCCGCCGGCTGGGTTCTTACGTTCATGGAATTGTCCGAAACAAAATGGCGCCCGCCGGTCAACCGGCAACCACACGCGGGCCTTTGCGCTTCGAGGGCGCAACCGCAATGGAGCTTGTGGCGAGGCAGCGCGTCGCGATCTCGAGGCTGGCCACACCCTCTTCACCGGTCACCGCAGGCGCGTCACCGGTACGAACGGCGCGTAAGAAGGCGAGCAATTCCGAGCGTAGCGGCTCGGCGTGCCCGACAGAGAGATGGCGCATGGAATAGCTGCCGTCCGGCTGGAAGCCGAAGCATTCGGTGACTTGGCGCGTCAGCAGGTCGCCCATCACGTATTTGCCGCGCGTGGCGACCGTGACATTGCGCGCCTTGAACGGCGTCAGCCAGTTCGTGTTGATGTGCGCGAGCACGCCGGAGGCGGTGCGGAACTGCAGCAGCGCGATGTCCTCGCGCTCGGCCACCGCGCTGGAGAGCTGCGGCTGCACTTCGATGATGTCGGAATCGGTGAACCAGCGGATGAGGTCGATGTCGTGAACGGCGAGATCGATGACCACGCCGACATTCGACATGCGGGGCGGAAACGGCCCGACGCGGGTGATGCCGATCGATAGGATGTCCTCGTTGCGGATCGCGTCCTTGATCGCCTCGACCGCCGGATTGAAGCGCTCGACGTGGCCGACCATCAGTGTCAGGCCCGCCCGGCGTGCCGCCTGGATGATCTCGTGCCCCTCCTCGACCGAGGAGGCGATGGGCTTTTCCACCATCACGTGGACGCCGCGAGCGATGCAGGCCAGCGAGATGTCGCGGTGCAGATGGGTCGGAGCCGCCACGGTGACGGCATCAACGTTGAGGTCGAGCAGCGCGCCGATGTCGGAGACCGCGGCGCAGCCGAGCGTGCGCGCCACAAAGTCCGCCTGCTTCTGATCGGGGTCGGCGACGCCGACGAGCTCGGTGCCTGGCAGACCGGCGAAGACACGGGCATGGTTGCTGCCCATCACGCCGACGCCCACGACGCCAACACGCAACGGACGGTCCGCGTTTAAATTCCCAGGCTGCGTCATGACTTATCGGATTCCCCAAGGCCCACCCGGCCCGTGACCATCAACTAGCACGCGGCCGGGCGACTGGCGACAAGGCCTTGAAAACCATACGGACACGTTTTGATTCAAAGCGTTACAGCCAATGGAACTTTCGCGGCTGAAAGGACCTGGGCCGGGCGATTCGGCCCGAGGCTAGGTTACCCGATCCTCGGCGCTCGGAGCCCCCCGGCTAACGCGGCTCGAACGGGTTCGACGACCGGGTCGCGCCCGCCTTGAGGTCGCTCGCTACCATCTCGCGCACCAGGTCGCGGAATCCGATGCGGTGGGTCCAGCCGAGCTTGGCCCGCGCCTTGGCCGGATCGCCCAACAGCAAATCCACCTCGGTCGGTCTGAAATAGCGCGGGTCGACGCGCACCAGCGTACGGTTGCTTTTGCCGCAGATGCCGCGTTCCTGGCTGCCCTCGCCTTCCCAGCGGATGCTGATGTCGATCTCGTCAAAGGCGAGCTCGACGAACTCGCGCACCGAATGCGCTTCGCCGGTTGCCAGCACATAGTCATCCGGCTCGCTCTGCTGGAGGATGCGCCACATGCCCTCGGCATAGTCTCGCGCATGGCCCCAGTCGCGCTTGGCGTCGAGGTTGCCGATGTAAAGGCAATCCTGCTTGCCGGTATGGATGGCGGCGACCGCCTGGGTGACCTTGCGGGTCACGAAGGTCTCGCCGCGGCGCGGACCTTCGTGATTGAACAGGATGCCGTTCGAGGCGTGCATGCCGTAGGCCTCGCGGTAGTTTACCGTGATCCAATAGGCATATAGCTTCGCCGCGGCATAAGGACTGCGCGGATAGAACGGCGTGCGCTCGGTCTGCGGCGTCTCCTGCACCTTGCCGTAAAGCTCCGACGTCGACGCCTGATAGAAGCGGACCTTCTCGCGAAGGCCGAGGATGCGAATGCCTTCAAGCAGGCGCAGCGTGCCGAGCCCGTCCGCGTTGGCGGTGTATTCTGGGGTCTCGAAGCTCACCTGCACGTGGCTCTGCGCGGCGAGATTATAAATCTCATCCGGCTGCACTTCCTGGATGATGCGGATCAGATTCGTAGCATCGGTCAGGTCGCCGTAGTGCATGAAGAAATGACCGCCCGGCAGATGCGGATCGCGATAGAGGTGATCGACTCGCTCGGTATTGAACGAGGACGACCGCCGCTTTACGCCATGAACGTCATAGCCCTTCTCGAGCAGAAGCTCGGCCAGATAGCTGCCGTCCTGCCCTGTGATGCCCGTGATCAGGGCAATGCGCTTCGTCATTATCCGCCCATCATGTCTTTACAGCCGCGCGCCTTGCACGCGGGCTTCTTGTGGTCACGCCGCCGAGCGCCCCGCTCCGGCGAGGAAATCCGCATAGGCCATGCTCAAGCCATCATGCAACGAAATCTTGGGCTCCCAGCCGATCGATTTGAGTTTTGACACATCGAGCAGCTTCTGCGGCGGACCGTCCGGCCGCGACGTGTCGAATGCGATCGCGCCCTTGTAGCCGACGATGCGCGACACTGTCTCGGCGAACTGCGCGATGGGGAAATCCTCGCCGGTGCCGACATTGAGAAAGCCGTAATCGGAATAATGCTTCATCACGAACACGCAGGCGTCGGCGAGATCGTCCGACGACAAGAACTCGCGCCGCGGCTTGCCGGTGCCCCACACGGCGACGCTCGGCGCATTCGCCAGTTTGCCCTCGTGGAAGCGCCGGATCAGCGCCGCCGGCACATGGCTGTGCTCGGGATGATAATTGTCGCCCGGGCCGTAGAGATTGGTCGGCATCACGGAAATGAAGTCGGCGCCGTGCTGCTTGCGATAGGC
>DATARB010000115.1:0-1883 GCA_036264375.1 Pseudolabrys sp.
TCTGGACGAGCTTCGAGGCTCTAAAGGACTGGCATATGGATACGTACCACAAGCATGCCGAGGAATGGGCGGTCCGCACTGGGGCCATCATGGAAGACACTATCGTAAACTTTGAGTACAAGAACGCGCGCCTCATCCGCGTATGTCCCGCTTGCGCGCACATCTCAGACAAAGCGTTCGATGTCTCCATGGAGCAGGCTGCGCTCGCCGCGCCATGTCCCAAGTGCGGGTTTATCTTCCCGGTGATGGCCGAGACCGCGAACAGCACTGCCGTCTTCGAGGACGTTCCATCAGTACCGACCGCCGTTGCCGCGAAGTAAAGACGCGCCGTCCGCGATGTCGGAGGTCGATATGGACTTTTTGGTGGGGCTTGGCCGGCGTTGAGCCGGATATCGACCCCACCCCGGCGCTGCCCAGGCAAGCGCATCATTGCCAACCGATCGACAGCAGAGGAGCATGAGCCATGGAATTCGGTGCAGCCATTTTCTTCACTGAATACTCGATCTCACCGGCCGAATTGGCCGTGGCATTGGAGGAGCGAGGCTTCGAGTCGCTGTGGGCGCCGGAGCATTCGCACATCCCGGTCTCGCGCCGGTCGCCTACGCCAGGCGGCCGCGAATTGGCCAGACGTTTTTATGACGTGATGGATCCATTCGTCACATTGACCGCGGCCGCGACCGCCACAAGGCGGCTCAAGGTTGGTACCGGCGTGTGCCTCGTCATCCAGCGCGACACGATCCAGACGGCCAAGCTTGTCGCGTCCATCGATCAAGTCTCTGGTGGGCGTTTCCTGTTCGGCATCGCCGGCGGCTGGAACGCCGAGGAAATGGCGGACCACGGTACCGCATACCCGACCCGCTTCAAGAAGATGGGCGAGCAGGTCGAGGCGATGAAGCAGATCTGGACCAACGAGACGCCCGAATACCATGGCGCGTTTGTCGACTTTCCGCCGATGATGACTTGGCCGAAGCCGGTGCAGAAACCGCACCCACCGGTCATCGTCGGCGGCGCATTTCCATGGGCCGCGCGCCGGGCGATCCGCTATGGCGACGGCTGGATCCCGCTTGCCGGGAGCGCGAGCGACGGCGATCCTCTCGACTACGTCCCGCGTTTTCGGCAGATGGCCGAAGAGGCCGGCCGCGATCCGCGTTCCTTGCCTGTCACCGTGGCGGGCCCTCCCGAGGACCCGGATCTGCTGAAGCGCTATCGTGATCTCGGCATCGCCCGAGTGAACTTTCCGCTCCCTCCCGCGCAGAGAGATGAAGTGATGCCGGCGCTGGACCGCCTGGCCGATCTGATGCGGCAACTCGACGGGTGATGGCTCCGAACAGCGCCCTCCCGGCGATGAAACCTAACGCGGCGATACCCTGCGCGGGTTGCGCGATGTCGGTCACCAGTCGGCATGGATCATCGTTATCGATGATCGTGATTGCTCGGGTTCAGGCGGCGGCGCGCTGCTTGAGCCAATTGATGACGCCGCCCGCGAGCAGCACCTCGACCTGCCGCGGCGACAGCGCGTGCCGCAAGGCGACGCTGCCGCCGTCGGCGCGGCGGGCCTCGAGGGAGGCGCCGGACCTTATCAGTTCTAACGGTGCGCTTGCGAGGAGCGCGACGGGATGGTCCGCGTCCATCGGCAGGCCGTCGCGCATTCGTATGCGAATGCCGCGCGCGCCTGGCGTCGCCGCCCATTTCGCCACCACATCGTCAATCGCTGGATTGGTCGCGTCGACCGGCGTCACAACCCGAAACTTATCCGGATAGGTGTTGTAAACTTCGAGCGCGTAGCTCGGATCGTATTCATAGGCGCTGAACGACGAGACCATGATCGCACCGTCGACGCCGACACTGTTCATCGCAGCGACCATCTCTTCGCCTGTGGCGGA
>DATARB010000122.1:0-5655 GCA_036264375.1 Pseudolabrys sp.
TGCCGGGCACGGCCGCCGAACGCGCTCTCGAGGATCCGTTCGATCCGGTGCAGGCACTGCCAAAAGCGGCGGCGTTCTTGCGCGAGCTGCGTGGCGAGTTCGGCAATCTCGGTCTGGCTGCCGCCGCTTACAACGCCGGGCCGCAGCGCGTGCGCGATTGGATGGCCGGCGCGCGTACGCTGCCTTCGGAAACGCGCCGCTATGTGCAGGCAGTCACCGGCCACGATGCAGACGAGTGGGCCAAGGCCGGCGCCGACAAGATTACCAGCACGCCGGCCGACTGCACGGCGTTGATGGCTTCGCTGCAGCAGAGCCCGAGCAATTTCGCCTATGAGCTCGAACGCCGCGTCACCGCGGCGATGAGCAAGATGTGGACCGTCGAACTTGCTGCCGGATTTTCGCGCGCGCGCGTGCTGTCGGACTACGCGCGGCTGATGTCGTCGCTGTCCACCCTCATCGGCAGCCACGATCCCGTGATCACGAGTTCCGTCCTGCGCAGCCGCGGGACGCGGCCGCTGTATCAGGCGCGCATCGGCGCCGACACGCGCGGCGCCGCGAACACGCTCTGCTCAAGCATCCGCAAAGCCGGCGCCTCCTGCATCGTGATGCGCGTCGCCGTGGCCAAACCAGCGGGCACCGATGCGCCGGTAGCCTGGGAGCCGTAGCGCTCCTTTTAAATTCGCGGCAGCCGCGACGACCGCAGCCTTTTTCCGCCAACCTGAGTGCGTTCTTGATCGGTCCGCCGAAGGGGCAAAGAATAAGCGTCCACCTCGGAGGGAGCGATCACATGTCACGCAAGACCGCGTTGGTTCTAATGTGCCTGCTGACGGCGTTGAACGTGGGCTTTGTCACGCTCAACACGTCGATACCGTCGAGAGCGGCCCTCGGCGGCATGACGTACCAGGACTTGGTGAACGATCCGGATTTTGTGCGTGCGGTCAAGGCCGTCGCTTCGACCTGCGCGGTGAATGTCGATGTCGCAACGTTGAAGTGCTGACGGCGATCTCACCGCGGTTGTTCCCGGGGACTCAAACCGCCGGGAGCGGCGCGTTGCAGGTCATATAAAAATATATATAATTAGATTGTGGGCGAGGGGGAGCCGAGGAGACTTGGCTGGATTGCATCCAGCCGCAGGGATATGCAGGCCTTGCCCAAGGAGGTGCGGCGCACCTTCGGCGTGGCTTTGTACGCCGTGCAATTGGGTGAGACGCCCCCAATCGCCAAGGCATTGCACGGGTTCGGGGGCGCCGGCGTGCTCGAGTTGATCGAGGACGATGCGGACGGGACCTACCGCGCCGTCTACACGGTACGTTATGCGACCGCGGTCTATGTGCTGCATGTCTTCCAGAAGAAATCGAAACGGGGCGGGAAAACGCCGCAACACGACATCGACGTGATCAGGGAGCGGCTAAAACGTGCTGCGGAGTTGCACGCTTCGAGAATGAAGGAGGCCCGGTGATAAAGCGCAAACGCGACTATGAGGACAGCAGCGGAAATGTGTTCGCCGATCTCGGCTTTCGCAACGCCAAGCAGGAGCTACTGAAGGCGAAGCTCACGCTCGAGATCTATCGCCTGCTCAAGCGGCGCGGCGTCACGCAGCAGGAGGCCGCAAAGCTTCTGGGCACGACCCAGGCGCAGGTCTCGACGCTAATGCGCTGCAAGCCTGTCTCTGTGTCCGTCGGGCGGCTGATGGAGTTCCTGACCGTGCTCGGCCAGGACGTCGAGGTCACGGTCAAGCCTGCCGGGCGGCGCAAGGCAGGCGACATGTCGGTGGTGGTGAAGGCGGCGTAGGAGAAGGCGGGCTTGTCGAAGGCTCAAGTCGCCGACCAACGCGCGAGCGGATCGCTTGGGCCCTGAGCGGCACTCGCAATCGTCCGTCATCCCTTTGACACCCCACCCAAAATCCTCTACCCGCAGCGCCATTATGTCCGCTGCCGAAATGACCCCGCCGCACCATCTCTTCGCCGACATGCTCGCCCGCGTGCGCGCGGCGGCCGCCTCCGTGCTCGGTCCACACGCCGACGTGTCTCGTATCGTGGTCGAACCGCCGCGTGACGCGACCCACGGCGATATGGCCACCAACGCCGCCATGGTCCTGGCCAAGGACGCGGGCAAGAAGCCGCGCGACCTGGCCGAGGCCATCGCCGCCGCGCTACGCGCCGACGACAAGGTCGAAAAGGTCGATGTCGCCGGTCCGGGCTTCATCAATCTGACGCTGAAGCCCCATGTCTGGGGCGAGGCGCTGCGCCAGGCGCTCGCCGCCGGCAAGGACTATGGCCGCAGCGCCATGGGGCAGGGCATGCCCGTCAATGTCGAATACGTCTCGGCCAACCCGACCGGGCCGCTGCATGTCGGTCACTGCCGCGGCGCCGTGTTCGGCGACGCGTTGGCGAGCCTCCTGGGCTTCGCCGGCTACAAGGTCACCCGCGAATATTACATCAACGATGCCGGCGCCCAGGTCGATGTGCTCGCGCGCTCGGCTTTTCTGCGCTACCGCGAGGCCCTCGGCGAGACCATTACGATTCCCGACGGGCTTTATCCTGGCGACTATCTCAAGGAGTGCGGGGCCGAGCTCGCCGCCGATTACGGCGACAAGCTGAAAGAGATGCCGGAAGCCGAATGGCTGCCGATCGTGCGCCGCCGCGCCACCGACATGATGATGGCGGAGATCCGCAACGACCTGATGCGGCTCGCCATCGTGCCGGACGTGTTCTTCTCCGAGCGCTCGCTGATCGAAGGCGAGGAGCCGGATCCCTTTGCGCCAGCGCCTGCCACGCCTGAAAAGCCCAAGGACCGCGTCGCCGAAACCATCGATGGATTGCGCGCGCAGGGCCATGTCTACGAAGGCCGCCTGCCGCCGCCCAAGAGCGGCGTGGTCGAAGATTGGGAAGACCGCGAGCAGACGCTGTTTCGCTCAACCGCCTTCGGCGACGATGTCGATCGTCCGCTGAAGAAGTCGGACGGCAGCTACACGTATTTCGCCACCGACATCGCCTATCACAAGTCGAAGCTCGACCGCGGCTTTAGCCATCTCATCGACGTCTGGGGCGCCGACCACGGCGGCTACGTCAAGCGCATGCAGGCGGCCGTGAAGGCGGTCAGCGGCGGGGAGGGCGATCTCGACGTCAAGCTGGTGCAGCTCGTGAAACTGTTGCGCGCCGGCGAGCCGGTGAAGATGTCCAAGCGCGCCGGCGAGTTCATCACGCTGCGCGAGGTGGTCGACGAAGTCGGCCGTTCCGCCGTGCGCTTCGACATGCTTTATCGCAAGAACGACGCGCCGCTCGATTTCGATCTCGCCAAGGTGATCGAGCACTCACGTGAAAATCCGGTTTTCTACGTCCAGTACGGCCATGCGCGCGGCGCCTCGATCTTCCGCAATGCCCGTGCCGAGATGCCGGACTTGCCGGAAGGCACCGACTTTTTGCGTGATGCGCCGGTCGACAGGCTCACCGATCCAGGCGAACTTTCCATCCTGCGGCGGATCGCGCTTTACCCCAGGTTGATCGAGGCGGCGGCCGCCGCCCATGAGCCGCACCGGGTCGCCTTCTATCTTTATGAATTAGCTAGCGAATTTCATGCGCATTGGACGCGCGGAAAAGACTTGCCCTATTTACGCTTCATTATCCAGAATGATCCACAGATAACTGCGGCGCGGCTCGCGCTTGTGCAGGGGATCATCACAGTCCTTGCTTCGGGCCTCGCGCTGCTCGGGGTCGAGGCTCCGGACGAGATGCGCTAGGTCTCGTTCCGCCAGACCGCCTTCACTGCGGGAGCGGTGATCCGACGCGAAACGCGCGAATTCAAGAATCGGGGATCGAATGGCGGACGACCACAGCCAGCGTTCTTATCGTTCCAATGACGCGCTCGCGCGCCGGGAGCAACCCAAAGCCCAGAGCACCAGTTCGGGCAACGATCCGTTGGCCGAGCTCGCGCGCCTGATCGGACAAAGCGATCCGTTCGGCGAATACGGCCGCGCTCATGCGGCGCAGAAGCCTGCCCCGGCTGCTGGCGAATGGCCGCAAGATACGTACCAAGATCCGCACGGTGCGGCCCACGACGATTGGGCGCCGCAGATCCCGCAGCAAGCGTCGCCACAGGCGCCCGTCCGCGCGCCGCGCGCGCCCGCGCCGATGACGCCGGCGCAGTCGCAAGCCTATGCTGCGCCCGTGCCCGATTTCATCCGCCGCGCGCCCGTGCGCGCTCCGGCCGCGCCTGCTCCTGTTCCGGCGGCGCCTCCGATGCCGGCCGCGTACGATGTCCACCAGGACGCCTACGACGAACAGCCAGAGGCCGGCGGCTACGAGCCCGAATACGCGCAGTATGGGGCCGAGGACCAGAATTTCTACGACGATGTGCCGCCGCCGTCGCGCCGCCGCATGGGCATCATGGCCGTCGCCGGAATTTTCGTGCTGGCCGTGATCGGCACCGCAGGCGCCTTCGGCTATCGCGCCGTGTTCGGATCGTCCGGCTCCTCAGCGCCGCCGCCGGTGATCAAAGCTGACACCGCGCCGAGCAAGATCGTTCCCGTCGCATCGAACGACGCCGGCGGCTCCAACAAGCTCATCACCGACCGCGTCAACGCCTCCGGACAGGGGGAGAAGATGGTCTCGCGCGAGGAACAGCCGGTCGACGTGAAGGACAAGCCCGCGGGCGGCACCTTCCCGCCGGTGCAGCAGACCGATCAAGCCAGTGCGCCGCCGCCGGCGCCAACGGGCAATGGCGTCATCTCGGTCGATCCGAAGAAGGTGCGCACCATCGCCATCCGCCCGGACCAGGTCGCGGATGCGAGCCCGAACGGCGTCTTCCCCGACGCTCCGCCGCCCCAGCAGCAAGCGGCCCCGCCGATGCCGCAGCCGCCGCGTGAGCCGGCCCCGGCGCGTCAGGCTCCGCAGCGGGCCCAACCACAGGCGGCTGCGCCCGCCTCGGAGAATGCGCCGCTCTCACTCAACCCAGATGCTCCGGCCCGCCGGGCGGCGACCCGCACGGCCAATGCCGCGCCGACCGAGCCGTCGCCGCGGGGGGCGACCGGCAGCACAGGCGGCTACGCCGTGCAGGTCACCTCGCAGCGGACCGAGGCCGAAGCCCAGGCCGCCTACCGCGCCCTCCAGGGCAAGTACGCCGGTGCCCTCGGCGGTAAGCCGGTGTTCATCCACAAGGTCGATCTTGGCTCCAAGGGCGTCTACTACCGCGCGATGGTCGGTCCCTATGCCAACCAGGCCGAGGCGGGACAGGTCTGCTCCAGCCTGAAATCCGCTGGGGGACAGTGTTTCGTCCAGAGGAATTAACGGGGGGAGCCTTGACCCCCGCTGGAGGCGCGGGCTAATCCGCGCCGATGGCGGCGCGCGCATTCATCTCCGGCCTGGCGGGGCTCACTTTGACCGCCAACGAGCGGTCTTTTCTGCGTGAGACGCAGCCCTGGGGCATGATCCTCTTCAAGAGGAACATCAGGGACCCTCAGCAAGTTTCAGAACTTATTGGTTCTTTCCGCGATTGCGTCGGCTGGCAGGCGCCCGTCCTCATCGATCAGGAGGGCGGCCGCGTGCAGCGGCTCGGGCCGCCGCACTGGCCGGTCTATCCGCCCGGCGCTTGCTATAGCGCTCTCTACGACCGCGATCCGGCCTCAGGCTTGGCGGCGGCGCGGCTCGCCGGCCACCT
>DATARB010000135.1:0-8871 GCA_036264375.1 Pseudolabrys sp.
GATCCGCGACGTCGCGACCTTGGTCTCCGACATCGCGCGGGCGAGCGCCGAACAGGCGACCGGCCTCGAAGAAGTCGGCAAGGCTTTGGCCCAGATGGACGAAGTGACGCAGCGCAACTCGGCGCTGGTCGAGGAGAACGCTGCGACGGCGCATACGCTCGAAGAACAGGCGAAGTCGATGGACGAGCAGGTGTCGTTCTTCCGCACCGGCGGTGACGTCGAAGCGCCGGCCCCCGTGGCTGCGGCGCAGCGCCGTGCCCCATCGCGTCCACGCGCCGCTGATCCGGTCGCGCCGGTCACAAAAAGGCCGGCCGCCGCCTGAGCGGCCAAGCGTTCCATAACGGCGACGGCCAAGGGCGCGGCTGCGATGCAGTCGCGCCTTTCGTTTAGAATAACAATCCAGAATAAGAATATTGCCGGCACACGTTAGGCGAGTATTCAGGAACGCTATTCACGATGAGTCGATCGCAGGACAAGCGCGGCTTTTAGACCGCCGGCTGCGACGAACCGCTTACGAGGGGAAATGACCATGAAATTACTGACGTTTGCCGTCACTGCATTGCTCGCCGGCACCGCCGTGGCAGGGGCCGCCCAATTCGCGACCAAGGACGAGGCCATGGCGATGGTCAAGAAGGCTACCGCCATGATCAAGGAGCAGGGGCCGCAGAAGGCCTACGCCGAGATCGACAATAAGACCGGTCAATTCACCGACCGCGATCTCTACGTCGTGGTGTACGGCCTCGACGGCAAGGTGCTGGCGCACGGCGCCAACGAGAAGCTGATCGGCAAGGACATGATCGACGCGCAGGACGTCGACGGCAAATATTACGTGAAGGAACGCGTCGAGCTCGCGCGCTCGAAAGGCACGTTCTGGCAGGACTACAAGTTCGTCAATCCGACGAACAAGAAGATCGAGCCGAAACAGATGTATTGCGAGAAGCTCGACGAAACGACGGTCTGCGCCGGCGTCTACAAGCTCTAGTTCATCGGCCTTTTAGGCCGCTCGAGGCTCAGTTGGCTGTCGACCGGTCCGGTGCGGCAACGAGAGGATATCCTCGTGTCCAGATGGCTTGCGAACATGCCGGTGCGGTGGAAGGTTCTCTTCGCACCGGCCTTTCTCGTGCTCATGCTGATCGCACTCGGCGCCTATGTGCTGCAAATGCAGCGTGTCGGCGAAGCGGCCCAGGATGCGCTGATGAACGGTCCTGTGCGGCAGGCGGAAACCGTCGCCGATTTCACGACATCCGTCTGGGCCGCGCAGACCAGCCTGTATCGTCTGACTGCGACGGCGGCGAACGAGACGGATCAGAAGAAGATCGGGGCCTTCGCCAAAGAGACCTCGCAGATGCTGGCCGCCGTTCCGCAAAGGCTCGCCGCGCTCGAAGCTTTGAAGGGCGGGGACGAAGCTTCTGCAATTGACAAGCTCAAGTCAGTCATCGCGGCGTATATGAAACAGGCCAAAAGCGTCATCGACATGGCCGACAGCGACGCCGGCTCGGCGCTGATGTTCATGATGGGCGCGCAGCGCAGCTTCAGCGAGATCGAGAAACTGACCGGCGATTTGACTGCGAACAGCAGCAAGCTGCGCGACGCCGAGATCGCCCGCACCAAGGCAGTGCGGCACGAGCAGGAGACGACGTTGATCGTCGTGCTCTTCGGGGCGGTGATGGCCGGCTGCGCCTTCTCGCTGATCGTGGCGCGGATGATCGCCAGGCCGTTCAAGGCCATCACCGCCGCGATCGCCCAGATCGCGGAGTGGAGCCTCGACGTCGATATGGCGTACGCCACGCAGCGCGACGAGGTCGGCCGCATTGCCGCCGGGGTGGCGACCATGGCCGAGCGGGTACGGGCGACCGTCATCGAGATCGAGCGCGCCACGCGCGAGGTGACGAGCGCGTCCGACGAAATCTCGGCGAGCACCACCGACCTGTCGCAGCGCACCGAGGAACAGGCGGCGAGCCTGGAAGAGACCTCCGCCTCGATGGAGGAGATCGCGGCCACCGTGCACAAGAACGCCGAAAACGCTGAGGCCGTTCACCGGGCTGCGTCCGCCACCCATGCCATCGCCGGACGCGGCGGCGAGATCGCGGGCAAGGCGGTGAAGGCCATGGCGCGGATCGAGGAGTCCTCGCGCAAGATCGCCGACATTATCGGCGTCATCGACGAGATCGCGCGGCAGACCAATCTGCTGGCGCTGAATGCGGCAGTGGAAGCGGCCCGTGCCGGCGAAGCGGGGCGCGGCTTTGCCGTGGTGGCCACCGAAGTGCGCAGCCTGGCGCAGCGCTCCTCGCAGGCGGCCAAGGACATTGCGCAACTCATCACAACCAGCACCGGACAGGTGAAGGATGGTGTCGATCTCGTCGACCAGGCGGGGGCGGCGCTCAACGAGATCATCGGCTCGGTGAAGGCGGTGGCCGACACGGTGTCAGATATCGCATCGGCCAGCCGCGAGCAGTCTATTGGCATCGAGCAGGTCAACAAGGCGCTGACGCAGATCGACGACGTGACGCAGCAGAACGCAGCGCTTGTGGAGGAGAATGCCGCGACCGCGCGCGTCCTCTCGGACATGGCGACGGCGATGCGCGAGCACGTGGCCTTCTTCAAGCTCGGGGAGGAGGGGGACGAGAGTGAAGAGATCGCGCAGCAAGAACCCATTCGGCGCACGTCTGTGCTCCGTTCGCGCGACGCTGTGCCTCGGCGCGTGGCGGTGTAACGACAATTGCAGCAAACTCGTTTGACGTTGCCACTTGCTCCGCTCATTCCCGCGCACTCGCCGCCGCGAAGCCAAAGCGGCTTCGCTTTGGCGAAGCAGGGAGCGGGAATCCAGAGTGAAACGAAGAATCCGCTGTTTTGCGCTGGGTCCCCGCTTTCGCGGGTACGAGCGGCGAACCCTAATGTGCGTGGCGGACGAAGACCTCGTAGAAGGCGACGAGGATCTCGACCACGATCAGGATCACGATCGTCGCTTCCAGGCGTGTGCTGCGCTCAGTATCGATGATGTCGGTGAGCGCGCGCGCGGTCTCGTCGATGACGCGCAGCTTGCGCGACAGGCCCGCCGCCCGCTCCTTGATCTCGTATTCGTCGACCAGGCGGGCGTGCAGGCGCTCGAACTGCGGGTGATCCCACAGGATGTCGGGCTTCTCCTCGACCTCGATGCGGCCGGAGATGCGGTGGTGCACCAGCAGCGCCTGGCCGATCGTGCGCAGCATCTCGCGCCGGTTGGACGGGACGCGCCCGCTCTTTGCGAGCTGGGCGGCGAAGGGCTCGGTCACCTCGAACACCCGGGTCACTTCGCGTTCGTCGCGGGAGAGCGCCACGTTCTTGGCGAGGATGTCGGCAATAACGAGCAGGCGAGGGGCCGAGAGGTCGCGCACGACAATGGGGCCGCCCGGGGTGATTTGGTCTTCCTGAGCGGGATTGATCTCGATCAGAGCGCTTTCGCTGTCCGTTTTGGCGAAGGGGCCGACCACGCGCGGGCGTAGGCCCCGCAGCAACTCGTCCTCCTGGACCGGCGTCAGCCCGATCAGGACGACGATGCCATAGCGGAACAGGACCGCGTAGCCGCCATCCATGCGGAATGCGAGCGGGGCCGTGGAGATGACATCGCCGCGCTCCAGCATGGCGGTGTCCAGCCGTTCGCCGAGCAGCATGGCCCGGGCGGTCAGCCGGATAGTGGCCTGGGCCGGGGAAATGGGCGGGCTTTCCAGGACGCTCATGGTCGGGTTCCGAAGCACGGGGGCGCGGGGGTGACCCACAGATCGCGGGGTGATCCAAAGATAGGGTCTGGATGCGGCGAAGGTGAGGACCCATTTTCGCAAATGAATGGCTTGACCATCCGAAAAGGCGCACCTATAAACCGCGCAATGAAAAGTCGGAAAGGAACTATGCGGCGCAATATTGTTGCGGTAGTAGCGGTTCGGACGCTGCCGGAGCGGCCCTGATCACAGGGGCTTCAGAGGCAGGCGTCCGGACATGGCCCGTCTCGGGCCTTTTTTATTGGTGCGGTGACGGAAGCAAGACCAGGCAAGGATGACGACGATGACGCAGGAGATGACGGGCGCCGAAATGGTGATCCAGGCGATGGCGGACCAGGGCGTGAAGCACCTGTTCGGCTATCCGGGCGGCGCGGTGCTGCCGATCTACGACGCCATCTTCGCGCAGGATAAAGTGCGCCACATCCTGGTGCGGCACGAGCAGGGTGCGGTGCACGCGGCCGAGGGCTATGCCCGCTCAACCGGCAAGGTCGGCTGCGTGCTGGTTACTTCGGGCCCCGGCGCGACCAACGCGGTGACCGGTCTCACCGACGCGCTGATGGACTCGATCCCGCTGGTCTGCATCACCGGGCAGGTGCCGACGCATCTGATCGGCAACGACGCCTTTCAGGAAGCCGACACCGTCGGCATCACCCGGCCGTGCACCAAGCACAACTACCTGGTCAAGCGCATCGAGGACTTGCCGCGCGTGCTGCACGAGGCGTTCCACATTGCGTCGAGCGGCCGGCCCGGTCCGGTGGTGATCGACATCCCGAAAGACATCCAGTTCGCCAAGGGCCTCTATTCGAAGCCCAAGGAGTTTCCGCACACCGGCTACAAGCCCAAGCTCAAGGGCGACATCGACAAGATCAAGGAAGCGGTCGAACTGATGGCGCATGCCAAGCGGCCGTTGTTCTACACCGGCGGCGGCGTCATCAATTCCGGTCCGGCCGCGAGCAACCTGCTGCGCGAGTTCGTGACGCTCTCCGGCTTCCCGATCACCTCGACGCTGATGGGGCTCGGCGCGGTGCCGGCGACCGATCCGCAGTGGCTCGGCATGCTCGGCATGCACGGCACGCTCGAGGCCAACATGGCCATGCACGACTGCGACGTGATGGTCTGCATCGGCGCGCGCTTCGACGACCGCATCACCGGCCGCATCGACGCCTTCTCGCCGGGCTCGAAGAAGATCCACGTCGATATCGATCCGTCGTCGATCAACAAGAACGTGAATGTGGACGTTCCGATCGTCGGCGACGTCGCGCATGTGCTCGAGGACATGCTGCGGCTGTGGCGTGCCGGCGGCAAGCAGGTCGACAAGAAGGCGCTGTCGACGTGGTGGACGCAGATCGACAAGTGGCGCGCGCGCAAGTCGCTCGCCTATCGCCCCTCGAACGAGGTGATCAAGCCGCAATACGCCATCCAGCGGCTCTTCGAGCTGACCAAGGATCACGACACCTACATCACGACCGAAGTCGGCCAGCACCAGATGTGGGCGGCGCAGTTCTACGGCTTCCAGGAGCCGAACCGCTGGATGACCTCCGGCGGCCTCGGCACCATGGGCTATGGCCTGCCGGCCTCGGTCGGCGTGCAGCTCGCACATCCGGATTCGCTGGTCATCGACATCGCCGGCGAAGCCTCGGTGCAGATGACCATGCAGGAACTTTCGACGGCCGTTCAGTACCGGCTGCCGATCAAGATCTTCATCCTGAACAACAATTACATGGGCATGGTGCGGCAGTGGCAGGAACTGCTGCACGGCGGGCGTTATTCGGAAAGCTATTCGGAATCGCTGCCTGATTTCGTCAAGCTGGCGGATGCCATGCATGCGGTCGGCATCCGCTGCGAGAAGCCGGGGGATCTCGACCATGCCATCCGTGAAATGATCGATATCGACCGGCCGGTGCTGTTCGACTGCGTGGTCGATCCGAAGGAGAACTGCTTCCCGATGATCCCATCGGGTCGCGCGCATAACGAGATGATCCTCGGCGACGCGGGCGAGAGCCTGGATGACGCGATCACCGAGGAAGGCAAGATGCTGGTGTAGCTTTCTTGTCATTGCCGGGCTTGACCCGGCAATCCCGCTTAGGAGCGCAGTACCTTTCTAAGCGGGATGCGCGGGACGAGCCCGCGCATGCCAAGCTCTGCAACAAGGACCAACGCCCGTGAACGCAAACGCAAACGTGTCGAGCACTTCGCATTATCCCACCGCGCCGACAGCGCAGAAGGCCGAGAGCCACACGCTCTCGGTGCTGGTGGACAACGAGCCGGGCGTGCTGGCGCGCGTGATCGGCCTGTTCTCCGGCCGCGGCTACAATATCGAGTCGCTCACCGTGTCTGAAACCGAGCACCAGCAGCATTTGTCGCTCATTACCATCAGAACGACGGGCACGCCGATGGTGATCGACCAGATCAAGAACCAGCTCGGCCGCCTGGTGCCGGTGCATCGCGTCGTCGACATGACGCTCGCCGGGAATTCGATCGAGCGCGAACTCGCGATGGTGAAGGTGCGTGGCAAGGGCGAGCACCGCGTCGAGGCGTTGCGCCTCGCCGACGCCTTCCGCGCGCGCGTGATCGACGCGACGACCGAGAGCTTCGTGTTCGAGATCACCGGCGCGAGCGAAAAGATCGAGCAGTTCATCGCGCTGATGCTGCCGCTCGGGCTGATCGAGGTGGCGCGCACAGGCATCGCAGCGATCCGGCGGGGGCCGGAGGGGTTGTAGCCGGAGAGCGCCGGATATACATTGTATATCCGAACGGAGTTCCTGCCATGAAGGTCAAGGTCGCCAAATGGGGCAACAGCCTGGGCGTGCGCCTGCCGAAGGCGGCGGCGGAGGCGGCCGGGCTCAAGCCGGGATCGGAACTCGACGTGACGGTCGAGGGCTCGGATTTGCGGCTCAAGAAGACATTGCGCGTTCCGTACTACAGACTCGAAGATCTCGTTGCACAGATGGTCCCCGGCAACGAGCCGGAGGTGGTGGATTGGTGTCCGGACCGCGGCGAGGAAGTTATCGAAGATGCGTATTCGCGCGGGGAAATCACGCTGGCCGACATCCTGAAGCGTAAGAAGACGTCGAAATCTGTCACCGCACGCCGACACGGCAAATCAAATGCACCTGCCAAACGTCGGCGACATCGTCTGGGTTGATTTGGACCCGATCAAGGGAATCGAGCAGGCGGGGCGAAGGCCGGCGCTTGTGCTGACGCCGCGTAGCTATCATGAGAAGTCCGGCGGAAGCGTTATTTGCCCGATCACGTCGAAGGCCGGGTTCTGGCCGTGGAACGTACAATTGCCGACCGGATTGCAAACGGAGGGCGTCGTGCTCGTCGACCAGATTCGTACAATCGATCGAGGACAACGCATGTTCGGCGTGATCGAAACCGCGCCGGATGACGTGATCGCCGAGGTTCTAGGACGGCTTGCGAGCCTGCTTGGAATCAATCTTCTCGCCACTGGCGCTGGCCCAGACGCTCCCTGATGCCCTACGACCTCTTCCTCGCGCTCACGGTGTTCGCCATCGTGATGTCGTTCACGCCGGGGCCGAACAACATCCTGCTGACGGCGTCGGGCGTGAACTTCGGTTTCGTCCGCTCGATCCCGCACATGCTCGGCGTGGAGGTCGGCTTCCTGGTGCTGGTCGTCGCCTGTGCCGCCGGACTCGGGCTTATCTTCGCGGCGCTGCCGGGCCTGCACATCGTCCTCAAGGTCGCCGGCGCCGTCTACATGCTGTGGCTCGCCTGGAAGGTCGCCAACGCCAAGCCGGCGGGCGAGGAGGGCGGCCTGCTGGCGCGGCCGATGACCTTCCTCCAGGCCGCCGCCTTCCAATGGATGAACCCGAAAGCGGTCATCGCCGCCTTAAGCGCCATTGCGCTTTACATGCGGCCGGGACACGAGGTTTTCGACCTCGCCGTCATGCTGATCGTGTTCGGCGTGAGCACCATCCTGGCCGTGGCCACCTGGGCCGGCTTCGGTGTTGCACTGCGGCGATACCTGCGCGATCCGGTGCATGCGCGCGTGTTCAACGCGGCAATGGGCGCCCTGCTGGTCGTCAGCATCGCCCCGATGGTGGCCTGAAACAGGGCAAATCAAGGTGAGCGCTCGGGCCTTGTCGGCTGTGCCCGGGCGTCCTAGAAGCAGGGCCGGCAAGAAAGAAAAGGCAGTTAGAGGATCATCATGCGAGTCTACTACGATCGCGACGCCGACTTGAACCTGATCAAGGGCAAGAAGGTCGCCATTATCGGCTACGGCAGCCAGGGCCATGCCCACGCGCTCAATCTGCGCGACTCCGGCGTGAAGGACGTGGCGGTCGCCCTGCGCAAGGGCTCGGCCGGCGTGAAGAAGGCCGAGGGCGAGAAGTTCAAGGTCATGGAGGTGGCGGAGGCCGCCAAGTGGGCCGACGTGATGATGATGCTCACGCCCGACGAGTTGCAGGGCGAGATCTATCGCGACCACCTGCACGCCAACATGAAGAACGGCGCGGCGCTGATGTTCGCTCACGGACTCAACGTGCACTTCAACCTGATCGAGCCGCGCGCCGATCTCGACGTGCTGATGATCGCGCCGAAGGGCCCGGGCCACACCGTGCGCTCGGAATATCAGCGCGGCGCCGGCGTGCCGTGCCTCGTCGCCATCCACAAGGATGCGTCGGGCAATGCGCACGACCTCGGCCTCTCGTATGCCTCGGCGATCGGCGGCGGCCGCGCCGGCATCATCGAGACGACTTTCAAGGAAGAGTGCGAAACCGATTTGTTCGGCGAGCAGGCGGTGCTGTGCGGCGGCGTGGTCGAATTGATGAAGGCCGGCTACGAGACGCTGTGCGAAGCCGGCTATGCGCCGGAGATGGCCTATTTCGAGTGCGTGCACGAGATGAAGCTGATCGTCGACCTCATCTACGAGGGTGGCATCGCCAACATGAACTATTCGATCTCCAACACGGCCGAGTACGGCGAATACGTCACCGGCCCGCGCATCGTCACTCCGGAGACCAAGGCGGAGATGAAGAAGGTGCTGGGCGACATCCAGTCCGGCCGCTTCACCCGCGACTGGATGCTGGAGAACAAGGTCAACCAGACCTCGTTCAAGGCGACGCGCGCGAAGCTCGCCGAGCACTCGGTCGAG
>DATARB010000143.1:0-4411 GCA_036264375.1 Pseudolabrys sp.
AGCACCAGGCGCAGCACGCCGTGCGCCGCCGGATGCTGGGGCCCGAAGTTGATCGTAAAGTTACGCAGCGAGGTTTCAGCCATTACGAACCCTTACCCTCGGGCTTGGCAGTCTCTTTCGCCTTCTCGTCGCCCGGCAGCACGTAGTCGGTGCCTTCCCATGGGGAGAGGAAATCGAAGGTGCGGAATTCCTGCGCCAGCGCGACCTTGTCGTAGACCACGCGCTTCTCTTGGTCGTCGTAGCGCACCTCGACGAAGCCGGTGAGCGGGAAATCCTTGCGCAGCGGATGCCCCTCGAAGCCGTAGTCGGTGAGGATGCGCCGCATGTCCGGGTGTCCGGTGAACAGCACGCCGTAGAGATCGTAGGTCTCGCGCTCGAACCAGTCGGCGCCGCGGAACACCCCGATCAGCGACGGCACCGGCGTCGTCTCGTCGGTCGGAACCTTCAGCCGGATGCGCTGGTTCAGCCGCGGCGACAGGAAATGATAGACCACGTCGAAACGCTGCTCGCGCGACGGCCAGTCCACGGCGGTGACGTCGGTGATGTTGAGGAACTGGCAGGCCGGATCGTCGCGCAGAAACGTCACGACCTTGATCACGTCGGCGGCCAACGCGTTGATGGTGAGCTCGCCGTAGGCGACCTCATAGCCTGTCACCGACGCGGGCAGCGCCGTCTTGATGGTCTGTCCGAGCCTGTCGAGCGCGTCGTCCATGTCCCCGTGAGCCCCTGCCTATCGCTCGATCGTGCCGGTACGGCGGATCTTCTTCTGCAACAGCATCACGCCGTAGAGCAGCGCTTCGGCGGTCGGCGGACAGCCGGGCACATAGATATCCACGGGCACGATGCGGTCGCAGCCGCGCACGACCGAATATGAGTAATGATAGTAGCCGCCGCCGTTGGCGCAGGACCCCATCGAGATCACATAGCGCGGCTCCGGCATCTGGTCGTAGACCTTGCGCAGCGCCGGCGCCATTTTGTTCGTCAGCGTGCCGGCGACGATCATCACGTCGGACTGGCGCGGCGAGGCACGCGGGGCAAAGCCGAATCGCTCGACGTCGTAGCGCGGCATCGACAACTGCATCATCTCGACCGCGCAGCAGGCGAGACCGAAGGTCATCCACATCAGCGAGCCGGTGCGCGCCCAGGTGATGAGGTCGTCGGCCGCGGTGATGATGAAGCCCTTGTCGGAGAGCTCGTTGTTCACGCCGACAAAGAACTGATCGTCGCTGCCGACCGGCTTGCCGGTGCGCGGATCGAGAATGCCTTTGGGTGCGGGTGCGACCAGGGTCATGGCTGGTTCAGTCCCATTCCAGCGCCCCCTTCTTCCATTCATATATGAAGCCGATTGTCAGCACGGCAAGGAAAAGCATCATTACCCAGAAACCGAAATGGCCAACCTCGTGCTGCACGAGGGTATAGGGAATCAGCAGGTTGAACTCGAGATCGAAGACGATGAACAGGATGGCGACGAGATAGTAGCGCACGTCGAACTTCATGCGGGCGTCGTCGAAGGCATTGAATCCGCACTCGTAGGCGGAGAGCTTTTCCGGGTCCGGCTGCTGGTAGGCGACGACGAAGGGCACGATCAGCAACACGAGCCCGATCACGATCGCAACCGCGACGAAAACAACGAGAGGCAGATAATCCAGCAGCAATGCGCTCATGGCGACCTCAAGCGTCCAGCCCCGCCCAAACCCGGATATACGCCCGCCCGGCGCCGCGAAAAACGCCGAAACCCCACACAATTTCGCCCTTGTTGTTTGGAATGGCTTCAAGGACGGGTGCGGCGTGGCTTAGCGCAGTGCACAAAGTGTGGCAAGCTGCCAATCGCGCGCATCCACGAGCGCGGACCTCAACGCCGGGCGGCTATGCGTGAGACGCGCGATTGACGCGCGAGCGCACACCCCCGATGATCGCCGCCCGGGCGACACTGAATAATCAAAAAACCTTCAGGAAACGCACATGACCATGGCGCTGCCGCGCGCGCGGCACATTTGGGGCGTCCTCGCCCTGGCGACTGCGCTCGCCGCATCCCTGCCCGTGCATGCCGACGACTATCCGTCGCGGCCGGTGAAAATCATCGTACCGTTCGGCGCCGGCGGCCCGACCGACGTCTACGCACGCGCCATCGCCCAGGAATTGCAGCAATCGCTGCATCAGGCCTTTGTGCTGGAGAATCGTCCCGGCGCCGGCACGACGATCGGCACCGACTACGTCGCCAAGTCGCCGCCGGACGGCTACACGCTGCTGATGGTGTCGGGGACGCAGACCGTCAACGAGACGCTCTATCCGCACAAACCCTATCGCCTGATGACCGACCTGGTGCCGGTGGCGCCGCTGATCGAGAGCGATCTGGTGCTGGTGGTGCATCCGTCGGTGCCGGCGAAGGACATGGGCGAGCTGATCAAGTTTGCCCGCGCGAACCCCGGCGCGCTCAATTACGGATCGTCGGGGCCGGGCTCGAACTACCATATGGCCGGAGAGCTTCTGAAGAACCTCACCGGCATCGACATCGTGCATGTGCCCTACAAGGGCTCGACCGGGGCCCGCAACGACATTCTCAGCGGCCAGGTGCAGCTCCTGTTCGATTCGGTGCCGACCATGGCGTCGATGATCAAGGCCGGCATGGTGCGGGCCTTGGGCACCAGCGGCACTGAACGCTCGCCGATCCTGCCCGACGTGCCGACCATGGCCGAGGCCGGCGTGCCCGGCTTCCAGGCGACCTTATGGGTCGGCTTCATGGCGCCGAAAGGCACGCCGCAGCCGATCATCGATCTGCTCAACAAGGAGATCTCCCGCATCGTGAGCCAGCCGGCGACCCGCCAGATGTGGGAGAGCCAAGGCGCCAATCCGATGGTGATGAGCCAGCCGGACTACGCCGCCTTTATGCAGGCGCAGGTCGACAAATGGGCTAAGGTCATCCAGGCCAACCACATCCGGCCGATGAATTGACACAGCCAAGACCAGTTTTCCGACAACCGTACGGGTGCTTAATGAACGAGAGACTTGAGCCTTCCACGCTGCCGATCAAGGGCGAGGACCACTGGACGACCAAGGACGGCGGCGTGAAGCTGTTCCTGTTCGAGAAGTGCATCGGCGATCCGGCCAAGACGAAGGGCACGATCCTGTTCGTGCATGGCTCCTCGATGGCCGGGCAGCCGACCTTCGACCTGCAGGTGCCGGGGCGGCCCGATTCGTCGGCGCTCGACCGCTTCGCCAAGCTCGGGTTCGACTGCTGGTCGGTCGACATGGAAGGCTACGGCCGATCGACCAAGGACCGCGACAACAACGCACCGATCGCGCAGGGCGCCGACGACTGCTACGCGGCCGCGCTTTACATTCAGAAGCTGCGCGGCAAACGTCCGTTCCTGGTCTACGGGATCTCCTCGGGCGCGCTGCGGGCGGCGCTGTTCGCGCAACAGCATCCTGAGCTGGTAGCGCGCCTCGCGCTCGACGCCATGGTGTGGACCGGCGAAGGCTCTCCGACCCTCACCGAGCGCCGCAAGAAGCTCCCCGAATTCAGCAAGATAAATCGCCGGCCGATGAGCAAGGCCTTCATCCATTCGGTGTTCGACCGCGACCATCCCGACACGGCCGAGCGGCATGTCATCGAGGCCTTCGCCGAAGCCGTGGTGGCGCTCGACGATTCGGTGCCGACCGGTACGTACGTCGACATGTGCTCGCGTCTGCCGGTGGTGGACCCGGAGAAGATCACCGTGCCGACGCTGATCATGCGCGGCCAGCACGACGGCATTGCTTCGATGGACGATCTGTTGAAGTTCTTTGCCAAGCTTCCGAACCCGGACAAGCAGTTCACGGTGATGCCGGGCATCTCGCACGCAAGCTTCCAGCAGAAGAACTACATGGTGGTGTACCACATCCTCGAGAGCTTCTTCTCGCAGCCGGAGCCGCTGTATCGGGGATAAGCCACTTTTTCTTGTCATGGCCGGGCTTGTCCCGGCCATCTCGCTTAGGCGGGCACCAGCCTAAGCGGGGTCACACCGGAAGTCGGGCTTGCCCGACTTCCGTATTGATAGGTGCCGCAAGTCGGGTAAACCCGACTTGCGGGGACAAGCCCGGTGACGACAAAAATCTAGACCCCCACCTTCTCCGCCAAATCCGCCAGATCGCGCGCGGCGACATCCACCGGCACGGTCGGCGCGACCTCGCCCGTCCCCGGCCCGTGTTCGTTCGGACGCGCGATGTGCGCGGCGCGCAAGCCGCTCGCGGCGGCGGCGGCGAGATCGCTGCTGTGCGCCGCCACCATCATGCATTGCGCCGGCGCAAGATCGAAGGCCGCACAGGCGGCCTCATAGACGCGCGGCTTCGGCTTGTAGTCGCCGGCGACCTCGGCGCCGAGAATCGCGTCCCAGGGCAGCGCGTTACGGCGCGCGAGATCGACCATCAGCGA
>DATARB010000145.1:0-2730 GCA_036264375.1 Pseudolabrys sp.
GCATCGGCGGCAAGCAGCTTCGCCATGTTGGCCTCAGGCCCGATATCTTCGCCGGCTTCGTATTTGCGCGCGGCTTCGTGCACCATGAGTTCAGCGGCGCGCATCTGCGCGTAGGCGCGCGCGATGGGAAACTGCACACCCTGGTTCTGGCCGATCGGCCGCTCGAACAGCACACGCTCCTTCGCGTAGCGCGTGGCCTTGTCGATGAACCACTTCGCGTCACCGATGCATTCCGCAGCGATGAGAATGCGTTCGGCATTCATGCCGGAGAGGATGTAACGGAACCCCTTGCCCTCTTCGCCGATGAGGTTCTCCGCCGGCACGCGCAGGTCGTCGAAGAATATCTGCGTGGTGGCGTGGTTCATCATGGTGCGGATCGGCGAAATCGCCATGCTGGTGCCTTGCGCCAGCCGCATGTCCACCAGGAACACCGAGAGGCCGTCCGTGCGCTTGGTCACCTTTTCGCGCGGCGTGGTGCGCGCGAGCAGGAGCATCAGATCGGAATGTTCGGCGCGCGAGGTCCAGATCTTCTGCCCGTTGATGACATAGTGGTCGCCCTCGCGCCGCGCCGTTGTGCGCAGCGAGAGCGTATCGGTGCCCGACGTCGGCTCGGTGACGCCGAAGGCCTGCAGGCGCAGGTCGCCGCTGGCAATCGACGGCAGATAGGCCGCCTTCTGCGTGTCGTTGCCGTGCCGCAGGATCGTGCCCATCGTGTACATCTGCGCATGGCAGGCGGCGCCGTTGCAGCCGGAGGCGTGCACTTCCTCGAGGATCGCGGCGGCGGCGCTGATGGAAAGCCCGCTGCCGCCGAACTCCTCCGGGATCAGCGCGGCGAGATAGCCGGCCTCGGTCAGCGCATTGACGAAAGCGGTCGGATAGGCGCGCTCGCGATCGAGCGTCCGCCAATATTCGCCGGGGAACTTGGCGCACAGCGCGCGCACGCCCGCGCGGATGTCGGCGAATTCGTCATGCTTGTGGCGTGCCATGGCAAAGCCTCTCCACCGTCATGCCCGGCCTTGTGCCGGGCATCCACGTCTTACGACGTGGCATAGTTGTAAAGACGTGGATGGCCGGGACAAGCCCGGCCATGACGGAGTATTGGGCGCCGCGTCATCGATCGGCGGCAACTTCTGCGTAGCCATTATTGATCGCAATCACGTCCCGCTCGACCACGCGGGCGCGGAAGCTTACGACACCGCCAGCGCGCCAGATCTCGGTGCGGATGGTTTCGCCCGGGTAGACCGGGGCGGAAAAACGGCCGGACATCGCCTTCAGGTGTTGCGGTTGATAGTCGCAAATGGTCTTGAGCAGCGCGTGGCCGGCGACGCCGAAGGTTGCAAGCCCATGCAGGATCGGGCGCGGATAGCCCGCGGCCTTCGCGAAATCCGGGTCGGCGTGCAGCGGATTGACGTCGCCAGAGAGCCGATAGATCAGCGCCATCTCCGGCCGCGTCGGCAGGTCGCAAATGGAGTCCGGCGCGCGGTCCGGCAATGCGTGCGGTGCCGGCGTGTCGCGGCGCTCGCCGCCAAAGCCGCCGTCGGCGCGGCAGAATGTCGTCTGATTCAACGTGGCCAGCAGCCGACCGCTCGCCTTGTCGATCACCTGAAGCTCGGAATAAACGAGCGCGCCTTTGTCTTTGCCCTTGTCCACGACGTCGACGATGCGGTTGCGGCTGATCACCGTGCCGCTCGGCGCGACCGGCTCGTGCAGGATCAACCCCTGCTCGCCGTGCACCGTCTTCTCCCAGGTGATGCCCGCGCCTGCCTCGAAGATCCAATAAGGCGCATAGCCTTGCACCAGCGCGTAGGTCGGCAGGACCTTGAGGTTTTTTTCGGTGACGAAGGCGAGTTGGTTCGCGTCGAGGGGATCGAGGCCCAAGCCGACGCCCAGCGCGTAGAGGATGCAATCCTTCGGCCCGTAGGTTTGCTCGACGTCCGGGATTTTGACGGCGAGGAGTCTGTCGGGGTCGAGGGGCATTTCCTACTCCGTCATCACCGGGCCGCGCCACCGATCTCGGGTTTACCCGAGATCGGCAATCAATATGACCCAAGTCGGCTTTAGCCGACTTGGGTGGCGCGAGACCCGGTGATCCCGATCATTGTGGCAAGGCATAACCCACCTAAGCGGGATTGCCGGGTCAAGCCCGGCAATGACAGATAGCTATCCCCACACCTCGTCCGCCAACTCCACAATCATCCGCAGCTTAGCCCATTGCTCCTCTTCGGCCAGCGTATTGCCTTCTTCCGTCGAAGCAAAACCGCATTGCGGCGACAGGCAAAGCTGTTCGAGCGGCGCGAACTTGGCGGCCTGATCGATGCGGCGCTTGAGCTCGTCCTTCGATTCGAGGCGGCCGGTCTTGGTGGTGACGAGACCGAGCACCACGGTCTTGTCCTTCGGCAACAGACGCAGCGGCTCGAAGCCGCCGGCGCGGTCGCTGTCGTACTCCATGAAGAAGCCGTGCACGTTGATCTTGTTGAACAGGATCTCCTGCACCGCCTCGTAGCCGCCGGCGCCCATATACGTGGACTTATAATTGCCGCGGCACATGTGCATGGTGATGGTCATGTCGGACGGAATGTCCGACATCGCGACGTTGATGAGATCGGCATAAAGCACGCCGAGTTTTTCCGGGTCGTCGCCGCGCTTCTTCATCTGCTCGCAATAGCGCTCATCGCACAGCATGGCGATGAAGACTTCATCGAGCTGGAGATAGCGGCAGCCGGCATCGGC
>DATARB010000156.1:0-5849 GCA_036264375.1 Pseudolabrys sp.
CCTGGATCGACATCCGCCATCGTCGTCTTTGGCTCGGGATTGAACAATTGCGCAGCGGCTGGCGCCGCAAGCGACAACGCAAAAACAAAAGCGACGACGCGAGGAACGCGTCGACGCACTCCCTGTAGCGTGTTGTTCATGTCGGCGATTATAGCAGCGCCGGTGCGGATGACCATGCCGGCCTCAGGATTCTTCCGATACCTTCAGTGCTCCGGCTCGATCGGCAGCGCTGCGGCAACCGCAGCGACGATGACCGGCAGCGCCACCGACCGGAAGCCATAGACCCAGGTGAGAAATGACGCCGCCGCGCAACCGGCTATGACGGCGACCATCGCTGTCGCGAGGCGGGCGAAACGCAGGCGCGTCTCCGGCGTGCGTGCCACACGAGGGCCGAGCAACACGTCGGCAAAGCCCATGCTGAACTGCGGGGCGTTACCGATCATGATCGTCGAGGCCGGCAGCACCAGAATTAAATCCTGGCATGGCCGATCGCTTGCCGATGACGCCGGGGATGATCTTGCCGCGCGGCTATGCAAGGATGCCGACATAAAAACATTCAAAACGAGGGAGGCTATATGACGACCATTGGACGCCGTAGTTTCATGACCGGAGCGGCAGGCTTGGCTTTGGCGGGCGCCGCCCTGCCGGGGCTGACACTTCCGGCCATCGCGGATTCGGCCTGGCCAAACCGGCCGGTGCGCATGATCGTGCCACTGGCGCCTGGGGGCGCTCTCGATTTCGCTGCTCGGCAATGCGGCGAAGTGCTCTCGCACACGCTGGGCCAGCAGTTCTTTGTCGAGAACCGCACCGGCGCAGGCGGCACTATCGGCATGGATGCGGCGATGAAGGCGACGCCCGACGGCTACACGATCCTCTTCACCAACGACAACGCCGCCAGCGCGCCGCACATTCTCAAGCTGAGCTACGATTACACTCAGGTCTTGTTGCCGATCATCGGCGTCAGCCATCAACCACAGGCCTTTGCCGTGCATCCATCGCTCGGCGTCAACTCGGTGGCGGAGTACGTCGCCTACGCGAAGAAGAATCCGGGCCTCGCCTTTGCCAGCTCCGGCGTTGGCTCCAACCAGCACGTGGTCGGCGCCTGGTTCGCCAAGACGGCCGGCATCCAGCTCGAGCACGTGCCCTATCGCGGCGCCGGGGCTGCGGTTGGCGATCTGATCGCCGGCCACGTGAAGTCGGCCTTCCTTGGCCCGACCGCGCTGATCGAGCATCATAAATCCGGAGCCATCAAGATCATCGCGCAGACCTCTGCCAAGCGGGCGCCAACGCTGAGCGATATCCCGACGTTGGAGGAGGCGGGCTATAAGGGCCTCGTGCTGGAAAGCTGGTATGGCGCCTTCGGCCCGGCGGGAATGCCGGCCGAACTGATCGCCCAAGCCAACGCGGCAATCGCGAAGTCGCTCACCGATGCGAAACTGCTGGCGAACTTCGAGAAGGGTTCAATGGAAGCGATCGGCGGCACGCCCGAGCAACTCGGCCAGTTGGCACGCTCGGATTCTGAAAAGTATGCGCGGCTGGTGAAGGAGCTCAACATCAGCGTTGCGGGCTGAAGAGGCTACGAGGTGGCCGCGCACGTTCCGTGCGCGGCCCCTTCCGCGAAAGCCTCTCCGCCCAAGCGGCGTCTCAGCCCTTGTCTTTGACGTGCGTGGCCGGCCGGTCGCTGCCGGGCGCCGTTTCGGTGTGCCAGCGGCCCTTGGTATCCTCGTATTGGATTTCCTCGGTCTGACCGGGCACGCGCTGCTCGGCGGCGGCTGCTTCCGCCGCCTTCAGCGCAGCGGCGTGCGTCGGGAAAGGCTCGGAGAAAACGCCATCGACCTTGTAGGCCCAGCCGCCGTCGTGCTGGACGATCTCGTAAGTGACATCGGACATAGTGGACCTTCTTGGATTGCCTTGTGGGTGCCGTTCACATTGCACGGGTCTTCATGTTCTCCAACGTACCACGGTAAGGCTTGGTTGCGCGGGTAAAATGCCTGCGAAGGCGCGTACGCCCCGCCGTGCTTGCCCCGGATGGCCGACAGTGAGACGCTTGCGGTCTCATCGGGGCGATCATCATGCGATACCAGCACACACGCTTGCTCGCGCTTCTGCTGTTCGGCTCCCTCGGCGATCCCGCCGCGGCGCAGGAGGGCAAGGACATGCATCTGGAAGACGCCGGCTTCATCATGCGCACCGCCGACACGCCGGAGAAGCTCGCCGCCGCGCGGCTGTTGCCGCCGCGCAAGTTCGTCACGCGCATGAAAGACGGCCGGCGCTATTACGTCTATTCCGATCCGGAGCTCTGCAAGTGCGTCTTCGTCGGCAATGAGACGGCGATGAAGGCCTTCCGCGATATGCGTGCGAAGGCGCAGTTGCAGATGACGCTCGCGCCCGGCGTGACGCAGGAAGGCGAGTTGATCCAGGACATGGACCGCGACGTGTCCGACCAGATCGACGACGGCAACATCCTCGATTACAAGTTCTAACATCCTCGGGGCTGGATCAATTTCGCGTTTTCGTGCGTTGGGCCAGAAACCGCAGTTGCGACACGCTGCGCGAACTCGCGCGGCGGCTGACGACAGCACTGCGGCATCAACGCAACCGGAGGCTCGACCATGCCGGACAAACGCATCATTCAGAAGGCGCGCGAGGACAAGCGCGAGGGAAAATCTGCATCGACCCAGGCGGGCGAATTCGTGCACGAGGAGATCGACAAGATCCGCCGCGGCGAGCACGGCGCCCGTTCGACCAAGCAGGCGATTGCTATCGGCCTGTCGGAGGCGCGCCGCGCCGGCGTCGATCTGCCGCCGCCGAAGCGCGGACGCGTGAAACGCAGCACGCGGCGCAGCGCGGAGTATGCCTACGAAGTCGGGCAGGGCAAGCGCAAGGCGACGAAGCGGCCGCGGGTGGCGCGCGCGGTGAAGAATGTGCTCAAACACGAACCGCGCCGGGCGGCTTCGCATCGCGCACTGTCGCGGCAAACAAAGAGCGCGGCGTCACGACGAAGCGCCGCGTCGCGTTCGGCCACGGCGCGCAAAGCCTCCAAGACAAAAGGGCAGGCGGGGCGTTCGGCGGCGGCACGCAAGGGCGCGCGTACGCGGGCACGAACTCGTAAGGGCGCAAGGCGCCACGCCTAAATGGAAAGTGCGGGGCGCCGGTCCGGCGCCCCGCACTCAGGCCAGCCCAATTAAATAAGGCAGCGGCCGTGATGATAGAGCGCTTCCTTCGCGCGCAGCGCCGCGGTGAAGGTCGCCAGCGGCGGCGTGAGCGTGCGGTAGTTCGACGGAATCGGCCGTCCACCGAATCCGAAATCGTAGATCTGACAGATGCGGGTGAGGTCCCACTGGATCACGCGGTAATCGGGTTCGGCCCTCGCCGGGCTCGCGGCGAACAATCCGATCATCGCAAGACCCGCCGCGGTACTCAGAGCAACGCTTCGTCGTAGCATTCTCGTCCTCCCATGCAAAAGAATAACTGGCGCGACCCGCCCGCCGCGGCCGCGTTCAGCACGCGGGCCTAACGCGGAAGAAGCGACGCGTGTTCCCGGCCGGAACTTTCGGCGCTCCACGCACGAAACTGTGACGCAGCGGAAAGCTGGGAAGCATCCATCGAATGCAACCTGCGGCCCGGTGCCGCGTTTTCCGGCAGAGCGGGCTGCAAAGCGAGCACCCGATGCGAACCTTTACGATAGTCATCTTTCTGGCGATGCTGACGAGCACGGCGGTGGCGCAAGACTCCCCCGCGCCGGCAACCGGCAATGCACCGCCTCCGGCTACGACCCAGGACCGCCCGTTGGTCAACGGCAACAGCACCAACGGCCTCGGCTCGGTGTGGCAGGCGCCGGTCGGTCACCGTCAGCCAACGCTGAACGGCCTGCCGCCCGCTGTCCGCCACGACGAGCGATCAGAGGCGGACGGCCCGCGCGCGGTCGATCCCTTCGCCGACGTCCCGAACATCTGCACCGGCTGCTGACCAGAGGCGCGGCGGCCCCGTAAGGCCCTTCGCGGTGTACGCATGCATTTGAGCCCCTATCATTACCTGCCGCTGACGCCCGGCTTCTTCGCCATTCTCGTCGGCATCTTCGTCGTCGTGATCGTGCTCATCCAGGTCGGCGTGCTGCGCTACGCCTACATGAGTCTCGGTCTGAGTTCCGGCGCCGCCATGCTGCTGCTGTTCGGCTCGCTGATCGGCAGCTATTTCAATGTTCCCCTCACGTACTTGCCGGAGCAGCATGTGCTGTCCGGTCAGGTCATCGACTTCTTCGGCGTGCAATACGTGGTCCCGGTGGTGGTGAACTGGCCGGGCACCTTGCTCGCGGTGAACATCGGCGGCGCCGTGCTTCCCGCGTTGATGTCGCTCTATCTGGCGATCAAATACAATTTGTGGATCAAGGGCGCGCTGGCGGTCGCCGGCGTCGCCTTCGTCTGCCATTGGCTGGCTTATCCGGTGCCCGGCATCGGCATCGCGGAACCGATGTTCGTGCCGACGATCGCGGCCGCGGTCGTCGCTCTGCTTCTGTCGCGCGAAGACGCCGCGCGGCTCGCTTATATTGGCGGCTGTCTCGGCGCGCTCATCGGCGCCGATCTCTTGAACCTCGATAAAGTTCAGGGACTGGGCGCGCCGGTTGCCTCGATCGGCGGCGCCGGGACATTCGACGGCGTATTTTTGACCGGCATTCTGGCCGTGCTGCTGGCGGGCATTTATCCGTGGAAGGCGCGCACAAAGACGGCGGCGCAGGCGGGATAGAAAAACGGCTAATGTGTTGCAGCTTGGCCGCGCGCTATTTCAGAAGCGGGAAAGCGAGTATGAGGGACGTCAATGCTCCTTCGGCAAGTTTCCCGACGATCGCAGAGGCGCTCCATTCACTCAACTTGCTTAGCCCTCGCCGCATCACTCTATAGAGCAATTCGGTGTTGATCTGAGGCCGCTCGAGTTCAAGCCGGCCGATCAGGATGTCTTGCAATTCCGTCTCGAGTCGGTGGCGTTCGTTGGCCTCGAGGTCCGAATCCGAAAGGATGTCGCCAAGGGCTTTCTCAAGGGCATAGATTTCGGACTCGACCCTATCCGTGGGCTTTTTCGGCCGCTCCACGTAGCGGTTACGTTCGTCTGTATGATAGGCTTTGCCGGCGGCTTGGTGAGCTCCTGAATACAGCGGATCGCTTCCGGCGATGGCTTCATGGTCGGGGAAAATGTCGGCCGCGATTGCTTCGAGCTGGCGACGCTTTTCCATCGTCATCGATGCGATGTGCGCGATTGCTTCCTTCGACAGGAAGGCGAACGCTTGCCCTCGTGCAAAGGCCTCCTTCGCGGCCCACTCAGGCGCGTCGGGATGATCGTCCAAGGTCGATCTGCGATCGAACGGCCGGATCGAATTGGTGCCGTGCGCCCACTGGATGCTGAGGGCGAGCTGGTAGGAGTCTCGTGCGCTCTTGACGAGGACGTCTAGCAGTTTGACGTGGAAGTAGGACGTGGTTCGCGGCTTGCCGAGCGCCCTGTAGATATAGACGAGCAGAGCTTCGCCGATGCTCTGCCGCTCCGAACCCGCGATCGTTAAACCAGCTACCATTGCCAGCCGCATTCTCGAAGAATTGACGATGTGCTGCGACTAAAGCGGTCAAACGTATTACGCGACGATAATATAACGGTCAACTATTGGTTTAGTAAGGCCCGAATGGGCTTGTTGCGGTGCAGTATTGGCGTGCGCGCCCTCGAGCACCGGGTGCTCGCGCCGCTTGCTACAGCCCGTGCGCGTTTTTCATGCGGTCGATCATCTGCGCGACGTCCGGCGGCAGCGAGCGCAAGCCGCGCGCGCCGGCCTCTGAGAGCATTGGCCGCAAGCGCGAGCCGGTGAG